>JBAXFS010000007.1:0-40409 GCA_037139795.1 Actinomycetes bacterium
TACGGCCGGCGCTAGCATCAATACCCGGAATCATCTGCAGGGCTGCAGTGTCGATTACGGTGCGAGGCCAAAGGGCATTTACTGCGATTCCATCGCGCTTGAACTCTGCGGCCATCCCAAGAACACACATACTCATTCCATACTTCGCCATTGTGTAAGCGACGTGGTTCTTAAACCAGACCGGTTTCATCGAAAGCGGTGGGGAGAGATTGAGAATATGAGGGTTGCGCCCCGCTGCAGCCGATGCACGTAAATGAGGAATAGCGGCTTGCGAGGTTAAAAACGTACCTCGCACATTAACGTCAAACATTAAGTCAAAGCGCTTAGCTGGGGTTGCCTCAGTCTTAGTTAAGTTAATGGCACTGGCATTATTAATCAAAATATCGATACCGCCAAACGTATCGGCGGCCAGTTTTACTGCCGCTTCAATCGCATTTTCGTCGCGCAAGTCGCATTGGATAGGAAGGGCAGTTCCACCAGCGGCATTAATCTCTTCGGCGGCGGTATAAATTGTTCCCGGAAGTTTTGGATTAACCTCAGTCGTCTTAGCTGCGATTGCAACTGATGCACCATCGGCCGCTGCACGAAGTGCGATTGCTAAACCAATTCCGCGCGATCCTCCTGTAATAAAAATCTTTTTACCGGCAAGACTCATGATGAACCCTTCTTGGCCATAAACTTCATGAAGGCCTCCATGGCCTCATCGGATTGCAAAGCAAGTGCGAATATTTCAAACTCGGCTTTCATAACTGCCGCAACCGAATCATGGTTGCGAGCTTTGAGCAAAGCTTTCGTATTGATAATAGCTTGCGGTGGTTGTTCGGCGATTTGTTCGGCGATTCTTTTTGCGCCAGCTAGAGCATCAGAATCAATTTCAGCGATCAAACCCATTTCGAGGGCTTGGTTTGCATTAAATGATTCACCTGTTAAAAATATCTTTGCCGCTCTTTGATAACCAACAAGGGCTGGAAAGAGAAAAGTCGAGCCCGCTTCGGGCACTAGACCGAGAGAAACAAAGGGCATTGAGAAATTTGTATTCGGGGCTGCAACCACAACATCACAGTGCAACAACATCGTTGTACCGACACCTATAGCATTTCCCTTTACTGCGGCAATTAAAGGTTTAGGAAAATTCAAGAGCGCAGCTAAAAATGTGGCGACCTCGCTGGATTCACCTGTCGGAGGATTATCCATAAAGTCGACGATGTCATTGCCGGCGGTGAAATGATCACCCTCACTAGTAATGACAACTGCTCGAACACTGAAGTCTCCAGCAGCCTCATTGAGGCCTCGGGCTAACCCCTCGTACATGCCCTTAGTCAGGGCATTCATTTTTTGCGGTCTATTAAAGGCCAGGTAGCGGACCGCCCCAATTTGTGTGTTCAAGAAGTCACTCATTCGAGCATCTTAATGGTGGTCTATCGATAAGTCTTGGTAGAGAATAGGTACACCACGGAGAGGTGCCCATCATGGCTAGAGATATAACGATAACGACCCGCGAACTATCCCCTTTTGAGCAACTTGTTTTGCAGTTGGTCTGTGAGGGAAAATCTAACTCGGCGATTGCAACACAAACATCGCACAGTGAAAAAGTTATCGAGAACACAGTGAGTCGAAGCGCTCAAGTTTTTGGCATTAAATCCGATGGTGATACAAATCTTCGCGTGTTATTAGCGCTAGCTTTTCGTACGCATTACGGTGACAAGGCCTTTGATCAACTCAATGTCCCTTGTTCGCACATGACGGTTGGCCCAGATGGCCGAAGCATGTGTGACCGTCACGTCGACTAATCTTTTTTAGTCTTGTACATCACATTTAACTAAGGGCTGCCCCTTCTCTCCTGTTTTCTTTTCGATACGAGGGCTGTCTCTCGCGCTTTTACTAACCCATCTACTCCATTGCTAGTTCAATTAGCACTGCATCTATTTACGGATGCCTAAGAGGGAGAGATATTAAATGAAGCGCCATACTTTTGACAAGATCGTAACTTTCGTAGGTTTCGGTCTTGGAGTTTTTTTACTAATCGCTGCAGGTTTACTTAACTGGGGCGCAACTTTTGCTAGCGGAACTGTGGCATCACAGTTGCAAGCACAAAAAATCACAATTCCACCTAGTAATGGTGATCCAAAAGCAGATGCAGCAACCGTTGCATTCTTTAAGGAAAACGGAAAATCTGTAATGTCTACCGGCAAGCAAGCTCAGATGTATGCCGATCATTACATTGGTTTCCACTTATCAGAAATGCCAACGTATGCGGCCGCATCTGGATTGGCACGAGCAGCTGCAGGGGCAGCTGCAATGGACCCAAATAATGCAGATTTGAAAGCCGCATTGGATAAGGCAAATGCAACGGTAGAGACAGTATTTAAGGGCGAATCACTTCGAGGAATGCTCTTAAATGCTTATGCATTTGGAACTCTTGGAATGATCGCAGCAATTGCTGCGAAAGTTACTCTCGTGGGAGCAATTGTTATGTTCCTCTTTGTTTTTGCTGGACTTCGCAATATTCGTCGCACCCCTGAGGACGCGACGATTTAACCCTCAACTCTCCGTGAGGGGTTAGAAAAAGCCCCTTGGCATCTTGCCAGGGGGCTTTTTCGTGCAATCTTTTTATTTTCTTAGCGATCTAACTTTCCAGAGATGAAGTCTTCAACCTTATTATGAGCGGCCTCATCGGTGTACTGAATCGGCGGAGTCTTCATGAAGTAGCTAGATGGTGAGAGCAGAGCTCCACCAATCTTGCGATCCAAACCGATTTTTGCACAACGTAGAGCATCGATGATTACGCCAGCTGAGTTAGGTGAATCCCACACCTCTAGCTTGTATTCAAGGTTAAGTGGAACATCGCCAAATGCACGGCCTTCGAGGCGAACGTAGGCCCATTTGCGATCATCTAACCAAGGAATGTAATCAGAAGGTCCGATGTGAACATTCTTCTCACCTAAATCATGATCAAGTTGAGATGTAACCGAGTTAGTCTTTGAAATTTTCTTTGATTCAAGACGATCACGCTCGAGCATGTTCTTGAAATCCATATTTCCACCGACGTTTAATTGGTAGGTGCGATCTAAGTGCACTCCACGATCCTGGAAAAGCTTGGCCATAATGCGGTGCGTGATTGTGGCACCTACTTGACTCTTAATGTCATCTCCGACGATTGGAAGACCGGCATCAGCAAACTTCTTTTCCCATACTGGGTCGGATGCGATAAAGACAGGAAGAGCATTAACGAATGCGCATCCCGCGTCGATTGCGCACTGTGCGTAGTACTTTGCCGCAACCTCTGAACCAACCGGTAAGTAGCAAATGAGAACATCTACTGCCTCATCCTTAAGGACCTGCACCATATCTACGGCAGGGGCGTCAGACTCTGTGATTGTCTCCTTGTAGTATTTTCCGAGACCATCATTTGTAACTCCACGAAGAACTGGAACACCAGTCTTGGCTACGTCACTAAATTTAATTGTGTTATTTTCGCTGGCCCAGATTGCATCGGCTAAATCTAGGCCGACTTTCTTGGCATCAACGTCGAATGCTGCAACAAACTTGATGCTAGAGATGTGGTATCCCCCAACAACTGCGTGCATTAGCCCTGGAATCTCCTGGTCAATAGCTGCATCCTTGTAATAGGTAACGCCTTGAACTAGGGAGTTAGCACAGTTTCCCACGCCAATTATTGCAACACGGATGTCGCCTTTCCCGGTTGTTATGTTCACTTTATTTCCTCTCGGTTTTGATCATGTCTTCCAGCCAAGCAATCTCTCGATCAGCTGACTCCAGAGAGTGGCGTCGCCACTCCTCTAGATATTTATCGATTCCAATCGGTGACTTCTCGAGTTCACCGCGCAGAATTTCCGCTTTCTCCTTGAGGCGGCGATGGCGCCCCTCAAGAATTCTCACTCTGTTCTTTGACGATGTCGGGGAGAAAAATGCGAAGCGAATTTCAAAGCCTTCGTCCTCCCATGTATCTGGACTAACAGTCTCCGTTAGATTTGAAAAACGGGTTGTTCCTTTTTCGGTAATGGCATAAACGATTCGCGAGCGCCGCGATGTTGCCTCAACCAGACTCTCCTCGATTACTCCAGCTTCGACCATGCGGCGAAGTTGGGGATAAAGGACTGAGAATGAAAGGGCGCGAAATGGCCCAAAGATCGTTCCCATACGTTTGCGTAGCTCATAGCCATGCAAAGGTGTTTGAGATAGCAGGCCAAGAAGAGCGAACTCGAGTGAATCGCTACGTGAGCGCATCGCTTTGGCCCTCCATATCTGACCTATCGGGGTATATATCGATTCGATATATCGAGACGTAATCTATTCCGATACCTCAAATGGTGCAACTCAAACTCGCCTAATTAACCCCTTCCCGGGTGTGGCGTATGCCTCATTTTCGCTCATTTGGGCTCTAATCTATTTATCAGCGTCCATCACAGCCGATGGGCCACTAGGAATAGGACGATACATGTCTCTACTTACATGGAAACTGCATGGAGATGGCAAGTCAATATCACAGGGCGACGTCGTTTCAACCGACGAGCGCCTTACCTGGCCCCGGACAATTGGTGTGGGTCTACAGCACATCGCCGCAATGTTTGGCGCCACCTTCCTCGTTCCAATCATTACCGGCTTTCCTCCAACGACCACACTCTTCTTCTCTGGCATTGGAACTCTTCTCTTCTTAGCACTGACTCAGAACAAAGTCCCTAGCTATCTCGGATCCTCATTTGCTTTCTTGGCGCCCATTGCAGCTGCCAAGACACATGGTGGAATGTCGGCAGCTCTCGGCGGCGTTGTAATAACCGGCGTGATCTTGGCCGTAGTTGGTCTGATCGTTCGTCAAGCAGGCATCGGTTGGATTAACTGGATGTTGCCACCTGTTGTTACCGGAACCATCGTTATGGTCATTGGTCTTAACTTGGCAGGGGCGGCAAAGAATAACTTTGCTGCTGGACCAAAAATCGGACTTATTACATTGGCATCTATCGCACTCATCGCTGCAGCTGCCCGTGGCTTCTTAAGTCGCATTAGTATCTTTGCAGGCCTTGTCGTTGGTTACGCCGCAGCTTATGCAATGGGCGATGTTAAAACTGCTGGAATCACTGCGGCAAAATGGTTCGCGCTTCCAACATTTACATCTCCAACTTTCGACGGCAAAGCGATCGTTCTATTTCTTCCCGTAGTTCTAGTTCTGATTGCAGAAAACGTTGGACACGTTAAGGCCGTATCTGCAATGACGGGCAAGAATTTAGATGATCAAATGGGAACGGCGCTAATGGCCGATGGAATTGCAACGACCCTTGCCGGCTTAGGCGGCGGTTCAGGTACGACAACATATGCTGAAAATATCGGCGTCATGGCTGCCACTCGCGTTTACTCGACTGCGGCATATTGGATCGCCGGTGTTGGCGCAATTGGCCTATCACTCTCACCTAAGTTCGGCGCAGTTCTTAGCTCTACTCCAGTCGGAGCCCTCGGTGGCGTTGGTGTAGCTCTATTTGGAATGATCGGCGTACTGGGTGCTCGTATTTGGATTGAGGGCAAAGTTGATTTTGCTAACTCAACAAATTTGATTGTTGCAGCCTCTGCGCTCATTATCGGCATCTCAGATATGTCATGGACACGCGGAGATTACACATTCAGCGGAATCATTAACGCGACTTTGGTCGCCATCGTTGGATATCGAGTCCTTCATTCGATTGCTTCATCCCGCGGCAACAACTAATCTAGTTAGATGGTGATTCCATCGCGGCTAACTGAATACATCGTGGCCGCGATGGTAATCATTTTGGCACCTGGCCCCAGCGTTTTATTTGTCATCGCACGCGCCATTGCTTGGGGGCGCAAGACGGCCGTCTTTACCGTTGCCGGAAACGTCACTGGCTCATTTGTTTTATCGGTCTTCGTCGCTCTAGGGCTTGGTCCAATTTTGCAACGATCAGATCTTGCATACAAAGCCGTCCAGTGGGGCGGAGGAATGTACTTAATTTATTTAGGGCTCGATGCCATCAAACATCGCCACATTCATGCCGCCGATATGACGAACCAAGGTGGTTCGGCGCCTGGCTTAGTAAAGTCAATGCGCGATGGTTTCTGGGTTGGGGCGCTAAATCCTAAAGCGATAGTTTTTTACGCCGCAGTTCTGCCACAGTTCATCGATAGAGATCGCGGACACATCACAGGCCAACTCATTCTGCTCGGTGGAATTTTTTCAGCGTTAGCTTTTATCTCAGATGGTTCGTGGGGATTACTTGCTGGCACCGTTCGCCAATGGTTGGCTACTGAACCACGGCGATTGGAGAAACTCCGGGCAACGGGCGGCTCCATCATGATCATTTTGGGCCTTGCCGTCTTGATTTCAGCAATTGTCAGAGGGTAGAGACAGAATACGTATATGAAAAAACCCATTAAGCCCGCACGCGAGAATATCTCCCCCTCTGACTTAACTTTTGGCCTCTCTACATGTAAGCGTTGCTTATGGATTAAGTATTGGTACAAACTCATTATGCCCGGACAATTTCCGCTCGTTGGCACCTTTGCCACTATGCAAGAAGAGCATTTCCACAACGCCGATATGCCAACAATTGATCCTTCGCTGCGACCAGGAACGGTTACTAAGTGGGGCGAATGGGTAAAGAGCAAGCCGCTGCAAGTAAATGGCGTTGATACGCGTTGGCGCATCTTAGGAAAATACGATTTAGTTGCAACGAATGTTGATGGAACTATTGGTCTTATAGATTGTAAAGTCTCTGATAGCGCGCGCGATAACGGAGCCTTTTATTCACCTCAGCTTGAGGCGTATGCATATTCGCTGGAAAATCCCGCTGCCGGAAAAGGTGCAAGCGTTGCATCAATCGGGCTATTGGTCTGGAATCCAGAGTCAGCCATCGGTGATTCATCAGATTCTTATGGTTTTGGTGTTCGACAAAAATATTTGCCAGTAGAGCGCGACGTTCCGAATTTTCTGGCAACGATTGAGAATTTCATAACTGTTCTAGAGGGCGAACTGCCCGACGCCGGTGTGGATTGCACTACCTGTACATATGTTGGAGCTCGCAACGCTTTAGATACGCTTTAGTCCTCTTCGCCGGCAACGTTAATATCTTCAGGTGCGCTCTTTTTAGGGGCGTAAATGTCTACGTAGGTTTGACCTGACATCTCTTGAATCTTATTCATAATTTTGTCGGTTACTTCGCGCAAGTAGAGCAAATCCGTTGAGTCGCCCTCAAAGTACATTGGCTCGCCAAATATCATTCCAACTCTATGTAAGTTAGGAATAACTTTGCCCGTGGGTTGAATCTTGTCGGTATTTGACATCGCAACTGGAATGACGGGTGCACCCGATTCGATTGCAAGACGTGCGATTCCCGTACGACCCTTGTATAAACGACCATCGGGTGATCGCGTACCTTCGGGATAGATTCCCAAGCAGTCACCCTCGGCTAAAACTTTCAAGCCTGTGATGAGCGCGGCCTCACTGCGCCGTCCCCCAGATCTATCGACTGGAACTTGGCCAAGGGCGATGAAAGTTAACTTCTTGAGGAGCCCTTTCGGTCCAGGAGATGTGAAGTACTCACTCTTGGCCAGAAAGGTAACTTTGCGTGGAACGACTAAGGGCATGAAGATTGAATCGCTAAATGAAAGATGGTTAGAGGCGATGATGACTGGCCCTTTACCCGGCACATTGCGCAGGCCCTTAACTTTGGGACGAAAAGCCGTCATCAAAAATGGCGTCAGAAATGCCCGAAGGGCGCCATAGGGGAGATTGGTGAGCACAACCCTAATTTAGCCGCTATTGCTCCGTATGACACTATCTGAGGGTGAATAAAGAACCCATCGGGCCTAACGGCGATGATTTCGACGAGGAAGAGCTCATTCGCAGCGAGTTTGATTCCATCGTATCTGGCCTGTCGCTGGATGAATCGAGCCCTTCAACGTATCTCGATGAACTCGAGGCGATCGATCGCAACGACCATTTCATCGCACCAAATCCCCCAGTTCAAACTCCACGAACTTTTTTTTATTCGGCAAAGCGTGCGATTTTGCGCTGGTTTAATCGTGACTATCACGAGGATGATGGAGTGGAGCTATGAGTAATTTTAGGTGGGGAATTTTAGGTCCTGGTGGAATTGCACAAGCCTTCGTAGATGATCTTCAACTCGCACCAGGACACTCCATAGGTGCAGTTGGTTCGCGCACATTATCTAAAGCGCAAGCGTTCGCAGAATTATTTCCAGGTGCCATTGCATATGGAAGTTATGAAGAGTTAGTGCGCGATAAAGAAATCGATGCAATCTATGTTGCAACTCCGCATCCAATGCATCTAGAACACACTCTCTTAGCACTTAAGGCAGGCAAACCAGTTTTGTGCGAAAAACCTTTTGCAATCTCGGCTAAGCAGGCACAGTTAATGATTGACACAGCCAGAGAAAATAAAGTTGCACTTCTTGAAGCGATGTGGACGCGCTATTTACCGCACATCGCAACGGTGCGTGAAATTCTTAACGCTGGCACATTGGGTCAAATTCAAACCGTTGAAGCAGACCATGGCCAACGATTAGCAGATCGAAATATTCCTCGCTTGATGGATCCAGCTTTGGGCGGCGGAGCGCTATTAGATCTTGGAATCTACCCCGTTTCTTTCCTGCATTTAGTTCTTGGAACACCAACACACATAACCGCGCGCGCGGTCATGACCGATCGCGGAGTAGATGCTCAGACGAGTGCAATCTTTGATTATGCAGATGGCGTTCAAGGCGTAATCAACACAACGATGGTTGCCCAAACACCATGTCGGGCAGTCATTAGTGGTTTATTAGGCCGCCTTGAAATCGATACAACTTTTTATAATCCGACCTCTATGCGCGTTGTTCTATTTGATGGCACGGTCACTGAATATCCAAATTCATACACCGGACATGGCCTTCGCGAACAGGCAATTGAAATGGCCCGAGTCGTTAGGGCAGGTGCACTGGAGTCACCATTGATGCCTTGGGATCAAACTTTAGAAGTCATGAAGTCAATGGATCAGTTGAGAGCCCAGATTGGTCTTACTTACCCGTTTGAAAATTAAAGACGCGCTAAGTCGGCAACGCCAACGAGTCCGGCCTCATTACCTAGTTGGGCCGCGATAATTTGTGGATAGGGATGCTTTCCGGCAAATGGCATAGTCCGTTCAAGGGCTTCACGGGCCGGCTTTAATAAAATCTCGCCCGCACCGATTACTCCCCCGCCAATGACAACGCAGGCCGGATCCAAAATTACTGACAGCGATGCGATTCCAGCGCCAAGCCACTGACCCGTCGTATTAAAGGCTGCGAGAGCTACTGGATCACCATCGCGAGCCGCCTCTGTTATTGCCGAACCCGTTAGGCCTTCAATAGTGCCATCACCTCGTGATAATAAATTTCGCGCAATCTCTGGGCTGGCATTAATTGATTCGCGCGCATGGCGCAGAAGAGCATTACCAGATGCATACTGTTCAAAACATCCGCGCGCACCGCACCCACATAAATGACCATCGGGTACTACTCGTATGTGACCAAACTCCGCTGCAATTCCAAATGCACCTCGGTAGAGGGCGCCATTTACAACTATCCCTCCACCAATTCCGGTACCAACGGTCAGCATCATCATGTGATCTTGATTTTGACCTGCACCAAACTTCGCCTCACCCCAAGCCGCAGCATTGGCATCATTTTCGATTATGACAGGTAGTCCAATTAGAGTTGTAAGTTCATCATCTAAATTCACGCCATTCCAGTCGGCGATATTGGGAGTTGCAAGCATCGTTTTTCTATCCGATGAAACAAATCCAGCAGCCGAAACACCAACGGATTCAACTCTGTGAAGCGACAATAACTCTTTAGCGACATCGGCAATTGTTTGTGTGAGAGCTTTGCCGCCTTGGCGCGGTGTATCTTTTCTAGATTTAGCTAAAACTTTGCCGGATTCATCAACAACTCCGCCTAGGACCTTGGTTCCACCAACATCAATACCAATCGTAAGGGCCATAACTCGTGATTAGTCTTCTAGAGCTTTTTTAAGTTGGGATAGCGCCTGATCGATAGTTGTCTTCTCGGCCTTCTGTCGCATCATCGCTGGAATTGGCATCGAGAGTGAAACAGTTAATTCGTAGGTAATCGATGTCGTATCTTCATCGATACTTTTAATAATGTAGGCACCATCCATACCAGTTAATAAATCGGCATCATCGAGTGAAAAGCTCAATCGCTGTGGCGCCTCGCTCCAGTCGTAATCTAAAATCACTCGATCCTTCATCATCCCTGCATCAATTGTCATTTTGACCTTAGTGATGCGGCCCTGATCGTCGCGGGCTATTGCTTCAACTGCCTTAATCGAGGAGGACCATTCTGGGTACTTTTCGAGCGCAAATAGCGCCTCTGTGACTGCAGCTAATGGGGCATCGATGGTTACTGTCGAACTACTGGAATCGCTCATGGCTTAAGGTTACCCCTCTTCCCTATTTATTAAATCAGGCACTAGCGTTAGCGCCATGAATGAAGCCACTTCACCAGCCCTAGTCCCTGCAGCCACTGCCGGAAACTTGACGAATTTAATTGCAGAACGCGCGTGGTTTGAACCCGAGCGCATTGTGATGTCACGTCCTCTCGGTGATGGCTGGCAGGCCGTCACTGCTAAAGAGGCAGAGGCCCAAGTACGCGAGACGGCAAAGGGATTAATTGCAGCTGGCATTCAAATTGGAGATCGCGTTGCAATTATGTCGCGTACGCGTTACGAGTGGACGATTTTGGATTTTGCGATTTGGTTTGCAGGAGGTGTTGTTGTTCCCGTCTATGACACATCTTCGGCAGAGCAGATAGATTGGATTTTAAATGATGCTGCTCCGGTTGGAATAATCGTTGAGACCACAGCACTTAAAGAATTAGTTGAAACAGTACGGCCTTCCCATACGAAGCACGTATGGAGTATGTCTGAAGATGTCTTGTCGGTTCTAAAGAGCGCTGGTGCACATGTTAGTGATGATGAAATCGATCGTCGTCGTACTTCTTTAGTGCCTGACACACTTGCAACAATTATTTATACATCTGGAACAACTGGAAAATCCAAAGGTGTCGAGCTCACACACGGTAATTTCTTAGCGGAATGCGGAAACGTTGTACAAGGTGCTGCCGATCTATTCTTAAAACCCGGTGGATCTACGCTTCTATTTTTGCCAGTTGCCCACGTCTTTGGGCGCATGGTTGAAATTGGTGCAATTGCCGCTGGTCTTCACTTAGCCCACTGTGGCGATCCTGCTACTCGACTTCCAATTGATCTGGCATCTTTTAAACCAACATTTGTTTTAGCCGTTCCGCGAATTTTTGAGAAGATTTATAATGGCGCAGAGGCTCGTGCCCAAGCCGCTGGCAAAGGAAAAATATTCGAGAAAGCTGCCAATGTTGCGATCGCTTACTCGCAAAGTCTGGATGGAAAACGAACTTCGCCCGTGCTTGCCCTTAAACACAAACTCTTTGACAAACTGGTCTACTCAAAGATTCGCGCTGGAATGGGCGGTCGAGTTGAAGCGGCAATCTCTGGAGGCGCACCTCTAGGTACTCGACTTGGCCACTTCTACCGTGGCGCCGGAATAACTATTTTGGAGGGTTACGGTCTGACTGAAACAACGGCAGGTGCAACTCTGAATTTGAGCAAAGCCCTTCGCGTTGGCTCTGTCGGTCGTCCAGTACCTGGAACATCTATCAAGATCGCCGACGATGGAGAGGTCCTCATCCGAGGTCCAATCGTAATGCGCGGTTATTGGAATAATAAAGCCGCCGATGAAGAGGTATTTACTTCAGATCGTTGGTTTAAGACTGGCGATCTTGGAAAATTAGATGACGAGGGATTTCTCTTTATCGTTGGCCGTAAAAAAGAATTAATCGTTACAGCTGGTGGCAAGAATGTGGCACCAGCAGTTCTAGAAGATCGCTTGCGCGCCAATGCCCTTGTTAGTCAATGTATGGTCGTTGGCGACAATCAACCATTTATCGCTGCATTAATTACCATTGATCAAGATGCTTTGAAACCCTGGGTTGCCAGTCACAAAAAAGAGGGCGCATCCATGCAGGATTTGGCTAACGACCCTGATTTAATTTCGGCCATACAACTAGCAGTCGATGATGCCAACAAGGCCGTTAGCAAGGCAGAGTCAATCCGTAAATTTGTTATTTTGCCTACGGATTTCACGATCGCCGGTGGGCACTTAACGCCAAAGCTCTCCCTTAAGCGACATGTAGTTGCCAAAGAGTTTGCTAAAGAGATTGAGCAACTCTTTACTAAGTGAAAAAATGTGAGCGCCAATGAGCGAGTCAAGCTCGCACAAGAGTTACATGACGGCATCGCTCAAGACCTTGTAGGTCTTGGCTACTCAATTGATTCTTTAGTTGCAACTTCTGGAACGCCCAATGAAATTCGCGCCGAGCTTCGTTCGCTGCGTTTTGGCGTCAGCGACCTAATAGATAAAGTACGCCACGAGATTTTCGATCTCCGAATCCACTCATTGACGAACATGTCAGAATCCCCGCCTAGTGGCTCGAAAACCTTTGAACTAGAACGTATCTTCGCCGAACTAGTCCGAAATGTTCAGGCGCACTCCCAAGCAACATCGCTAACTCTGAGCGTTAAAGACAATGGCCTCGGCGGTGCCTTGGAAAAATCTGGACATCATGGGCTCACTGGAGTTACCGAACGCGTTCATGGGTTAGGTGGATCTATCTCTATCGATTCCAGTGAGGTGGGCACTCACGTCTTAATCACTGTGCCACTGGAACTGCCATGACTCGCGTAGTAATTATCGATGATCACGCCGTTGTGCGTGAGGGTTTGAAAGCGGCGCTTAACGCCCATGGGTATGAAGTAAGCGCAGAGGCCGCCTCTCAAGCGCAGGCTCGCGCACTGATAGCACATGTGAATCCCGATGTGATTGTTGTTGACTTGAATCTTCCAGATGGCACCGGCTTTGATGTGATTTCATGGGCGCGGGGAATTTCTAAAACTATTGGAATAGTTGTGCTGACTCTCAACGATACAGATTCACATTTAATTGCCGCAATGGATGCCGGAGCAAGTGCTTACATTTTAAAGAGCGCGCCGATGAGCGATTTAATCGCCGCAATCGACTTTTCAACGCATTCACCCCTGAGTTTTAGCGCTAGAGGCTTGTCCCAAGCCATCGCTAACCGCAGAGAGAGTTTTCACTTAACTGCGCGTGAGTTTGATGTTCTAGGTCTATTACCAAGTGGGGCATCCACAAAGGATATTGCGCAAGCGTTATTTTTATCGCAAGCCACAATAAAGACACATTTAGCATCAATTTTTAGAAAATTAGAGGTAACAAACCGTACCGCCGCTGTGAACAAAGCCAGAACTCATAATTTAGTAACTGAGTAGTTTTTTAAACTCTTCGGCCCATATTTCCCAACGCCATTTATCAACAATCCACTCCCGTCCAGCACGACCCATTGCCGATGCTCGCGCTGGATCCTTCAGCAAGTTAATTATTTCAACTGCAATCGCGGCATTATCTAAGCCATCTACAACAACGCCAGTAACTCCGTCGAGAACGGCGTCGGGAGCACCGCCTGATGCTCCGGCAATGACTGGGAGTCCGCACGCACTGGCCTCAAGATAAACGATTCCAAGACCCTCAACTTCAAGGCCGAGAAAACGCGAACGAGATGGCATCGCAAAAACATCACCAACACAAAAATATGTGGGCAGATCCTCATATTGAATTCGACCTATAAAAGTTACGCAATCGTGAAGGGATAACTTCTCCACTAAATCCATTAAGTGTTTTCGGTAAGGACCTTCCCCAACTAATACCAGGTGGGCGTTTGGAACTTCATTCACCACGGCCGTCATCGATTCAATCAGATGATCTTGACCTTTACGATGTACCAGACGGCCAACCGAGACAATTACTTTCTTTTTCTCCAACCCAAGCGATGCACGCAGCGAGCTCGAGTCAACCGGGGCAAAATGTTCGATATCAATTCCTGGGGCAATTTTGACCATTGCTTGCGCAGCTTTGGTAGTGAGAGCTTTTGAAATCGCACCTCTAGTGAACTCCCCGAGATATGTAAGAGCATCGGTTGTGGCGCCGATTCTGCGCATAATCAGTGAAAAAGGAAAGAGCGCAGACCACCACACCTCATGGCCATGAGTCAGAGCGATAATTCGTGTGGCTCCTGCTCGTCGGAGCGAAGATGCCATAAATGCAAGCGGTGCCGCCGCACCAAATGCAATAATTTCCATCTGCGCAGATTTAACCACTTGTGCAACGGCGCGAGTAACTCGCGGAGTCGGTAGGAGAATCGTAGATTTATCGCGAATCACCTGAACGCCGTAATTAGCTAACCAGGCCGCATCATATTCGCGAGTGTCACCTTGGGCCGATGTATAAACGGTTACTAAGGAGTGTGGCAAGCGTTCAATCAGGCCAATAATAAATGTTTCGATTCCGCCTGCGCGAGGACCAAAATCATTTGTCACAAATAGAATTTTTTTAGAAACGGCGGGCACCTGCAAATTTTTTGTATCCCATATTCAAATCTCCGACTTTTACGCGAGCACCTGAATGCGGTGCATGCACCATTCGACCGCCACCCATGTAAATGCCAACATGAGAAATAGGATTTCCAAAGAAAATTAAGTCACCGGGTTTGAGTGACTTGTACGAGACTGCCCTTCCGAATCGTGCTTGAGCTGCAGCCGAGTGCGGAAGTGAAACTCCTGCCGCTCCAAATGCGCGCATTGTTAAACCAGAACAATCCCAAGTGGTTAAACCAGCTGCGCCAAAGACATAGCGATCGCCGATCTGTTTAAGGGCATATTTGAGGGCAATTCCGGCGCGACCAGAAACTCCGCTTGCACTCCTTGCGGCAACAAGTGAAGATGCTTGATCTGCCTTTTCCCTTGCAGCTGCTAGTTTTGCCAAACGCTCCCGATCGACCTTCTTCAACTTCGACAAAATCAATTGAGCTTCTTTTAACTTTGATTGGGCAAGTGCGGATTGAGCTGCAAATCTCTTTTGTGCCGCTGTTACAAGGGCGACCTTGTCGTTTACGACCAAAGTTGTCGCATTTAAGCGTTGTTGAGCGGTTTTGAATTTTCGTAATTGAGTTGATTTGCCACGAGTAACTGACTCCAAAACTCCAGCCGATGATAAATAAAGCGTTGGATCACTCGAAAATAGAAGTTGCAAACCTTGGCTTAAACTTCCGGCTTTGTACTGCTCGACGGCAATTGAACCTAAAGTCTTTTGCAGTGCCGAAACAGTTGCACCCTGGACTTGGGCTTGCGCCTTTATTCCATTGAGCGTCTTGGTTAAAAGCCCCAAGGAGACTTTGGCCTCTTGGGCACCTTCTGCAGCCGTTGTTGCATCCACTTGCAAAGCCAAGACTTTGGCCTGAACTTGAGCTAAGGATTCGGCCGCTTGAGCCTCGGTCGAGGCTGACAAGAGTCCAAGGGCTACCGCAAGTGAGAGCGTCAGACCGGCACGTTTGAGAGACGACATAACCCACAGGCTAACTACCTTTAGGAGTTGAGCTCAACTTCTAAGGGCTAGATGAGCCTGAGAATCCACCTTGAAACTGGGATGCTTGCGCCATGAGCACAGCAGCCAGCCTAGTTGTGGGCTCCGATGGATCAACCATCAAAGGGGGAAGCTCACGGGGCGTTAGCACCCCGGCAGATCGCTCACTATTCCTACAACGTCGAGCTTTAGCCGATGTCATCATTATTGGCGGAAATACTGCGCGCACCGAACCGTATGCCCATACCCCGGCTCCACTCGTTGTGATTTCGCGTGGGCTTGAAAATCCGCTCACTGCAAACCCCAAGGCGCATATCTGGAATACAACACCCGCGCAATCCCTTTCACGCGCGCGCGATACCTTTGGTCCTAATATTTTAATTGAAGCGGGTCCAGCGATAATTTTTGAGCTTCTTCACGACAAACTAATCGATGATTTGTACCTCAGTGTTACACCAGAGATCGAGGGCGAAAATCCGATTGATTGGAGAGCGCTCCTTTCATTTTTTCCCCAAATACAAAAGAGCGAGGTTGAAGGAACTCTGTTCTTCCATGCCCATCATTAAAAAGCTGAAATCAAAGCCACTCCGCTGACAGCTAAAACAACTCCCACATATTGAATTGTATGTAAACGTTCATGCAGGAGTTTAAAGGCAAAGATCGCTGTAGCTATTGGATACATCGAACCCAAAACCATTGCAACCGGAACTGAACCTCTTGCACAAGCGATGCCTAACAATAGATTTGCAGAAAAATCTGCTACTCCTATAAAGATTAAGCTAGGGTACTCATTACCTACAAAGCCGCCTAGGCTGCGAGCACGAATCGCTATAGCGATCGTTACAACAAGAGTCGCTACACGCATGGTAACCATAGTCATCAGTGGATTTGATTTGGATCCAATCGAAATAAAAGTCATTGCAACGCCAAAACTCAAAGCGGCACACAATGCTAATAACAGCGGTCGCAATGGCAGACCATTAGATAGTTCAGGTCCGCTAGCACAAAAAGCGCCAACGAGTGCGAGAGCAATTCCAATTGATGTTATGAGAGAAAGAGATGCGCCATGTAGCAATGAATAAGCCAACGGAATTACTGCACCCATTGCGCTGATAGGAGAGACAACTCCCATGCTTCCGGAGGCAAGACCTGTGTATAAACAAACCAGACCCACATAACCAGAAAGCCCAGCACCAATTCCTGAAATAAAATAACCATGTGTACTCAATGTTGGTGCATGCCATCCACTAGACACGGCGATTACGATAATTCCAAACAAGAGTCCAATAACTTGAGAGAAACCTAGAACGGAAATCGGTACATGTTTCTTACTCAATCGCCCACCCTCAAAATCGGCGCTACCCCATAAGAGGCTAGAAATGAGTGCTATGAGGGATACCATGCGTGCAAGGCTACCGCCCTGCCTCCCTAGAAATTCCATTTCAATTATTACGCTACAGGTATGGACGCCGGCGCTTTCGCACGATTATTAGACCAACTCCGCACATTTACTCCGCGTGCCGAAGTTGTTCTCGAGGAAGTCCCCGCTCCACAAAAATTAGCGACATACGCCTTTGCATTTTCCGCCGATGTTAGCAATGGTAAAAATGGCGACGAGGAAGAAGAGTTGGCATCTGGCCGTTTTGTTCTACTTCACGAACCTGGAGGCCAAGAAACATGGGAGGGTGAGTTTCGATGCGTGACTTTTATGCGCTCCGATGTTGATTCCGCCATGGCCGAGGATCCGCTGCTCCCAGAGGTGGGTTGGGGTTGGTTCTTATCCTCACTCGATAGCGCGGGATGTGTTTTTGCCGCACCTAGTGGAACGGTTACCCGCATCTCGAGTGCATCTTTTGGAAAACTCTCACCTCGTAACGATCAATCAGAGATTGAAATCCGCGCATCGTGGACACCAATTATTTCCGAACCGGCAGAGCTCTTAAAACATATTGCGGGTTGGTGCACTTTAATTTCAGAAGTTGCTGGCCTAGAGGAAATTCCTGACGGCGTTTCTGCAATTACACGGGCTCGATAGTTCGTTGCATGGAAGAAGTTACTCAAGCAGTCCCATTACTCACGCCCTCAGGTGGGACTCCACCAGTCATTGCCACTGAGGCTGCACTTACATCTGCAATTGCCGAACTTAGAGCGGGAACGGGGCCATTTGCCGTCGATGCCGAACGCGCATCAGGTTTTCGCTATAGCGCCCGTGCATATTTGATCCAAATAAAACGCCTTGGTGGTGGTTTGCATTTAATCGATCCAATTGCCTTTGGTCCGGGGCACGTATTGTTTGCCGAATTAAACGAACTTCTCAATACCGGAGAAGTTATTTTGCACGCAAGTACTCAAGATCTGCCCTGCCTTCGCGAATTAGGAATTAACCCCTCGCAACTTTTTGATACTGAACTTGGTGGTCGCATTGCAGGTCTACCACGAGTGGGCCTTGGTCCGCTTTTGGAATCTCTCATGGGTGTAACTCTTGCAAAAGAACATAGCGCCGCAGATTGGTCAACACGTCCTTTGCCGCAAGAATGGCTGACGTATGCCGCCCTTGACGTTGAACTATTAGTTGAACTTCGTGATGCGATGTATGGAATTCTAAATTCAGCTGGAAAGTTACAGTGGGCAGAGCAAGAGTTCGCTTCGATTCTCAAAGCGCCACCTGCACCGCCGCGCATTGATCCCTGGCGTCGTACATCTGGAATGCACAAAATAAAGCGTCGCGATCAATTAGCTATCATCCGCGAGCTCTGGACAACACGGGATGCAATCGCCTCTGCTGCCGACATTGCAGGTGGAAAACTTCTCAATGACTCTGCAATCATTGAACTCTCGCTAAGTGCGCCTAAGACGAAGAAGGAGTTTGAAAAAGCTCTACGGCCGCTTGGTCTACGCGCACGTTGGTTGGAAAACTATGAATCCTGGTTGGCTGCAATCGCCCGTGCAGTTGCGATGAATGAAGATCAATGGCCACCAGTTCGTACAAATACCGATAATTTGCCACCCATTAAATTGTGGCGTGATAAATTCCCCGAAAAGTTTGCCCCCCTTTCTCATGCGCGAGCCCTCATTGAGGCCATTGCAACTGCCAACTCCATTCCCATTGAGAATTTAATTTCGCCGGAGAGCATTCGCCGCATCTGCTGGTCTCCCCCTGCGCAATCCACCCAGACGCGGGATGAGCCGGCAGTGCGCAGTGCCTTAGCTTCCCTTGGAGCGCGCCCATGGCAGATCGATTTAACCGCTGGCGCCTTGGCCGATGCTCTACTGGAGCGCGAACCGCTCATTATCGCCGAACCCGAGGAAGCATTAGAGGTTGTGGCCGAAAGCACGCCTGAGATTGAGTGAATTACGCAACGAAAGAGTTGCGTAATTCATCCGCGTACTTTAGATTTTGCACATGCTTAGCTCCTTCATCATCGCCTTGCGAGAGGGTCTAGAAGCCGCCCTCATCGTCGGCATCTTGATCGCCTTTATTAGCAAAAGCGGAAAATCTCATCTTGCGCGCTATATCTGGATCGGCGTTGGAGCGGCAATCGCGCTGAGCCTTGGCCTGGGCGCGCTCTTAAATTTTACCTCGGCTGAATTGACACCCAAAGGTGAAACTATTTTTGCGGGGACCACATCGCTTTTAGCGGTCATCGTTGTTACCTGGATGGTTTTCTGGATGAAGCGAACTGCCCGGCATCTTCGTCGTGAATTGGGCGGCAAAGTTGATCAAGCCATGCTGGCAGGGCCTTTAGCCCTTGCTGGGGCAGCTTTTTTTGCCGTTGTCCGCGAAGGTTTAGAGACTTCACTATTTGTTTATGCCAACTTTAAAAGCGTTGCTCACCCATTTGATTCAGCCCTCGGATTAATCGCAGGCTTTGGTATTGCCATTGCTTTGGGCTATTTGGTTTATAAGAGTTCAATTAACTTGAACTTGTCGCTTTTTTTCAAGTACACCGGAATCGCGTTAATCATTGTGGCCGCTGGAGTCCTCTCTTATGGCCTACGTGAGTTCCAGGATTTAGGGCTTGTGCCGGGAGCGCATCTGATTGCTTGGGATGTAACCTCAGTGATCGGTAAGGACTCGATTGCAGGTGCACTCCTGACTGGCACTATTGGCTTTGATACGACCACCACATGGCTCCAGTTCGGCGTCTATGCCGCTTATTTAGTGGCCGTCTTAACGCCTTATTTGAGCAAGGGCCGGCAAAAGAGTTTAATTAGCGCGTAGGTGCCGACTGTCCGAAATTCATACTGACGGGTAACATAACTCCATACCGCTTAGTGAAGGATTTTATATGTCACGTTCAGTAGTTCTAGTCGATGCCGTTCGTACTCCATTTGGAAAGGCCGGCAGTTTATATGCAGGCACTCGAGCCGATGACCTTATGGTTCGTGCAATCCGCGGACTTTTAGATCGCAATCCTTTAGTTGATAGAAGTTCCATCGATGACGTTGCTATTGCCGCTGCCACGCAAACTGGTGATCAAGGTATGAACATCGGTCGCAGTGCTGCATTGTTATCTGGTCTGCCAAATACCGTACCTGGATATTCCATTGATCGCTGGTGTGCGGGTGCACTCACTGCAGTAACAACTATTGCAGGTGCAATCGCATTTGGAACTAATGACATTGCAATCGCTGGCGGGGTTGAACATATGGGTAACCATCCAATTGGTGAAGGTTTAGATCCAAACCCACGTTTCTTAGCTGAGCGAATCGTTGAACAAGATGCATTAGCGATGGGTGCAACGGCTGAACGTTTGCATGATCGCTTCCCAACCATTACAAAACTTCGTGCAGATACGTATGCACTCAACTCGCAGTTAAAAACCGCCAAAGCATATGCCGGCGGACTTATTCAACGCGACTTAATTCCAACGGCCGCCCGTAGCGCCGAACTCGGATGGGGAATTGCAACAGTTGATGAACCACCGCGTCCGGCTACAACACTGGAAGGACTAAGCGGACTTAAGACTCCTTTTCGTCCAGCGGGCCGTGTAACAGCTGGAAACTCTTCTGGATTAAATGACGGAGCGACTGCAGCTCTACTAGCTAGTGAAGACAAAGCCATTGAACTCGGTTTAACTATCAAAGCACGTTTAGTTACTTTTGCCTTTGCTGGCGTTGAACCAGAGGTCATGGGTTATGGACCCGTACCTGCAACTATTAAAGCCCTTAAGCAGGCGGGTTTAGCGATCGCCGATATCGGCCTCTTCGAAATTAATGAAGCCTTTGCGGTACAAGTTTTAGCTTTCCTAGAGCACTTCGGAATTGCCGATGACGATGCCCGAGTTAATCCATTTGGTGGAGCTATTGCAGTTGGCCATCCATTGGCCTCATCTGGTGTGCGTTTAATGCTCAACTTAGCGCGCAGTTTCGAAGACCATCCCGAGGTTCGTTATGGAATAACCACCATGTGTATTGGCCTTGGAATGGGTGGAACGGTTATTTGGGAAAACCCACATTTTAAAGGAGCGGTGAAGTAAATGACGACCGAAATTAAATTGCCAGAGGGTGCACCCGAAGAGGTAATAACTCTTGCCCTTGTCCGCGATGTTGATTTAACCGCTTTTGGTGGCAGTGGATCAATGGCCCTGATTACTCTAGATAACGGCCAAGATCATAATCGTCCTAATACTTTCGGTCCGGCATCTCTTGCATCATTGAATGCGGCAATAACGGAGGCAATCTCGCGCAAGCCGGCAGCAATCGCAATAACGGGAAAACCATTTATTTTTGCAGCTGGTGCAGATTTATCTGCCTTGGCATATATACAAAACCGTAACCAATCCCTGGCAATCGGGAAATTGGGTCACGATGTTTTTCGCCGCTTCGATGAGTGTGGCATTCCAACTTTTGCATTTGTTAACGGCTTAGCCCTTGGTGGCGGGCTTGAAGTTGCCCTGCACTGCAAGTATCGAACAGTGGCAAGTACGGCATTCACAGCACTTCCGGAAGTATTTTTGGGATTAGTTCCAGGCTGGGGCGGTGCAACAATTCTGCCTAAACTGATCGGGCCAGAGCGTGCAGTACAAGTAATCATGCTCAATGCCCTTAACAACAATACGATGATGAAGGCCAAAGATTCACTCAAACTCGGCGTCGTTGATGCAGTTTTTGAACCCGCAGATTTTATTGAACGCTCGATTGCTTTTGCAGTATCAGTTCTAAATGGCGCCACAAAAATAGAGCGTAAGGATTACAGCACGGATCCCGCATGGGAAAGTGCGCTCGCAACTGGACGAGCTGCCGCGCTTAAGAAATACGGCGGGGCAGAGATCGCGTCTCCAATGAGAGCCCTCGAGCTCATAGCCGCAGCAAAAAGCAATACACGAGGCGCCGGCTTTGATGCCGAAGATCAAGTTCTTGCCGATTTAACAATGAGTGATCCACTGCGAGCTTCGCTATATGCCTTTAATCTCATTCAAAAAAAGCGTAAAAAAGTTGAAGGGGCACCAAAGCCCGCCCTTGCCCGAAAAGTTACCAAGGTAGGCGTAGTTGGTGCGGGATTAATGGCCTCACAATTAGCGCTTTTGTTTTTGCGAAATCTTAAATGCCCCGTTGTGATGACCGACATTGACCAAGCGCGTGCCGATAAAGGTGTCGCCTGGGTTAAGAGCGAGTTAGCAAAGTTAGTTGAAAAAAAGCGCATGAGCCCTGAGTCCGCTGGGCGTTTATCGCTTTTAATTTCTGGCTCTAGCGATCAAAGCGTCTTTGCCGGCTGCGATTTCATTATTGAGGCGATATTTGAAGAGCTCTCGCTCAAACAAGAGCTTTTCAAAAAATTGGAGACCATCATCTCCCCCGAATGCGTCCTAGCTACAAACACATCTTCTTTATCGGTTGAAAAGATGAGTCAAGGTTTGAAGCATCCTGAGCGCGTCGTTGGTTTTCACTTCTTCAATCCAGTTGCCGTCATGCCTTTAC
This sequence comes from Actinomycetes bacterium, assembly GCA_037139795.1. Classification (GTDB taxonomy): domain Bacteria; phylum Actinomycetota; class Actinomycetes; order Nanopelagicales; family Nanopelagicaceae; genus Planktophila. The sequence continues at coordinate 22,475 of JBAXFS010000007.1, forward strand.
TCGAAGTTGCACGAACTAGCGCAACTGATGATGCAACAACGGCTACTGCGATTTCCGTTGGCAAAGAGTTAAAGAAGACCATGATTATCTGCAAAGACTCTCCTGGTTTTGTTGTGAACCGTCTTTTGACGCGATTCATGGGCGAAATTACCGATGCTGTTGATGAAGGCACACCACCCGCCGTTGCCGATAGCGCGATGAGCTCTATTGGTTTTCCTATGTCGCCATTTCAATTATTGGATTTAGTAGGACCGGGCGTTGGGCTCCATGTCTCCAAGACCTTGCACGATAACTTGGGACCCCGATATCGGATTTCACCAACCATGCAAGCAATGGTCGATCAAGGTGTTCGAAATTTCTATATTAAAAATGAAGATGGTTCAGTCGCAGCAAATCCTGCCGCCCTTTCCCTGATTCCAAAAGCAGATTCACCGTCGACTCCCGAGCAAGTTCGTACACGTGCACTCACAGCGTTAGCGACAGAGGCACGCATGATGCTCGATGAGGGCGTTGTGGCGACCGCTGCAGAGATTGATCTATGTATGTTGATGGGAGCAGGCTGGCCTATGCATCTTGGTGGAATCTTGCCGTACTTAGATCGCAGTGGAATTAGCGAGTCTGTGTGCGGTTCGCGCTTTCATCCGCTTGGGGTTGCATCTCTGCCTTAAAACTACTGCTCCACTCAACAACACTTCGCGCAATATTCTGAGCGGTAATTCCGATGTCGCTTAAAATCTCGCCGCGCTTTGAATGTTCAATGAACTCTAGAGGAACGCCGATTGAATGCAGTGGAACATGCACTCCAGCATCGCGAAACATCTCTGATATTGAACTAGCAATTCCACCATGGCGGATGCCATCTTCTAAAACAACGACACTTGTGTACCGCTCGGCCATTGCAACTAAGGATGCAGGAAGTGGCTTAACCCATCGTGGATCTATAACAGTGACGCCGACGCCCTCTCGGTAAGCCGCTGAAGCTGCTTCGACCGCAAGTGGTGCCATCGCGCCAACGCTAATCATTAAAACATCGGCACTCTCGCCGCGGTACAAGACATCTACTCCTTCGCGTCGCTCAAAAGCTGGAATATCAACGTGGACTGCACCTTTTGGAAAACGAAGCATGGATGGTGCATCGGAGATATCTACGGCCTCGCGCAAAAGTTCGCGCAACCGTGCGCCATCGCGCGGAGCAGCAACGTGCATTGTCGGTACAAGCCCGGTAAGAGCTAAATCCCAGATTCCATGGTGAGAAGGTCCATCATCGCCAGTTATTCCGGCACGATCGAGAACAAAAGTAACCCCAGCATTGTGAAGGGCGACATCAAGTAAGAGTTGGTCAAAGGCACGGTTGAGAAAAGTTGAATACACGGCAATGACTGGGTGAAGGCCAGTAAATGCCATTCCAGCAGCACTGGTGACGGCATGCTGCTCTGCAATTCCTACATCCACTGTGCGATCAGGAAATCTCTTCTGAAATTCATCGAGTCCTGTAGGACCCAACATGGCTGCGGTGATTGCGACGATGTCACTGCGCTTTTTTCCAATTTCAACGAGTTCCGAAGAGAAAATCTTTGTCCAACTCTCACCATTTTTGGCTAGTGGTTCTCCAGTTTCGGGATCGACTATGCCAACGGCGTGAAATTTTTCCGCCTCGTCGGCCACTGCAGGTTTGTGGCCTCTACCTTTTTCAGTAATGGCATGAACTAAAATTGGCGCGTCATACTCTTTGGCTTGGTGCAAAGCACGCTCAAGGGCGGCGATATCGTGGCCATCAATTGGGCCCATATATTTCAAACCTAGATCTTCAAACATTCCTTGTGGGGCGATTATGTCCTTAATTCCCTTTTTAACGCCATGCAACGTGTCAAAAATCGGTCCGCCTACGACTGGAGTTTTCTGCAAAACATCTTTGCCCCAATCTAGAAATTTTTCATAGCCACTGGTAACTCGCAAAGTTGATAAATATGTCGCTACGCCACCAATAGTCGGTGAGTATGAACGTTCATTATCATTTATGACAATAATAAGATTTCGCTTTTGCGCAGTCGCAATATTATTAAGCGCCTCCCACGACATTCCACCAGTTAATGCGCCATCGCCAACAACTACAACAACATGGCGATCATCTTGGCCAAGCAAAGCAAAGCCACGTGATATTCCATCTCCCCATGAGAGCGCCGTTGATGCATGTGAATTTTCAATTACATCGTGCTCGCTTTCACGGCGGTTAGGATATCCAGAGATTCCTCCGCGTTGGCGAAGTTGATCAAAAGAATCGACGCGCCCCGTTAAAATCTTGTGAACGTAGGATTGATGTCCCGTATCAAATAGGACAACATCTTTAGGCGAATCAAAAACTCGGTGGATCGCAATAGTTAATTCGACTACGCCAAGATTTGGCCCTAAGTGACCACCAGTTTTCGAAACTTTCTCAACGAGGAAAGTGCGAATTTCAGCGCTGAGTTCGACTAACTGGGCAGGTGTAAGGGCAGCTAAATCTGTAGGAGATTTAATCGCGCGGAGCATGGGGGATATTTTAGAGCTTTACGATGATAAGAGCGAGCGGAGGACGTACTGCATGATTCCGCCATGTCGATAGTAGTCAGCCTCACCTGGCGTATCGATGCGCACTACAGCGCTAAAACTCTTATCTCCAGCGGTAACGGTAAGTTCTTTAGGAACGCCACCACTATTAAGGGCAGTAATCCCAACAATTGAAAAACTTTCCGTTCCATCTAACCCAAGGGTAAGCGCACTTTGGCCATCTTTGAATTGAAGAGGTAGCACACCCATTCCAATTAAATTAGATCGGTGAATTCGCTCAAAGCTCTCAGCGATAACTGCTTTTACTCCAAGTAACGCGGTGCCTTTTGCTGCCCAGTCGCGTGATGAACCGGATCCATATTCTTTTCCAGCCAAAATTACTAAAGGAACACCCGCGCTTTGATAAGCCGCCGAAGCGTCATAAATCGTCGCTTGCTGGCCCTGGTTTAAGAAATTGCGTGTGAAGCCACCTTCAACACCATCTAAAAGTAAATTCTTTAGGCGAATGTTTGCAAAAGTTCCACGAATCATCACTTCGTGATTGCCTCGACGGGAACCGTAGGAGTTAAAGTCTTTTCGATCGATACCGTGTTCGGCTAAATAAATCCCGGCGGGTGAATCTGCCTTAATATTTCCTGCAGGTGAAATATGGTCGGTTGTAACTGAATCACCAAGAACTGCGAGTACTCGTGCGCCTGTGATATCAACGACCGGAGTTGGACTCTTTGGCATGTTATCAAAGTACGGCGGTTTACGAACATACGTAGATTTTGGATCCCATTCAAATGTTTTACCGCTTGGAGTTGCCAGAGATTTCCATCGATGATCGCCATCAAAAACCGATGCATAATCCTTTGTAAACATTGCCGATGAAATTGAACTGTCAATTACGCTTTGAATCTCTTGTGGGGTTGGCCAGATATCCCTCAAATAAACTGGCTTTCCTTGCAGATCATCTCCCAGCGAGTCTTTCTCAAAATCATGATCCATAGTTCCAGCAATTGCATAAGCAACGACCAAAGGAGGTGAGGCTAAGTAATTCATCTTCACATCCGGGCTAATACGTCCCTCAAAATTTCGATTGCCTGAAAGCACGGCCGTAACAGCTAAATCGCCCTCATTGACAGCCTTACTAATTGCGATTGGCAGTGGTCCTGAATTACCAATACATGTAACGCAGCCGTAGCCAACTAAGTGAAAACCCAGGGCTTGCATGTACTGCGTTAAATCGGCGCGATCATAATAATCGGTGACGACCTTTGATCCTGGCGCAAGCGTAGTTTTGACCCACGGCTTAGATTTCAAACCCTTTTCAACGGCCTTTTTAGCGAGTAATGCGGCACCAATCATGACTGACGGGTTTGAGGTATTTGTACATGAAGTAATCGAGGCGATAACAACGTCGCCATTTTTAATTCGCGTATCCCCGGCGGCAACTTCACCGCGTGTTGTCTTGTCTGAAAAATAAGTTGGAAGAACTTTTGAGAACGCTTCCTTGGAATCTGAAAGCGAAATTCGATCTTGTGGGCGCTTGGGTCCCGAGATCGACGGAACAACGGTAGATAAATCGAGCTCTACTATCTGTGAGAAACGCGGAGCAATTGAGGGATCGTGCCACAAGCCTTGGGTTTTTGCGTATTTCTCAACTAAAGCAACTTGATCATCGCTTCGACCAGTTAAGCGTAGATAGCGGAGCGTCTCCTCATCAATTGGGAAAATCGCGCACGTTGATCCGTATTCCGGACTCATATTTCCGATTGTTGTGCGATTGGCCATTGGTACGGATACGACTCCTGGACCAAAGAATTCAACAAATTTTCCAACAACGCCAACCTTGCGCAAAATTTCGGTAATTGTTAGCGCCATATCGGTTGCTGTGGTTCCGAGTGGAAGTTGACCAGTGAGCTTAAATCCTACGACCCGCGGAATTAACATCGAGACTGGCTGACCTAATAAAGCGGCTTCGGCCTCAATGCCGCCAACGCCCCAGCCCAATACGCCAAGGCCATTAACCATTGTCGTATGTGAGTCGGTTCCAACAACGGTGTCTGGATATGCGCGGACCACACCATCAACTTCACGTGTCATCACGACGCGTGCCAAAAATTCAATGTTTACTTGATGAACAATTCCAGTTCCTGGTGGGACAACTTTGAACTCATCGAAGGCACTCTGTCCCCAGCGCAAGAATCGATAGCGCTCTTGATTTCGCTCGTATTCAATATCGGTATTCTTTTCGAAAGAATCCTTAGTTCCAAAAACGTCGGCAATAACTGAGTGATCGATTACAAGCTCGGCAGGAGCGAGCGGATTTACCTTTGATGCATCTCCCCCAAGCTCAACGATCGCCTCGCGCATTGTTGCAAGATCCACGACACATGGAACTCCAGTGAAATCCTGCATAACAACACGTCCAGGCGTGAACTGAATTTCAGTGTCCGGCTCAATGCTCGGATCCCAGTTGGCGAGGGAGGTGATATGAGATGCCGTGATGTTGGCGCCATCTTCAGTTCGCAAAAGGTTTTCTAAGAGGATTTTTAGGGAGAATGGAAGGTTCTGAGCGCCATCAATTGAGGAGATATCAAATATCTCAAAACTCTTACCCGCAACCTCTAAATTTTTCTTTGCGTTGAAAGAGTTTTTACTCATTATCTACCTCTCTAATACGGGCTAATAGAGGTCAATAATACTCAAACGGGCAGGTACAGCGCAACACACTCGACATGATGCGTCATTGGAAATAGATCAAAAGCCCTCAATTTTACAAGTGAATAGCCCAGTTCAAAAAAGTAACCAGTATCACGCGCAAGGGCGGCCGGATCGCATGCAACATATACAACTGCGCGAGGTTTTAATCGGACTATCTCTGCCACTACATTCTTGCTAGCGCCTTCGCGTGGAGGATCCAGTACGACTACATCGGCACTAGTGATTCGCGGAAGTAGTTTCCCAACATCACCCGTTGCAATCTTTACATTTGGGTATGCACCAAAATTTCGCGCCGCATCAGCAGTGGCACTCTTGCTTCCTTCAATCAAATCGACACTTCCACCATCACCAACAACATCTATCATCACGGAAGTAAAAAGACCTACACCTCCATAAAGATCTAAAACATGATCACCGGACTTTAGTTCTGCAAACTCTAAAACTACTTCGGTAAGTACTTGTGGCGCATCGATATGGCTTTGCCAAAATGAATTGCTACTAACCTCTAGAACTTTGTCTGCAACTTTCTCATGCAAAATTTGATTGCCTTCGGTGAGTCTGGCTTTGCCCTCACCGCGTGTAGGGGCAAGTGCAATACTTCGCTCAGCGGTATTTGAAACCGAAATTTCCACTCGAACGTCACCTTTCCAATTCCGTGATGCAAGCTCTGGCATATCCATGCTTTCAACACTGATTAAGCAATTATCAATCGGAACGACGTTGTGGCTACGCGCTGCATAAAAGCCGAACTTTCCGTTGTGCGAGGTGGTAGCAATGGAGCGCGTTCGCCAGTGCAAAGGTTGAGAGACTTCCTCAACCTGCACCACCACTTCCTTTTTAGTAATCCTTAAGAATTGCTCAGCGATTACTTCAGCTTTGAGTGTGCGCTGACGAGAAAGTGAAATATGTTGGAAATCGCAGCCACCGCAACCTCCTGGATGGGCAAATGTGCACGGGGGTGATACGCGATCTGGTGAAGTTTCAAGGGTTTCAACTACATCGCCACGATTAAAGCTCGATCCAGTTGAAGTGATCACGATTCGAGCACGTTCCCCCGGAATGGCGTGACGGACGAAAAATACGGTGCCTTCGTGACGAGCTATGAAATGGCCGCCATGAGCAACTTTTTCGATATCTGCCTCGAAAATATCCCCGACCGACCAGCGCGCTGATTTAGTTGATGCCATAGATGTAAGTTTATGGGTGTAAGTTAATGCATATGCACGTAGTCATCATGGGTTGCGGTCGAGTCGGATCATCCCTCGCGACCGAACTTGAAGCCGCTGGGCATTCTGTAGCAATCATCGACCAAGCACGTGAGGCCTTCAGACGATTGGGTCCTGATTTTAAAGGAACCACCGTCACTGGAGTTGGTTTCGATCGCGATATTTTGCGTGAAGCTGGAATCGAGCGCGCAGATGCTTTTGCTGCAGTCAGCAATGGCGATAACTCAAATATTTTGGCTGCGCGCGTTGCCGGTGAAACTTTTGGCGTGAAGAATGTTGTTGCCAGAATTTATGATCCAGGCCGAGCTGAAATCTATCAGCGCCTTGGAATTCCAACGGTTGCAACAGTTCTCTGGGCTATGGATCAAATTCTTCGCCGCCTTCTACCTGAGGGTTCACGTTCAGAATGGCGCGATGCAAATACAACGGTTTCTCTCTGTGAGATGCATATGCATAATGATTGGTATGGTCGACAAATTTTGCTTATCGATGAATTAACATCTGCCCGCGTGGCCTTTATCACTCGCCTCGGCGTTGGAATGATTCCTAATGAACATACAGTGTTGCAGCAAGGTGACTTAGTCCATGTCATGGTCGCCGATGACCAGACTGCGATCGTTGAAAGCATTCTTGCGAATTCACCAGAGGGCGGGCGCTAATGAGAATTGCAATTGCCGGGGCTGGAAATGTCGGACGTGCAATAGCGCGCGAACTTCTTGATAATGGCCACCAAGTCTTGCTTATAGATAAAGATCCAAAGGCGCTCAAGCTCGAAAGCGTCCCTGATGCAGAGTGGTTAATGGCCGATGCGTGTGAAATCGCATCTTTGGATAAAGCGCATTTAAATAACTGTCAGGTTCTAGTTGCCGCCACCGGTGATGACAAGGCCAACCTTGTTACATCGCTGCTAGGTAAAACTGAATACGGCGTTCCACGTGTTGTTGCGCGAATTAACCATCCCAAAAATGAATGGCTTTTTGATTCATCATGGGGCGTCGATGTTGCAGTATCAACTCCGCGCATCATCTCCGCCCTTGTTGAAGAGGCCGTAAGCGTTGGCGATGTTGTACGACTCTTCTCATTTAAAAAAGGTGAGGCAAATCTAGTTGAGCTTACTTTGCCTGATGGTTCGGCCTGCGTTGGAAAAACTGTCGAGGAGATTGATTTGCCCGAGGACGTGGCTCTAGCTGCAATCGTGCGCGATGGACGGGTCATTACGAGTAAGTCTCATGAAGTATTTGCCGCCGGTGATGAACTCTTGTTTGTAGCATCAGCTAGTGCTGAGGAAAAGATTAAAGCCTGCTTTATCGCTTAATCAAGGGTTTTATGTACGGGTGGTGCCGTCTTGATGACTAGCCACGATAAATATGCCGCCGCAATAAATAACGGATAGCCCATCGCTAAGTTAACGGTACCCAATAAATTGACGTTGCCGCTTCTGTAAATAGGATATTGAACGAGAATTCGCAAAAAGAAAAGTGCGACCCAAATCCAACTTGCACGAATATAAACGCGCTTTCGCGCAGGATCATTACGCCAGAGGAAATTCTCCCCCAATAACGGACCTAGAACTAAGCCCAATAACGGCCAGCCAACTATGTTGCCAATTAAATAAGCGCTGCCATATGCCAAATTTGTCAGAAGTTTTGGAATGTAGAAATCGGTGGCATGACCCGACTTGTGTGCAAAATAGGCACAAATCAGAACGCCAAATAATCCCGACAGTGCATGCTGAACTGTGTCCTTCATTGCAAGTCGAACAATTGCAAGCACACACGAAAGAATTACAGCTCCGATTATCGCATTTCTCAAATTGTGTTCCACATTGAAAACTATAAGAAAAACAATGGAAGGTAGACCTGAGTCGATAAGGCCTTTCTTGCCACCGAGTGCGGCCATGACTTTATCTCGATCTGCATTATGTTCGCTCATGAGCTCCCCGTCGATCCAAAACCACCTATACCGCGACCAGAACCAGGCAGCTGTGAAACTTCAACAAATTGCGCATGCTCTACGCGTTGGATCACTAATTGGGCGATGCGATCGCCTTTCTTAAATGAAGCGGGGGTCTTCGAATCGAGATTAATTAAGATGCAAGAAATCTCTCCGCGATAACCAGCATCGATAGTTCCAGGGGTATTGACCAAAGTAACCCCGTGCTTAATAGCTAAACCCGAACGAGGGTGAACTAGCGCCACATAACCATTGGGCAATGCGATCGATATTCCAGTTGGAACTAGTTGTCGCTCCCCTGGAGCTAGAGTGAAATCAATCGTCGTTGTTAAATCCGCGCCAGCATCGCCACCTTTTGCATATGTTGGTAGTGGCACCGATGGATCGATACGAGTAATCAAAACTTGAAGGCGCGGCATTTGGCTAGGGATTAATTTCGAAATCAGGATCTACAAAGGCCAATAATTCAGGACGTTTAGAGATTAACTCCAAATACTCTTTTGGTGCATTGTTTAAAAAGTGCTCCATCGGGACAATGACGTAGAGCGCAGCTGCTCGAAGAACAATTGGGCCATCAGGTGAGTTAAGTCGGCCCACCGCACTTGAATACACTTTTCGATTCACTTGACCGGTAATTTTGGCCGTGATGTGAAGCACCGAACCTATTGGCACTGGCTTTAAGAAATCAGTTTCAAGGCGAGCAGTAACTGCTGGTGCACGCATCAGCCACATTAATTTTCCAAGTGCCTCATCAAAAGCTAGAGACAGTATGCCTCCATGGGCTAAACCTGGGGCGCCTTGATGATTTTCAGTAACCGTAAACTGCGCCGTAATGTCTGCGCCTTCGCCAACGTAAGCAACTAAATGCAGACCCGTTGGGTGAAGCTCGCCACAACCAAAGCAATGACCAAAGTGCGATGGAATTTTAGTACCAGTTGCAGGAGCTTTGGGATGGCGCTCGGGAATAATCGCACCCTCGGGTGGAGTGGTGCTTGCGACGCGACTCATGTACCTAGAGTATCCGATAGCCTAACTCTCATGCGATATCGCGAAGTAGTACGAATGCCCCTCTGGCTTTTGATGATTATCTACTTCTTTCTTCTCACCCTCGTGCTCTCTATCTGGGCGGCGCTGGGTAATAATGCTGCGTTAGGAGCACTTATCGCTGTGAGCGCGCTATTACTCCTGATTGCCATTAAGACCGCATTGACCATAGAGGTTGATGAGAAAGAACTACGAGTAGGTAAAGCGCATATTGATTTCGAATTTTTAGGTTCGGCCGAGGCATTAAACAGCGAACAAGTTCGAAAATTGCGCACTCGTGATGCCGACCCTGCAGCTTTTCTTGGAATTCGTTTCTGGTCTTCAACTGGCGTTCGTGTAGCAATAAATGATCCCCGCGATGCAACGCCTTACTGGTTAATTACAAGTAATAACTGCGAAGCTCTCGCGAAGATTCTAAATAAGAATTAGTTACACTCTTTACAAACAGCTTTTGCGCCTTCACCTTTTGCAAGTTGTGTAATGTGATGAACCAAGAAACAGCGTGAACAAGTAAATTCATCCTCTTGTTTTGGAACAACTCGAACCGCTAACTCTTCGCCAGAGAGATCTGCCCCTGGAAGTTCAAGCGTCTCTGCAGCTTCGGCTTCATCAACATCAATTTGTCCGGATTGAGCATCGACACGTTGGGCCTTTAACTCTTCTAACGACTCTTCGTGGAGTTCTTCATCAGTTTTTCTGGGTGTGTCGTAATCTGTTGCCACTGCTCTCACCTCGATTCTTTTCCTTGTAGTACTTGCCTGCGGGGGCATCATTACCTATTGCGCGCAGACTAGTTGTTATAACCCTCGGCGTGTCGGAGTTATTCCCCACTCACCTGGGCGATTTCTATCGCTTGGGCTAGCCCCCCGTCAACTCGAGCGTGAATTGCCGTTCCTTTCTCTACATACTCCTCGGAAAAGATTTCGCCGTTCTCATGGATGGCATGAATTAGGTCACCTCGGTTGTAAGGGATGATCGCTCTAATTTCAATGTTTGGTTTCGGTAATGTGCTCTCAATTGCATGAACTAGAGCATCAACACCAAAACCCGTTCGAACTGAGAAAGCAAAACTATTGGCCTCTTTGCGCAAGATCTCCATAACGGTTTGCGGATCGGCGACGTCAACTTTATTGATTGCGATAATTTCAGGAATCTTTGATGCACCGATTTCTTCAATGACTTGGCGCACTGCACGAATCTGTTCAAATGGATCTGGGTGCGAGCCATCGACAACGTGAACAATGACATTTGCATCCTCGACCTCTTCTAGCGTCGATTTAAAGGCGTCGATGAGCTGATGCGGCAAGTGTCGAACAAAGCCAACCGTATCCGTCAGAGTGTAAACGCGACCATCACTGGTCTGTGATTTTCGAACTGTCGGATCAAGGGTTGCGAACAAGGCGTTTTCCACTAATACGCCGGCATTTGTTAATCGGTTAAGGAGTGAGGACTTACCCGCATTTGTATATCCAACAATTGCAACAGAGGGAATATTAAATCTTTTGCGCTCTTGTCTTTTAGTATCACGCGAAGTCTTCATCGCGGCTAACTCTCCACGCAGTTTTGCCATCTTGTCACGAATACGTCGGCGATCAGTCTCAATCTTGGTCTCACCTGGGCCACGACCACCAATTCCGGCGCCACCTGCTGCGCGTCCGCCCACTTGGCGTGAGAGTGAATCTCCCCAACCGCGAAGTCGAGGTAATAGATATGCAATCTGGGCAAGTTCTACTTGAGCCTTGCCCTCCTTACTTTTAGCGTGCTGGGCAAAAATATCTAAAATCAATGCGGTTCGGTCGACGACTTTCACTTTAACTTTCTCTTCCAACTGCCGAAGTTGCGAAGGAGATAACTCGCCATCACAGATAACCGTATCTGCTCCCGTTGCAAGAACGACTTGACGCAACTCTTCTACTTTTCCGGAGCCAATATAAGTTGCCGGATCTGGTTTATCACGACGTTGAATGAGTCCCTCTAATACTTCAGAGCCCGCAGTTTCAGCAAGCGCTTTGAGTTCAGCTAGTGAGTTCTCGGCCATCAATGAACTTCCCTCGGTCCAGACTCCAACTAAAACAACGCGTTCTAGTTGTAGTTGGCGATACTCGGCCTCGGAGATATCCTGAAGTTCGGTCGAAAAACCTTTAACTCGGCGAAGGGCATGGCGCTCTGATAATTCAAGCGTTGGATCTATTAACTCATCACTGGAATCGTATTCAGCGGCAACGCGTGCACTCTCACGCATAAGCGCTTCGAACTCATCACCGACCTCTTTATTAGTCAACTAAGTACTCCGAAATATCAACATCTTTAACTAAGACAGCTGGACCGATTAGTGTGGCGTTGGAGTGTGCATCGATTGAGACTTGCAGGCGGCCACCGGGCGGATTAATTACCCACGTCGATGGAAGGCGATCCTTAGTGTGCAACACAGCCGCTAGGGCAACTGCACATGTACCAGTCCCGCAGGACTTAGTCTCACGGCTTCCGCGCTCATAAACGCGCATAGATAGTTCATGCTCACCCGTTACTTCAACGAACTCAACGTTAACGCCCTCAGGATAAGACTCGCTAGGCAAAACTATTGGTGGCTCTTTCATGGGGCCAACTCCGCTTAAGTCATCGACGAAGACAACGGCATGAGGATTACCAACACTAATGTTGTAACCCTTCCACACTTGCGAATTAATCGAGGCCGTTATCTCTTCGCCCTCATTAACAACTTGACCCATATTTACTGAGATATCTCCAACCATCGGTACTCGCAAATGTTTAATCCCATCGCGCGTATTAATTGCAAAAATGCCCTCTGACATATGACCGCGCTCAACTAAATAGCGGGCCATAACGCGGATCCCGTTGCCGCACATTTCAGCCAAAGATCCATCGGCATTTCGATAATCCATGAACCACTTTCCATCGCGTTTAATGATTTTAATTAAACCATCGGCGCCAACTCCGCTTTCGCGATTACAGATGGTTGCAATTTGGGTAGGCGTTATCGCGATCTCGTCGCTTGGATCAAAAAGAAGAACGAAATCATTTTCAGTTCCGTGGCCATAAGTAGCAATCATCGACATTAGTTTAACTTCTTTAAGTGGGCTACAACCGTCTCAAATTTGGGTTGAACGGGAGAAATCCACGTAATGCGTTCATCTCTTGAAAACCATGTCTCTTGGCGGCGCGCATATTGACGCGTCGCACGTTTTGTATCTTCGCGTGCCTCATCTTCACTCATGAGAGTCTTTCTATAAGCGATTATCTGCGAATAGCCCAAAGCAAGTTGTGCCGTACGTCCCTTTGTTATTCCCTGGTCCAAGAGGTGGTCAACCTCTGCAACAAATCCCGCGTCCCACATGTGATCAACTCGGGCGCTTATCCGCACATCTAAACTCGCTCGATCCATTACTAAACCAAATTGTCTGGCATCTGGGTATCTCGAGCTAGCCTCGCGCGGAAGATTGGCAGTAAATGGCTTGCCAGTAATCGCAATTACTTCAAGGGCTCGAATTACTCGACGAGCATTAGCCCGATCGATTGCAATGGCAGCAGCTGGATCTAATTTTTCCAACCGCTCGAACAGGGCATTTAAGCCAATGTTCTCTAACTCTTTTTCAAGACTCTCTCGAACTACTGGGTCGGTATCTGGAAAGTTAAGCTCATCTAAAATCGATTTAATATATAGGCCTGTTCCTCCAACAACAATTGCGCGCTTGCCACGCGACTCAATATCGGTGATTGCTGAGCGCGCCGCGCTTTGATACCAAGCAACCGTGGAATCTTGGCTTACATCCAAAACATCGAGTAGATGATGCGTGACTCCTTCTCGCTCTTCAACTCTTAATTTGGCCGTGCCGATATCCATGCCGCGATAAATCTGCATCGAATCCGCATTCACGATTTCACCATCGAAGTGGTGTGCTAGGGCTATAGCTAACTCGCTCTTACCAGTTGCAGTGGCCCCGCAAACAACGATCACACTCATTTATTAACTGTCGGCATTCCAAGCATGGCGGAAGTCCGTGATACCTCTTTATTGCGCGCCTCGTGTGCATCTCCGCCACGGGTTGAACGAACTGCGCCCGGTGTTCCAATTAAGTAGTGAGCTGAGCCTTCAGTGATAACAACTTCTACTTCATCCCCCGGCCGAGCAGTTATCGAGTTATCAAAGTGCACGAGACGAAAATCTTCACTGCGACCAGTTAAGCGCTCTTTTGCACTATCGCGGCGGCCTTCGTAATCGCCAACTAATACTTTGAAGTTTTTGCCAATGGCTTCTTGGTTAACTGACAGAGAGATTACCTGCTGATGGTTGTGTAAGCGTGTGTACCTCTCGCCTACAACCTCTGGTGTGATTTGGTCAGGCATTGTCGCTGCCGGTGTTCCAGGACGAATTGAGTATTGATATGTATAGGCTGCCGCAAAGCGGGCTTGTGTACATAAATCTAACGTGGCTTGAAAATCGGCTTCGGTCTCACCAGGAAAACCTACGATGATGTCGGTCGTAATCGATGCATGTGGCATGGCAGTACGAACACGATCTAAGATTCCTAAATATCTATCTGTGCGATAAGAACGTCGCATTGACTGTAAAATTGCATTCGATCCTGATTGCAAAGGCATATGAAGATGTGGCATAACATTTGGCGTTTGCGCCATGGCATCAATAACATCGTCGGTGAAATCACGTGGATGTGGGGACATAAAACGAACACGCTCCAGGCCTTCGACTTTTCCACAATCCCGCAGTAAATTAGCAAAAGCATGGCGATCACCGAAATCAACCCCGTAGGCATTAACGTTTTGGCCAAGCAACGTAATTTCAATAACGCCTTGATCTACAAGGGCGCGCACCTCAGCCAAAATCTCATTGGCCCCACGGTCCTTTTCAATTCCACGCAAAGTCGGAACAATGCAAAAAGTGCAGGTGTTATTGCAGCCAACTGAGACTGAAACCCATGATGAGAAAGCTGACAAGCGTCTAGCCGGCAAAGTAGATGGAAAATGCTCCAAAGATTCAAGAATCTCAATTTGAGACTCCTCTTCTATCCGTGCGCGTTCCAACAGCACTGGAAGTGAGCCAACGTTATGAGTTCCAAAGACGACATCGACATATGGTGCCTTTTTCAAAATCGTGGCTTGGTCCTTTTGCGCTAAACACCCACCCACTGCAATCTGCATCAAGGGGTTTAATTTCTTGATTGGTGCCAAAAAAGATAGGTTTCCATATAGTTTGTTGTCGGCATTTTCGCGAACTGCACATGTATTGAAAACTACGATGTCAGCCTGCTCGCCTTCGCTGACGGGGATATAACCAGCCTCATCAAGTAAGCCCGCAATACGCTCTGAGTCATGAACATTCATCTGACAGCCGTACGTTTCGACACTATAGGTACGGTTCATGTGCCTATCGTAGAGCCTTAATTAGAGGTCAATAACTTCAATCTCAAAGGTTGAACGGTTCACAACTGCGCAGTGATGATTATCTAGGCTCTTCCAACCCGGCTGGTTCCATCCGCTTGAGGCAAAGAGGACGCCTTCGGGGGTGGGCAAGTATTTAATCTCATAATAATCATCAGGGGCCCAGTCAGGCTTCTTTTGCGTGTTGTGCTCGCTCACAGTTACAAAGAAATCTCGGTTCATGAGCATGCAGTTCAAACTAGTTGTCTCTCCATGCTCTTTGATAATTTTCAAAGCGCTCTTAATACCTTCAACTAAACCAACTTTTTCAATCTGTGTCATCAATAAATAAAAATATCTCTCGCTATCGGTATCGCCGATAATAAGTGGGAGAAATTTTGGATCTATAAAAGGCGCAATCGCATCGGGCGGGAAAATCGAGCCATTGTGAATAAATGAATAGTCACCATACATAAATGGATGCGTATTGTTTTCGCTATTGGGTAAACCCTTTGTGGCCCAGCGAAGATGCAGGAGCGCTCCATCGGCAACATTTTTGGCGACAGTGTCATCGAATGTACTACTTTGCGCCGCGGCCTCAACCTTTTTCTCGAGAAGAGTATGGTTGCCACTCTTATCAACGGTCGATAACCCCCAACCATCGCAATGTTGGGAGGAAAGCGCGACAAAATCCGAAAATTCATTTCCGACGAGCGCTGGAAATGAGGTTTTACTTGGCGACACGTAGCCCATTAGGCGGCACATTTTCGCTAAAACCCCTTCCGCTTAAGTCACACTATGAGGTAGAAATGCTACACCCCATAGTCTCAAGGAGGAGTACATCTTGACAATTTCAGATGCAGACGAAAAACGGTTAGCGGAATTAGGCTACAAACAGGAGCTGAACCGTACCTGGTCATCTTTTTCTAACTTCGCTATTTCATTTTCAATCATTTCAATCTTGGCTGGTTGCTTCACGACTTTTGCGCAAGCCTGGAATAACGGCGGTCCGGTTGCTATATCAATTGGTTGGCCGTTAATTTCAATATGTATTCTAATAATCGGATTCTGTATGTCAGAGCTAGCATCTGCTTACCCAACATCCGGCGGAATTTACTGGTGGGCTTCAAAGCTCGGCGGTCCTAAAGCTGGATTCTTTACTGGTTGGCTCAATTTGATCGGGCTCGTCTCAGTAACTGCCTCAGTCGGTTATGGCGTTACTGGTTTTATTAATGGCCTTATTGGTCTTTATTCACCAAGCTACTCAACTAGCTTCATGGGCGGCGACTATATAAAGCAGCAGTTTGTGCTCTTCTTGATAGTGATTGCATTTGCCACATTGGTCAATGTTTACAGTGGTCCTTTACTTTCAATGTTTAATAATATCTCTGTATGGTGGCACGTGTTTGGTACTCTCGGAATCGTTGGAATTTTGGTATTTGGCACAAGCAAGCACCAAACTTTGCACTGGATGTATACAACACACATCAATAACTCAGGTTTTAGCAATAACTCATATTGGTATTTCGTTTTGCCTTTGGGCTTCTTGCTTACTCAGTACACGATTACAGGCTTTGATGCCTCTGCTCACCTTTCCGAAGAGACCCATGATGCACATATGTCGGCAGCAAAGGGAATTTGGAAGTCAATTGCTTACTCAGCAGTCGGCGGATATATCCTGTTGATGGCATTCCTATATGTCGCAACTAACACCGATTACATTAGTTCTTTTGATCCCAAAGTTAATCCTTATGGCGGAGGTCAAATCATCGCCCTCCTCTACAGCGCCTTAGGTGGCGGCGCCTCATTTAAGATAATTATGTTGATCACAACAGTAGGTCAGATTTTTTGCGTAACGGCCTGCTTGACTTCATGTTCTCGTATGATGTTTGCCTTCTCACGTGATGGAGCGGTTCCAGGGGGAAATCTATGGAAGAAAGTCAACTCTCATCATGTCCCAGTCAACGCCGTCATGGCGTCGGCTATTGGCGGAATCGCAATGACTCTTCCAGCTCTTTGGAAGAGCCCGAGCGGTGCACCAACGGCATTTTATGCAGTCGTTTCGGTCTGTGTGATTTCCCTTTATCTCGCTTTCTTGATTCCAATTTATTTGCGACTCAAAGCTGGAGATTCATTCAAGGGTGGACAGTGGACGCTTGGATCTAAATACAAGTGGATGGGAACAATTGCAGTTGCAGAGATCGCAATTATCTCTGTCTACTTCATCCTTCCATTCTCACCAGCAGGAACTCCAGGTAATAAAGACTTTACGTGGACTGCAGTTAACTACGCTCCAATCATTACTGGTGGAGCGCTAATCATTCTCGCCGCTTGGTGGAGTTTGTCTGCAAAGAAGTGGTTTACAGGTCCACGAAGTAACATCAACTCATAAAAGAGCACTAACACTAGAAACCCCTGTCGCGAAAGCGGCAGGGGTTTCGCTTTGTGGATTTTCCTCCTTCAAATAGATAGCATCACCTCATGAAATCAATGTCGATTGAAGCGTTAAAAGCAGGGGTGGCCGACGGATCCATAGATACCGTCGTAGTTGCAATGACCGATATGCAGGGTCGCTTAACTGGTAAGCGGATCCATGGTCAATTCTTCTTAGATGAGGTCTTAAAGCACGGAACCGAGGGGTGTAACTATCTCTTGGCCGTTGATGTTGATATGAATACCGTTGAGGGCTACACAATGTCCTCATGGGAGCGTGGTTATAGCGACTTTGCTTTAGTACCCGATATGAGCACATTGCGTTTAATAGATTGGCAGCCAGGTGCGGTTCTAGTTTTAGCTGATGTGCAGTGGTTAGATCACACCGATGTCGTCGCCTCCCCCCGCCAAATTCTGCGCAAGCAAGTTAAAGCTTTGGCCGATGCGGGTATGGAAGCCATGTGCGGAACAGAGTTAGAGTTTGTGGTTTATAAAGATACTTATGAAGAGGCTTGGAATAAGGGCTACAAAAACTTAATTCCAGTTAATCAATACAACGTAGATTATTCAATCTTAGGTGGCTCAAGAATTGAGCCTCTCCTGCGCCGTATTCGCCTATCAATGGC
>JBAXFS010000008.1:0-39551 GCA_037139795.1 Actinomycetes bacterium
GCCGCGAAGTTTGGAAGCGTTTTTATGGACCTCGGCGCAGACTTCAATGACGTAATCAATGTGACTTTGTGTGTAGGTACGGCGAGGAATGGCCAGCCGGACTAGCTCCATCGGGGCTGCAACTTCACTTCCGTCGGGTTTTCGTCCAAACATGACTGTTCCGATCTCGCAGCCTCGAATACCGCCGACTTTATATAGTTCAACTGCAAGGGATTGCCCTGGATATTGCAGAGCTGGAATGTGTGGCAAGAAAGCTTTCGCATCGAGATACACCGCATGTCCCCCGATGGGAAGCATCACTGGAATTCCAAGTTCTGCTAAAGCATTACCAAGATATGCCGTAGATGTAATCCGATATTTTAGATAATCGTGGGAAACGATCTCAGTTAAACCAACGGCTAGCGCCTCTAAGTCACGACCGGCTAAACCACCGTAAGTTGGAAATCCTTCGGTCAAAATAAGTAAGTTGCGACATTTTTCCGCTAACGCATCATCGTTAAGTGCAAGCCATCCCCCGATATTTCCAAGCGGATCTTTCTTAGCACTCATTGTCATTCCATCGGCCAACGATGCAATTTCACGAATGATATCGACAACATTTCGATCTGATTGTCCGGCTTCGCGTTCGCGAATAAACCAAGCGTTTTCAGCGAATCTGCAGGCATCTAAAAAGAAAGGCAGATTGTACTTTTTACACATTTCACTAACCGCTTTTAAGTTCTCCAGAGAGACGGGCTGTCCTCCCCCAGAGTTATTTGTAATCGTCATCATGACGACCGGAATATTTTCAACTCCTGTTTTAATGATGAACTCTTCAAGTGCAACTAAATCCATATTGCCCTTAAATGGATGAAGGCTGGATGGATCTCGGCCTTCGGCGATAACTAAATCAACGGCCTCGGCCTTTGAATATTCGATGTTGGCCCGAGTTGTATCAAAGTGCGTGTTGCTTGGAATAACTTTGCCGGGGCCACCGATGGCGGTGAAGAGAATTTTTTCGGCAGCTCTGCCTTGATGTGTTGGAATCACATGTGTGTACGGAAAAAGATTTTGTACAGCGTCTTTGAATTTAAACCACGAGGGAGAACCAGCATATGACTCATCACCGCGTTGAATTGCCGCCCATTGATTACGACTCATAGCGCCCGTGCCAGAATCTGTCAGCAGGTCTATGAGGACATCATCTGAGTGCAATGAGAAGAGATTATTGCCCGCTTCGGCAATGAGTTTCTCTCGCTGCTCCTGTGTCGTCATTGCGATAGTTGCTACAGAGTGAATCTTGAACGGCTCGATAATCGTTTTAAATTCCATTGCAAAATGCTAGACATTTGCCTCACGAGAAGTTTGAAATCGGCTGGGGCCAGCACTTTAACCAGCGTTTATGGCCTTTACCGCCCAAACTCCACCATTTGGAAGGAAACGAGAGGTAACAGGGGTGCATCGTTGACCGAGTCCAGAAGCCAACCTAGGCTACGAGGATGCCTTCGCTAGGAGAGATAAATGCGATGGATGGTGCAAAGGCGCACGAGTTATTTGCGCGCTGCACCATCGCGTCGCAATATTGCGACACCCTCGTGAAGACTCGACCATATTTTAGTGAAGACAATCTTCTTAGCGCCTCGGATCAAGCAACGCGCAATTTGAATGCGAAAGCTTTGTTAGTTGCCTTTTCTGGCCACCCTCGTATCGGTGAGCGAAAAGCACATTCGGCATGGGCCAGTGCTGAACAGTCAGGCGTTTCTGCCGATAATGCCAAAGTTTTAGCGGATTTAGCTGCGGCTAACTTGGCATATGAAGAAAAATTTGATCATGTATTTCTCATTTGTGCTACAGGTAAGTCCGGCACCGAAATGTTGGCCGAATGCAATCGCCGAATTAATAACTCCCCTGAAGTAGAGATCGAAGAGGCGCGCGAACAGTTGCGATTAATTAATCGAATTCGAATACATAAATTGTTGGAGGAAGCATGAGCACGCTATCGACACATATCCTGGATACAACCACTGGTCAGCCTGCCGCGGGAGTGAAGGTAGCCCATAGTGTTGGGGGAAAGCTCGTTGCTAGTGGGGTTACAAATAACGATGGCCGCGTCAGTGATTTGTTAGATGGCCAGCCAATAACTCCAGGCAACCACACATTAACTTTTGAAGTCGGCCCATATTTTGCCACCAATAATCGCGAAACCTTTTTTAGCAATATCAATGTCGATTTCGTCGTCACTGACATTAACCGTAATTACCATATTCCACTTCTGCTCAGCCCATTCAGTTTTACCAGTTACAGAGGGAGCTAGCCATGAAAATCGAACTCGGCGAGAACCGCTACGGAAAAGCTGAAAATCGAGTAGTTAGAATTACTCGTGAGCAGGGCACGCATCACATCCTCGACCTCAACGTCTCGGTGCAGTTAAGTGGCGATTTCGCCGATACGCACTTAACTGGATCCAATGCCAAAGTCCTGCCGACCGATACTCAGAAAAATACCGTCTTTGCTTTTGCGCAAAAGTACCCAGCGATGGAGCCAGAGGCCTTTGGGTTAAAGCTCTGCGAACACTTCTTGAATACACAAAGTCATGTAACCCGGGCTGAAGTGCGCTTGGAGCAATATCTTTGGGATCGAATCCTGGTTGATGGAAAACCTCACCCACGTGCATTTCAAAAAAATACAAGTCTTACTCGAACTGCTCGCGTCGTCATGGATCGCAGCGCCGACGGTGGCAAAGAGGCATTTGTAAGCAGCGGCGTAGAAGATCTAGTAATTCTTAAAACCAGCGACAGCGAGTTCACGGGATTTATCAAAGATCATTACACGACTTTGCCAGAGGCAACTGATCGAATTATGGCTACCCAAGTCACTGCCAAATGGCGCCACGATAGCCATGATGTTGCAGTGCTTTCAAAGAAGGACTTTGCGAAGAGTTTCACCAAAGCAACGGAGAAAATGTTGGCAACTTTTGCCGAGCATTACAGTCTCTCGCTGCAACAAACTCTCTTTGAAATGGGCAAAGCGATGATTACCGAGCAGCCAGATATCTGTTCAGTGCGTATGAGTCTTCCAAATAAACATCACTTCCTCGTCGATCTCTCGCCTTTTGGCCAATCGAATGCGAGTGAAGTCTTTATCGCCGCCGATCGTCCGTATGGTCTCATCGAAGCCGTTGTTAATCGCGACGATGCTCCAGATGCGGGCTTTATCTGGCCGGCTTGGTAAAGGAGTAGCACATGGATTTCTTTAGACCGAAAACTCTTTCAGAGGCACTCACCCTTAAATCGACGCATCCTTTGGCGCTATGTATCAATGGTGGAACCGACGTTATGGTCGAACTAAACTTTGATCGTAAACGCCCAGAAGTGCTGTTGGATTTAAGTGCAATAGATGAGTTAAGTCAGTGGAGCCACGAGGGCGAAAATATCAACTTAGGTGCTGGTGTTTCATACTCGCGAATCCAAGCCGAACTAGCTGAGTTTCTTCCAGGTTTAGCAATGGCATCTCGGACTGTCGGCTCCTTGCAAATTAGAAATCGTGGAGGCGTCGGTGGTAATTTAGGTTCGGCCTCCCCTGCCGGTGATGCGCACCCTTCACTTCTTTCTACGGGCGCAACGGTTAATGTCGCAAGTGTGCAAGGCAAGCGCTCGATAGATATTCATGAGTTTTTTATCGGTCCTAAAAAGAGTGCGTTAAAGCCCGATGAGATTATTACAAGCATCGTGATTCCTAAGGCCCGCGGTGGTCAGCAGTATTCAAAGATTGGCACACGAAATGCAATGGTTATCGCCGTTTGTTCCTTTGGTTTAGCAATCGATGCAACGGCCAATACCGTTGGCACTGGAATTGGTTCTGCTGGACCTACTCCCCTTCGCGCACCAGAGGCTGAGGCCTTTGCTGCAAGTAAATTGGATTGGGCACATGGCGCGGCAATTTCGGCAGAAGTTCTCAAAGAGTTTGGCGCATTAGTTGCTGCCGCCGCGCGTCCAATCGATGATATCCGCGGCACTGCGGCCTATCGCCGCCACACCCTCGGTGTTATCTCAGCTAGATCTTTGAAGTGGGCCTGGAAAACAACTAACGAACTGCGGAGTATGTAATGCGACTTACCTGTAACGTAAATGGAAAAACCGAAGTCCTTGATGACATTTGGCCAGGTGAAAGTCTGCTCTATGTATTGCGCGAGCGAATGGGTCTGCCTGGAGCAAAGAACGCTTGCGAACAGGGCGAGTGCGGATCATGTTCAGTGCACGTTGATGGTGTTCTTGTCTGCGCATGTCTAGTTGCAGCTGGACAAGTTGAGGGCGCAATAATTAAAACCGTTGAAGGTTTAGCTGGAGCAACCGAACTTCATCCAGTTCAGCAGGCATATCTTGATGCAGGCGCAGTTCAATGTGGTTTTTGTACCCCAGGATTAATTGTTGCAACCGTAGATTTATTGGATAAGAACGCCGATCCAACTGATAATGAAATACGCGAAGCCCTCGCCGGCAATCTCTGTCGCTGCACAGGGTATGCAAAGATTTTAGATGCTGTGCGCTTAGCTGCTGCGCGTGCAGAGAGTACGAGCAAGGCGTGAGTCAAACTCTCATCACTGGTGCTTACATTGCAACTCTTGACCCTGACGATCGCGAAATTAGCGATGGTTGGGTGGCTATCGATGGCAAACGAATCGTTGCGATCGGCCAAACTCCTATCCCCGAGCAGTACGCGCACTTTGATCGAATCGATGGCGCTGGGTCGCTATTGACTCCAGGTTTTATTAATACCCACCACCATTTATATCAATGGGCAACGCGCGGAATTGCAACTGAATCCACGCTCTTTGAATGGTTAGTAACGCTCTATCCAATTTGGGGCCACTTAGATGCCGAGGTAACTTTCGGTGCAGCTCAAGGCGCTCTCGCATCCCTCATGCTCTCGGGCTGTACATACACAACTGATCATCATTATGTTTTTCCAGCCGAGGGCGGAGATTGTTTAGCCGCTGAAATCGACGCCGCTCAAGGCCTTGGAATTCGCTTTCATCCAACGCGCGGATCCATGGATTTAGGTCAATCCCAAGGCGGTCTGCCACCGGATAACGTTGTAGAAAATCGCGATCAAATTTTGATTGCAACTGAAGATGCAATTCACCGCTTTCATGATCCATCCGACGATGCGATGGTCAAAATTGCCGTTGCGCCTTGTTCGCCTTTCAGCGTCACCGGTGATCTAATGAAAGAGGCGGCACAACTCGCCCGTCGCGAAAATGTTCGTTTGCATACTCATTTAGCTGAAACTATCGATGAAGAGAATTTCTGTCAGGAGAAATTCGGTTGCTCCCCTACCGATTACGTTGAATCTTTGGGTTGGCTTGGTCCAGATGTATGGATGGCGCATGCAATTCATTTAGATGATTCGGCAATTGCTAAGTTTGGAAAAACCGGAACTGGAGCGGCGCACTGTCCATCATCTAATGCGCGCTTAGGCGCAGGCATCGCGCGTGTACAAGATTTAGTTGCAGCTGGAGCACCAGTTGGTCTAGGTGTTGATGGCGCAGCAAGTAATGAGAACGGCGAATTACTGACCGAAGTTCGCGCCGCGGCGCTATGGGCGCGGTTAAAAGATGGACCAACGGCCATGAGTGCGCGCCAATCACTTGCCCTTGCAACACGTGGAGGCGCACGTGTTTTGGGACGTGAAAAAGAGTTGGGAACAATTGAAGTTGGCAAGCTGGCCGATTTAGTTTTGTGGAAGTTAGATGACATCGGCCATATCGATATCGTCGATCCGATCGCTGCATTGGTTCTAGGACCAAAAGCTGAAGTAAAAGCGCTCATAGTTAATGGTGAACTCCGTGTTCGCAACGGGCTCATCACTGCAATCTCACATGAAGAAATCGCTCAAACGGCAGCACGCGCAAGTAAGAAACTATTAACTAGTGCCAAGAAGGCAGGCTGACATGAGTAATTCAACGCTCCCGACGAAACAACAGGATCATATTGCCGCTCCTGTAAGTGCGGGCCTAGGCGAGAGTGTTGCAAGACCAGATGGAACCCTCAAAGTCACTGGCGATTTTGCATATTCGAGTGATCTCTGGGCCGATGGAATGTTGTGGGCATCAACGCTGCGATCTCCACACCCACATGCACGAATCAAGTCAATCAATATTGCACCAGCGTTGAAAATTAATGGTGTCTCGGCCGTCTTAACGCATGACGATGTTCCTGGGGCAAAACTCTATGGCCTTGAAATTATCGATCAGCCCGTACTCGCCTTCGACACGATCCGCTTTCACGGTGAGGCAATTGCAATCGTTGCCGCCGATCACCCAGAGACTGCAAAGCGCGCAGCGCAAGCCATCATTGTTGAGTATGAGATTTTAGAGCCCGTCGTTGATGCCGATTTTGCAATTAGCGGCAAGGCTCCAGTCATACATTCAGGTGGCAACATCACTCGCCACGTGCCAATTATTTTTGGTCCACAGAACTTAACGGCCGATATCGTTGTTAAAGGCGAATACGAAGTTGGAATGCAAGATCAAGCCCCGCTTGGTCCTGAATCCGGTCTTGCAATTCCGGCCGATGATGGCGGAATAGATTTATATATTTCAACGCAGTGGTTGCACGTTGATCGTGGTCAGTTAGCAACCGTGCTTGGAATCCCACCTGAGAAAGTGCGCATCACTTTGGCTGGTGTTGGTGGTGCCTTTGGTGCGCGTGAAGATCTATCGATGCAGGCACATATCGCACTCCTTGCAATGCGCACAGGTAAGCCAGTAAAGATTGTGTATTCACGGGAAGAATCTTTCTTCGGTCACGTTCACCGCCACCCAGGAAAACTTCGCTACGAACATGGCGTTACTAAAGAGGGCAAGCTCATCTACGTCAAAGCTAACATCGTTCTAGATGGCGGGGCTTATGCATCCTCCTCCCCCGCTGTGTGCGCTAACGCTGCATGTTTTGCCGTTGGTCCATACATTGTCGAAAGTGCAACGATTGATGCTTACGTTGCTTATACAAATAATCCACCGTGTGGTGCGATGCGTGGTTTCGGTGCGGTCCAAACGGGCTTTGCTTATGAATCGCAGATGGACAAGATTGCCGCCGTTCTTGGGATGGATCCCATCGAGCTGCGTTTAAAAAATGCGATGGTGCGAAATACTTTGATGCCAACGGGTCAGCCCGTTGACTCAGCGGCGCCAGTTGCTGAGATTCTGGAAAAACTTCGTGCAATGCCGTTGCCACCGTTGACGCAAACAACTGATGGCTTCGACTTACTCGAACTTCCAGGCGGAGCCAGTAATACAACCCACGGCGAAGGCGTTCGACGCGGAATTGGTTATGCCGTTGGAATTAAGAACATTGGATTCTCTGAAGGCTTTGATGACTATTCAACAGCTAAAGTTTCACTTCAGATTATTAATGGCGAACCCGTTGTCGAAGTTCATACCGCCGCCGCCGAAGTTGGCCAAGGTTTAGTAACTCTTAAAGGGCAGATCGCGCGTACCGAGTTAGGCGTTCAACGCGTTGTTGTCCATGTCAGTGATACCCAAGTCGGAAGTGCAGGATCTACGAGTGCATCGCGTCAGTCCTATGTCACAGGTGGGGCAGTCATGACGGCTTGTAAAGCGGTTCGCGATGAAGTTCTTCTCTATGCCTTGGAAAGAATAGGCCACCTGCATCCACTTCTGCTCCACTTTCGTGCCACTTACGTTCTAGTCGATGGCGAAATTCGCGACGCCGATGGTCGACTCGTTTCCACGTTGGCCGAACTCATTGGCGAGAAAATCTTTACCTGCACGCGCGAATACCGACACCGACCTACAACTCCGATCGATCCAATTACTGGACAAGGCCTTCCGCATGCCCAGTTTGCTTTCGCTGGCCATCGCGCAGTCGTCGATGTCGATATTGAAACTGGTTTAGTAAAAGTTATTGAGATGGCAACGGTTCAAGATGTTGGCAAAGCCCTCAATCCGCAAGCCATTGAGGGTCAACTAGAGGGTGGAACTGCTCAAGGTTTAGGTCTTGCAATTTTGGAAGAGATCCAAGTAGTCAATGGAAAAGTTAAGAATCCATCTTTTACCGACTATTTAATTCCAACAGTGCTAGACATGCCACCAGTTCGATCGATTATTTTGGAGTATGCCGATGAGCATGCGCCCTATGGTCTGCGCGGTGTGGGCGAAGCCCCAACTATTTCTAGTACACCTGCAGTGGTCTCTGCGATTCGAGCTGCAACTGGTCTTGCTCTGAATCGAGTACCCGTGCGGCCTGAGCACATCACTTCAACGATGTAGAGGTTTTACTTAGTAAGGCTTTCAATAAAGGTGAGTGAGTTTTGATAAATGAGCTCTTGATCGTAATCAAGTGTTGCTACGTGATAACTATTAATTAACTCAATGCGGGTTTTATTGACCGAACCCAGACCTGCCATGATGATTTCAGTGTTTGAAACGGGCAACGTATGGTCTTCGACGCTGTGAAAGAGTTGAACTGGAACCGTAACTTTAGAGAGATTCTGGCGAGTCTTTTTAAGCATAATGAGAAGCTGATGAATTCCGCGTGTCGGCAAGGCATCGTATCCATGCTCGGTAATTCCAGGTCGCTTAATGTCATTTCCAACGCTCGTGCGTAGTTTTTGAAAGCGTGAGAGCACATAACCAACGGGAGCTGAAACAAATGGCACATGAATCATGGGATTTACTAATATTAATCCACTGAGCCGATCGTTATTTTCTTCGGTTACATACAGCGAAGTTCCACCGCCCATAGACAGCCCAGCAAGAAAGACTTGGTCGCAGCTTTTAAATAACTCTTCCAGCTCGCGCTGAACTTTCGCTGGCCACTCTTGCCACTTCACTTCGTTGAGATCTTGCGGCTTAGTTCCGTGTCCAGGTAAAAGTGGAACGCGAACTGTGTAGCCCTTTGATAAAAGAAATTCAGCCCAAGGTCGCATCGATGGTGGGGCGCCAGTAAAACCGTGAACAAATAAAACGCCTATGCGTGCATTTTTTCCCGATCCCGTTGCAGACCAATCTTGCATCCAACCTGGGGGCGCGGTTTCTACAGCCATAATGAGAGCTTAAGCGAGAGTTCGCGAAAGGGATGCGTCGCGAAGTAGTTTGGCAACGGTCTGCGCCAAGGTAAATGGATCGATGGGATGAACGACAGATGCCTCAGCCAGTGACCAAGCGGCAAGCCATGAATCCTGGACGCGACCAGTAATTACTAAAACGGGAGGGCAGTTGAAAACCTCATCTTTTAGCTGGCGTGCGATTCCGAGTCCGCCTTCAGGGGCTGATTCACCGTCGAGGATAAATAAATCCACCGCAGATTGGGCGTCAACAAAAGAACGAAGTGCAGCTCCCGTTGCAAACTCGACGATGGTGTGTTCGGGCAGATCGCTAGCTACCTGACGGCCAAGGGCTGCACTAATCGTTGCGCGGACCGATGAATCATCGGAGTAGACAACAATCGTATTTTTTCTAACCTGCGCACTCATGGCGGCAATTCTAAGTCACAATGCGGGTCAAACCAAAGCCTAAAATCACTCATTTCGGCGTGACCTGTTTCATGCCCAAAACGGGGTAATCAGCGGCTAAATCGCACCCTGCTGCAGGACAGCGTCTCGGTTTTAGGGAATAATCGCGGCATGTCAAGCACAGCCGTATCAGGCCACCATAAAATCACACGCCCCAATGCAGTAGCAGTCGGAACTATCGTGTGGCTCTCCAGCGAACTCATGTTCTTTGCGGCTCTGTTCGCAATTTACTTCACTACTCGGGGAGTTCAAGGCCCAAAGATTTGGTTGGAATCAAACCATCTTCTTAACGTTCCCTTCGCTGCCATCAATACAACGGTCCTCGTTCTCTCCTCAGTAACATGCCAGTTTGGTGTCTTTGCTGCAGAGCGTTTTCAGTTCCGCAAGACCGGTGCGATCTACCAGATTAATAAATGGGGAATGCGCGAGTGGTTCTCACTTACATTTTTAATGGGCGCCTTCTTCGTTGGCGGACAAATTTTTGAGTATGCCTCATTAGTCCATGATGGTCTCACGCTTTCATCTACGGCCTACGGTTCGGTCTTCTTTATTGCAACTGGCTTTCACGGTCTTCACGTTACTGGCGGCTTGATTGCTTTCTTAATTGTTATTGTTCGAGTCTCTAAAGCCCGTCGCTTTACCAGCGGGCAAGCAACAACGGCAATTGTTGTTTCTTACTATTGGCACTTCGTCGACGTAGTGTGGATCGCACTGTTTTCCGCGATCTACCTCATTAAATAAGGAGTACAGAAAAAACGTGAAGCGCCTTTCCAAATACCGCCGCCACAGAGCTGCAGCACCTTTACTTCTAGTTGTTGCTTTGCTGGGAATTGGTACAACTTTCAGCGTTGCTAGTGCATCGATCAAGCAGACTCCCTCAACTTTTGCGCGCTCAGCTGCAATCGATGAAGGCAAGCAGATTTTTCTTAAAGGTTGTTCTTCTTGCCATGGTTTAAACGCTGAAGGTGGCTCTATTGCCCCTTCCCTTATCGGCGTTGGTGCCGCCTCAGTTGACTTTCAAGTAGGCACTGGACGTATGCCGATGGCCGATATGAGCACGCAGGCCGCTAGAAAAAGGCCCGTTTACAACGCTGAACAGACTGCAGCTTTAGTTGCCTATGTATCTTCCCTTGCCCCAGGACCTGCAATCCCAACCGATGCGGTTTTAAATTATGAGCGCGATGGCAACACGGCTCAAGGCGGCGAGCTATTTAGAACTAACTGCGCGATGTGCCACAACTTTGCCGGTCAAGGGGGTGCATTAACTCAAGGGAAATATGCTCCAACTTTGATGGGCGTTGAACCTAAATATATTTACGAAGCGCTTATAACTGGCCCACAATCAATGCCGGTTTTCAGCGATAAAACAATTACTCCAGCAGAAAAACTTTCTCTCATCAAGTGGATAAAGTCGGCAGAAGCCGAACCAAATCTAGGCGGAGCAACGATGGGTCGAATTGGACCCGTTACTGAAGGTCTGTTGGGTTGGATTCTAGGTCTTGGACTGCTCATAGCTGTTGCAGTCTGGTTAACAACGAAAGCGAGATGAGTGCTGTGTCTAACGAGATAGAACCTATGCAAGATCCTGGCACTCCCGCACATGTTGCGCGCGCAGCGGATACAAATCCCCGAGCCGAAAAACGCGCCGAACAACAAGTTGCAATTCTCTTTGGTCTCTCCGGAGTTGGTTCGCTCCTACTTATTTACTCATATGTATTTGTTAAGAAAGATGTATTCATTTTTATCCCAGTCATGGGAAACCAAAACGCCCAACAGCTAGGCCTTGGTTTAGGTATGGCCATGTCGCTATTTTTCCTTGGCTTGGCGGCAATTCACTGGGCCAAAACTCTTATGCCAGAGACCGAAGTTATTAATCACCGCCATGAGTTCCGTTCATCCGATGAGGATCGTGCAGAGTTAATTGCCACCGTTAAAGGTGGCGTTGCCGGTGTAAAGCTTGGCCGACGTAAGCTCATTAAAGGCTCTCTAGCTGGAGCAATGGGGCTTTTTGCCCTTCCTCCAGTTTTACTGTTGCGCGATTTAGGTCCGCTGCCAAAAAAGCAGTTAGAGACAACGAGTTGGAAAGCTGGCACGCGCCTGGTAACTGATCCTGGCAATCGCCCAATCTTGGCCTCTGATTTACAGGTCGGCGCAGTTGTCCAGACGCTTCCAGAACTTGCCCAAGGTGCAGAGCGTTTGCTCAGTGATATGGCCAAAGATCCAGTTCTACTTATCCGTCTTCGCCCAGAGGATTTCTTATTGACTCCAAAGAAATTAGCGATGACGCATGAAGGAATTATTGCTTTCTCAAAGATTTGTTCACACATGGGATGCGCAGTTGCTTTATACGAGCAACAGACCAAACATCTCTTATGTCCATGTCATCAATCCACTTTCGACGTTCCGCGCGGTGCCAAAGTTATCTTTGGACCTGCCGCTCGCCCTCTTCCTCAGTTAGACATAACCATTGATGCCGAAGGTTATTTAGTTGCTCGTGCAGCATTTAGTGAACCTGTCGGACCTAGTTTTTGGGAGCGTAACTCACAATGACAACTGCTGAAAAAAGATTAGGCGCCGCCGCTAGTTACGTCGATGATCGTTTAGGCGCCGCCGGTTGGGTCAAGAAGTCACTCAATAAAGTCTTCCCTGATCACTGGTCCTTCATGCTCGGTGAAATTTGCATGTACTCCTTCATCATCTTGCTTCTCTCCGGAACTTTCTTAGCTCTCTGGTTTGATCCATCTCAACGCGATGTTATTTACGAAGGTGTCTACGCCCCACTCAAAGGGCTGAAAATGTCAGCGGCCTACGCATCTACTTTAGATATCTCATTTGAAGTTCGCGGTGGGCTATTAATGCGCCAGATTCACCACTGGGCAGCGAATATATTTATGGCCGCGATCATGGCTCACTTACTGCGCGTTTTCTTTACCGGTGCTTTTAGAAAGCCTCGTGAGTTCAACTGGATTCTAGGAATTATTCTGCTCACCCTTGGCTTCCTTGAAGGTCTCTTCGGTTACTCACTTCCAGATGATTTGCTATCAGGAACTGGACTTCGAATTACCTCGGCGATTATTCAAGCAATCCCAGTTGTTGGCACTTACATCTCATTCTTCCTCTTTGGCGGCGCCTTTCCAGGCACTGGCTTCATCCCTCGAATGTTTACGTTGCACGTTCTCTTAATTCCTGGTGCCTTCTTAGCCGTTATAACTATCCACGTCATGTTGGTCTGGTACCAGAAGCACACGCAGTTCCCTGGACCTGGAAAAACTGAGAAGAACGTTGTCGGACACCCAATCTTGCCGGTCTACATGGCAAAAGCTGGCGGCTTCTTCTTTATCGTCTTTGGTGTAATCGCTTTCCTATCGGCGGTGGCATCAATTAACCCAATTTGGCTTTACGGACCGTACACACCTGGACAAATCTCTGCCGGCTCTCAACCCGATTGGTACATGGGTTGGCTCGATGGATTAGTTCGAATGTCCCCGCCATTAGAAACACATGCATTTGGACATACGATCTCTTGGAACATTCTGATTCCAGCACTTATTGTTCCTGGAATCGTATTTACTGGAATGGCCTTGTATCCATTTATTGAAAGCTGGTTTACGGGAGATAAGCGCGAACACCATCTACTAGATCGTCCCCGTAACGTACCTAACCGTACTGCCCTTGGTGTCATGTCAGTAACTTTCGTCATGGTCGCTCTTATCAACGGTGGTAACGACATCTTTGCCACCGCCTTCGATCTCTCAATCAATGAAATTATGTGGTTCTCTAGAATCTCAATTTTCTTGCTGCCACCACTAGCTTTCATTATTACCAAGCGTTTATGTCTATCCTTGCAACGCAGCGATCGCGAACTAGTTTTGCACGGCACTGAAACTGGTCGCCTCGTACGTATGCCAAGTGGAGAGTTTGTAGAAATTCACGAACCGATATCACCACAAAAGCGCTTCATACTTACCTCCCATGAGCAGTCTGGAGCACTTGAATTGCCAGATACAGACTCTCGTGGCGTTAAGCGTCCTGGGGGCCTTAAGAACAAGCTACGTGTGCGCTTGAGCAAAGCTCATGCAGTTGGCGTTCCTAAAGTTACTTCCGATGAGATCAAAGAGATTGAACACCACTAATTCGAGGATCTAATAACAAGCCAAACACCTAGGGCGGTAATTCCTATTCCAAGGAAGCCCTGGGTGTTTACTTTTTCTCCAAACAAAAAATATGCCTCAATGGCAGTTGCAGGTGGCACTAAATAAAATAACGATGAAACCGAAGCTGCGCTACCAGTATTGAGCAGCCATAAGAGTAACAAAATCGCGCCAACGGATAAGACTGCGATAAGCCAAATAAATGCGCCAATAAACTTTGGACTCCACTGAATTGAAGTTCCCCCGGATATAAAGGCTGCTAAAGCTAAAACGGTTCCACTTGCTAAGTATTGATAGGCCGTGCCGGCAAGAAGTGGAATATTGGATCCAATTTTCTTTTGAAGCAGCGTGGCAGTCGTGCTACCCATGAGCGCAATACCTATTCCTACTAAGCCTGCGAGTGGGATGTGCCTCTTTAGCGTTGGCCCGAGAACTAAAATGACGCCCGTGAGGCCGATGAGAAGTCCAGCTAACTGACTCTTAGTTAAGCGCTCCCCCAAAACCTTCACCGCTAAAACCGAGACAAGCACTGGCTGCAAACTCGTAACCACTGCGGCTACACCTGCCGATAAACCCTGCGAAATTGCGAAAAACACGCCACCTAAATAGCAGGCATGAAGGAAAATACCTACAACGGCCGATCGTCCCATTGCGCTGCGCCCAATGGCTACTGGTTGCTTTAGTGCCAAGGCGATAAGAAAGAGAACTCCGGCTGCAACAAAGATTCTTACTGCGAGAAAAATAAAGGGATCTGCATAGGGCAGACCGTACTTTGCCCCAACAAAACCCGTGCTCCACAGCAGAACAAAAAGATATGGCGCAAGGGTCGCCTTACTTATGCTTCGCACATTGCCTTTAAACGAACTAGCGACTTGGCAATATTTGTCGGGTTGTACTTCATAGCCCCAGTGCGAGCAATCCACCACGTAGAAAAGGCCGGAACTTCATGAGCATCAAATCTCTCTGTTACTTCGGTCTGGCCATTACCAATCTCAACTAGTTGGTAGCTCCATGTCCAGCGCATCAAGTGCCGCCACGTGATTCTTTTGCTCTCTTCAAATTCGGTGACTGTATTCTTGATTCGATAGCCGATACGAATCTTCATCTTCATGGTAAAAGTGGCTCCGAGATAAAGACGCTCCGGTCCTTCTACGTTCGCTTGAATCGTGCCAGATCCATCAAATAGCTGATGGGAGCGGGGGTTGGCCAAGATTTCAAATATCGCCGAGGCGGGTGCGTTAATTATTATTCGTGCAGCCGCCATATTTGCAAAGTCTGGAACCAGAATCTCTGCACGAACTTTAGACATTGATCTCAGACGTGAGAAAGCGGCTTTTCATACTCGGTAACCATCCCGATTACAGAGATTATTAGTGCACCAAAGCCGATAAGTGTTAGCCACCAGCCGATTGCAAGACCCAGACCCATTGCGCAAGCACTCAAAGCAACCGGCAATGGCCACCATGAGTGTGGACTATAGAAACCGAGTTCTCCAGCGCCATCTGCAATCTCTGCAGTCAAACTATCTTCAGGAAGAACGGTACCGATTCGCTTTTGCGTAAACCATAAATAGAAAGCAACCATTCCAGCTAAACATGCAGCAAGGAGCATTCCGCCAATACCGACAGGCTCGCCACCAACATTCCAATAAATTACCGACATAATTACATAGAAAACACATAGCCCGCCGAAGAGTTGCCAATTAACCTTCATAGTAGTTAGTGCTCCTCGGTCTTAATGTGCGGATGATGCAAATCAAATGCTGGTCGCTCACTTGAGATACGTGGCATTGTTAAGAAGTTGTGGCGTGGAGGTGGGCACGATGTCGCCCACTCAAGAGATGCACCATAACCCCAAGGATCATCGACACCAACGAGTGGTGATTTACGCGTAATCCAGACGTTGATTGCAAATGGAATCATGGACAGTGCAAGTAGGAATGATCCAACGGTTGAGACGGTATTCATGAACGTGAAGCCATCGGTTGCCAAGTAATCGGCGTAGCGACGAGGGAATCCCTTAATACCCAACCAGTGCTGAATTAAGAAAGTTAAGTGGAAGCCAATGAAGAGCGTCCAGAAGTGAATCTTGCCTAAGCGCTCATTGAGCATGCGGCCGGTCATCTTTGGCCACCAGAAATAGAAGCCACCGAACATTGCAAAGACCACGGTTCCAAATAGAACGTAGTGGAAGTGCGCAACGACGAAGTAGCTAGCCGAAACTGCGAAATCAAGTGGTGGTGAGGCCAAAATAATTCCAGTCAAACCACCGAAAAGGAAAGTAACAAGGAAGCCCATAACCCAGAGCATCGGAGTTTCAAAAGTTACATGGCCGCGCCACATTGTGCCGATCCAGTTAAAGAACTTAACGCCGGTTGGAACACCAATCAGAAAAGTCATGAAGGAGAAGAATGGCAACAGAACTTGGCCAGTTGCAAACATATGGTGGGCCCAAACAGAGACTGAGAGCGCAGAGATTGCAATTGTTGCCGCGATCAGACCCTTATAACCAAAGATTGGTTTACGGCTAAAGACTGGCAAAATCTCGGTAGCAATTCCAAAAAATGGCAGCGCCAAAATATAAACTTCGGGGTGGCCGAAGAACCAGAACAAGTGCTGGAAGAGCATGGCGCCACCGTTGGCAGGGTCAAATAAATGTGTTCCATATATTCGATCCGACTCTAACCCCAGTAAAGCCGCAGCTAGAGGTGGGAAAGCGAGCAAAACTAAGATCGAAGTTAGAAGAACGTTCCACGAGAAAATCGACATGCGGAACATCGTCATTCCAGGTGCTCGCATCGTGAAAATAGTTGTAATGAAGTTAACGCCACCAAGAATTGTTCCAACACCGCTGATTGCTAAACCGATCAACCAAAGATCAGCACCGATTCCTGGTGAGTATGTTGCGTTGGAAAGTGGAACATAAACGGTCCAACCAAAGGATGCCGCTCCCCCTGGAGAAAGGAATCCAGCAAAGGCCATCGATCCACCAAATAAATACAGCCAGTAGGAAAGCATGTTAAGTCGTGGGAAGGCAACGTCTGCAGCGCCGATTTGTAGCGGCATGATGACGTTAGCAAAACCAACGAACAAAGGTGTTGCAAACATTAGAAGCATGATTGTTCCGTGCATCGTAAAGATTTGGTTGTACTGCTCGTAACTCAAGAACTGCATACCTGGGCGAGCTAATTCAGTACGTAGAAGGAGCGCTAAAACACCTGCGATAAGAAACCACGCAAAGGAAGTCATCAAATACAGGTAGCCAATAGTCTTATGGTCAGTTGAGGTAATCCACTTAACGAAATTCTTTCCCTTTTTCGCCGGCAAAGGCGCTAGGGCCGTGCTCGTTGGACTTTGTGCAAAAGTTGTCATCCTTGGCTCCCCTTTAACGTTTCAAGATAAGCCTTGTAATCAGCCGGTGATACGACTTTTACTGTAAACACCATTTGTGAGTGCGCACGTCCGCACAAGATGTTGCAACGACCTGGATATTCGCCGATTTTATTTGCCGTGAACTCAAGGTGGTTAGTTACTCCAGGCAGATTCTGAATTTGAATCATGAAAGCTGGAATCCAAAAACCGTGGATTACGTCGTGGGATGTCAACGTGTAACGAACACGTTCACCTTGTGGGACAACCAAAGTAGGTGGTTGTGATGGTGTTCCAGTGACTACTGCCTGCGCTCCAGCTTCAGGATAGGCAAACTGCCACGACCATTGCATTCCAACTACAGAAATTTCATGCATTGCGGTCGTAGTTTTTTGAGTTATTACACTCTCTTTTTTAGCGGTGTAGAAAAACATTACTGCAACAATTAGTAACGGGATAATTGTGTAAACAATTTCAATGGGAACGTGATACTGAGTCTGCTTTGGAAACTCTGGTCCCCCAACTTTTGGCCGATGAAATACTGCTGGCCATAAAAGAAGTATGAGAGTTATTACGCCAACAACACCTGCGGCGATCCAAGCCCCTTGCCACAATGACAGAGATTGATCGTTAACACTGGAGGTTCCCTGCGGAAAGCCAAGCTCTGAGACTTTTGAACAGCCCGTTAACAATAGAGCGGGGATAATTAAGGCCAGGGCGCGTAGACCCTTAGTTTTCTCTGGCGACATGGGGTAAAGGATATAGGGCAAGGAGCTTTATTCCCGTATTAAAAAGCGGCCACGACTGTGGCCGTCATCTCACGTTAGGCCTTGATCTTCTCGGCAATCTCTTTGGCAGCTTCATCTCCATAAGCCAGAGCAAATCGAGAAACGAACTCGGCGCCAGTAAATCGATACTCCTGGGTTCCCATTGTTTCAATGACATAGGTTGCAATCATGGCGCCAAGCTGGGCGCATCGCTCATGGCTTAGACCCCATGCCAGACCGGCGATGAAGCCAGATCTAAATGAGTCACCAACTCCAGTTGGATCGGTCTTGGAATTCTCCTTAGGGCATCCGACCTGAACGAACTCGCCTCCGGCCGTTTCAACTTTAGCCCCATGGGAGCCAAGGGTGATGACGCGGACCTTTACCCGCTCTAAAATTTCCGCATCGCTCCAGCCTGTTTTTTGCATGGCCAGTGCAAGCTCATATTCATTCATAAATAGGTACGTCGCACCATCGATGAGGAGCTTGATCTCTTCCCCGCTCATTCGTGCCATCTGTTGGGAAGGGTCTGCGGCAAAGGCAATCCCTAGGTCGCGACAGACTTCGGAGTGGCGCAACATCGCCTCAGGATCATCGGGAGAGATAACGACCATGTCGAATCGACCAGCCTTATCCATGATTGGCCCTAGCTCAATATTTCTAGCCTCACTCATTGCGCCCGGGAAAAATGAAGCAATCTGATTTAAGTCATCATCGGTTGTGACCATAAAGTGCGCGGTATGAAGAGTTTCTGAAACAAGTGCGTGCGAAGTATCTACGCCATGGCGAGCGAGCCAAGCTTCATAGTCTGGCCAATCTTTTCCAACCGCTGCAATCAATACAGGATTTAAGCCAAGGACTCCCATGCCGAAAGCAATGTTGGCTGCACAACCACCGCGGCGAACATCCAAACTATCGACAAGAAAAGAGAGCGAAACTTTTTCTAATGAGCCCGCAACTAAAGAGTCAGTAAATTTTCCGCTGAAGGTCATTAAATGATCAAGACCAACCGAGCCCGCTACACCTATTTTCATGTAGCGATCTTAGAGTGCTGAAGGGTAAATGTTAGTTAAATGAATCGCCGCAGGCACATGATCCGCCTGCATTGGGATTATCAATTGTGAACCCTTGCTTTTCAATTGTGTCTACGAAGTCGATTGATGCACCCATCAAATATGGATCACTCATCTTGTCGATGATGACTTTGACAGTACCGAACTCGTGGACAACATCTCCATCTTGGTTGCGGTCATCGAAATAAAGTTGGTAGCGAAGTCCAGAACAGCCTCCAGGCTGGACGGCAACGCGAAGCATTAAGTCATCGCGGCCCTCTTGAGCTAACAGGGCAGCGACTTTTACCGCTGCAACGTCGGTCAACTTGATTGACGTAGTTAATGAAACTGCTTGTGCCTCTGTAGTCATTTAACGCTCTCCTCGTACTAGATGGCCCAATCCTACCCGCACTCCCCGCCTCGGGCCACCGCAACAGGGCCCAAAACTTATATAGTTAGCGCCATGACTACAGAATCTGAAGGTAAGGGCCGCCCAACTCCTAAGCGCAAAGACTCAGAGGCAAAACGTATTACCTCCTCCCTTGCCCCAGTCGTGACGAAGGATCAAAAGCGCGCAGCTAAATTAGCCGGCCGCCAAGACCGCATGGCATCTCGCACTGCATATTTGCGTGGAGATGAAAACGCGCTCCCCGCCCGCGACAGAGGACCTGCCCGTCGATTTGTGCGCAACTATGTAGATTCACGTCGCTCAATTGGCGAATATTTTCTTCCGATTATTTTTATTGTCTTAGTCTTAACGCTAATCCCAGTTAAAACAGTTCAATTAACGGCCATAGCCCTCATGTACGCCGTACTGCTTATTGCAGTTATTGATGGAATCTTCTTGAGTCGCAAAATTCGCAAGGTAGTTGCAGAGAAGTTTCCGGGTACGGCTACTAAGGGCTTAGGAATGTATGCCTGGCTGCGCTCTACGCAAATGCGCCGCTTGCGTGCACCACACCCTCAGACCAAAGTTGGCGATAAAACTAACTAAGCGCGAGGGTTCGGCGAAATATTTTTAGCTGGATCTTTTTCAGGTAATTTCCCAAGAGCTTTATCAATTGCCTTCATGGTTGAGGCATCTAACTTCACTCCAGCGGCTTTAACGTTTTCCTTAACCTGAGATGGCTTTGTTGCACCCATGATGGCCGATGAGACATTTGGATTCTGCAGGACCCATGCAATTGCTAACTGTGACATCGACAGGCCAACTTCTTGTGCGATCGGCTTTAATTCTTGTACTGCAGTTAAAACCTCATCACGCAGCCATCCAGAAATCATTCCGCCGCCGCCATTCTTATCGGTTGCGCGCGAACCCGCTGGAGCTTTTTTACCTGGAAGATACTTTCCAGTTAGAACTCCTTGGGCCATTGGCGACCAGACAATCTGGCCAATCCCCTCTTTGATTGAGAGCGGAACAACCTCTGCCTCGATAACGCGCCAAAGTGCTGAGTACTGGGGTTGGCTAGAAACAAAGCGGTTATACCCACGGGCATCTTGAATCTTCAAGGCTTCAGAGATTTGAGGGGCAGTCCATTCAGAGAATCCGATGTAGTGAACTTTTCCAGCTCGAATTAAATCATCAAATGCACTGAGCGATTCCTCAAGCGGCGTCTCAAAATCAAAGCGGTGCATCTGATACAGATCGATGTGATCCGTCTTCAAACGCTTAAGAGATGCGTTGCATGATTCAATAATATGTTTGCGCGATAAACCGCGGTCGTTTTTACCAGTGCCCGTTGGCCAATACACCTTAGTAAAAAGTTCATAGGATTCGCGACGAACGCCTTTGAGTGCTTTACCTAAAACAATTTCAGCGCGAGTACCGGCGTACACATCGGCGGTATCAAAAGTGGTAATTCCTTCATTGAGTGCGGCTTTAACGCATTTGATCGCCGCTTCGGCTTCGACTTGAGAGCCGTGAGTAATCCAGTTGCCATATGAGATTTCAGAGACATACATGCCAGTACTGCCAAGACGACGATATTCCATGCCAAAACTCTAAGTCCTGCGCGCTTAGTTGCCAACTCGAGACCTATGTGGTTTGGTTCGCCTACAACTTAATAGGTTCGGCATTAGGGGAAGTTCGGTGCAATTCCGACGCTGACCCGCAACCGTAAAGGGCTCTTTTAAAGACCCTAAGTCGGATTACCTAATGGCCAAATCAGTTCGAGACAAACACCCGCCGAGGTTTGCGGGGTGTGGTCCTAGATATAAGTGGTTTTCTTACACTTCGTATTCGGTGCTACCCCTGTGGGACTCTTTTATATTCGAGAGGCTTCACTGAAATGAAATTTAAAACGCTCTTAATAACCCTGATGATTCTGACTACATCTGCGGTTCTCATTCCATCATCTGATGCTGCAACTAAAGGTTGGCGTTACTGGGGCTACTTCCAAGCCGCCCCAGGTCACAACACCTGGACTGCTGCAATGACTGGACCTACCGTAGACGTTGCCGATGGCGCCGTTGAAGGTTGGTCATTTGTATTTAGTAGCGACGATGTTCCATCGCAAGCTCCAAAAGCTAAACCGAATTTCGCTGCGATCTGCGGCGGCACAAAGGCTGACGCTGACACTAAACGTATTGGCCTCGTTATCGAATTTGGTTCGCCAGTTTGGGCACCTAAAGGCGAGAAGGTCGCTAAGACTATTACTACCTGTGTTCGCACAGCTAAAACATCGCAGGGCATTGACGTGCTCGGACAAGTTGTGAAAATTCGTGCCGCAAGATCTGGGCTCATCTGCGGACTCAGCGGCTTTCCGGCCAAAGAGTGTGGCGTTGAAATTCCAACTCCTGCAGCACTAGTGGTTAAGAAATAACACTGCCCCTATGAAACGAATTCCGCTTCACCCGCTGACGTGGTGGCTCTGGTCATTTGCAATTGCGATTTCAATCGTGCGTGTAAATACACCAGTCTTTGCTATCGCGTCAGTGGGTTTTGCGGGATTAGTTGTCTTCACTCAACGCGAGAATGCGCCATGGGGTAAAACCTTCGTGTGGACGATCAAAGTGGCAGTTTTCATTCTAATTATTAGAACCATGATCGGCATAACAATAGGTGTGCCGATACCTGGAACGACAATCTTTTCGTTGCCACGAATTCCACTCCCATCGTGGATGTCAGGAATTCGAATTGGTGGCGCAGTCACTTCGGAGCGGTTGATGTCAGCGCTTTCCGAAGGTGTCATTATCTGTGCGATCATCATCATCTTTGGCGCAGCAGCATCTCTCACTAGCCCTCATCGTTTATTGCGAGTTCTGCCCATCTATATGTATGAGTTTGGTGTGTCCGTCGTTATCGCCACATCTGTTGTTCCACAGCTAGTTACAAGTGTGGCCCGAATTAGGCAGGCACAGCGTCTGCGGGGACAAAATACGAAGGGCCTTGCCTCTTATCGACGTGTAGCAATTCCACTACTTGAAGAGGCGCTGGCTAGGTCTTTGGATTTAGCCGCGGCCATGGATGCACGCGGTTACGGAGTGAGTCGAAAAAGAAGTAGATATCGGCCAATCAATTGGCGAGCTCTCGACAGCGCAGTAGTCCTTTCCGGCTTAGTAGTTATGGGGCTATCGTGATTAAGTTTTCGAATGTCTCACTCATCTATCCCAACTCCACAACTACCGTTATTGAAGATCTCAACCTTGAAATTGGCGAAGGCGAATTAGTTTTAGTTATCGGGCCAACGGGTTCGGGTAAATCATCACTTCTACGATTAATTAACGGTCTCGTCCCCCACCATACTGGTGGCATTTTGGCTGGAAACATCAGTGTCAATGGATTATCTACGCGCGAAGTTAAACCGGGCGGGTTAGCCCACTTAATTGGAATCGTTGGACAAAATCCCGCTAACGGTTTCGTTGCAGATACTGTTGAAGAAGAACTCGCCTTTGCTATGGAGGCGTTGAATCTTCCTAATGAGACCATGCGCAAACGCGTAGAGGAGACGTTGGATGTAATGTCACTGGCGCCGCTTCGATCGCGCACCATTGCCACTTTAAGCGGCGGAGAGCAACAGCGCGTTGCAATTGCTAGCGCCCTTGTTATGCATCCCAAAGTTTTAGTTTTAGATGAACCAACGAGTGCCTTAGATCCAATTGCCGCCGAAGAAGTCTTGTCGATTCTGCACCGCTTAGTTCACGATTTAAGTCTTACGATAGTTATTGCCGAACATAAATTAGAGCGCGTCATTGGTTTCGCCGATCGAATTCTCTATATCAATGGCGATGGAACGAGCTCTATTGGAACTCCTGAAGTGATCATGAAAACCTCAAGTATCGCTCCCCCTATCGTTCATTTAGCTAGAGCTTTAGGGTTGGAGGAAGTAGGCCTATCGGTGCGCGATATGCGACGAAAGACTGCGAACTTACGCGAATCAACGCCTCTTACCGAACCACGTCTTACCCCCGTAACCACCAAAGCGGTAATTGAGGTTTCCAAATTAAGCGTTGCTTACGGCACAAAGTTAGCCCTGAACTCAATAACCACCACCGTTTTTGATAATGAAATCCTCGCAATCATGGGTCGAAATGGTGCGGGGAAAACCTCGCTTCTAAAATCGATTGCAGGCGTTAACGATGCACAGAGCGGATCGGTGACCGTCCATTCACTCGTTACACAAGATTTACACAGCAAGTTACGGCGAGAAACGATTGGTTACATTCCACAAGAGCCAAGTGACTTGCTCTATTCCCAGAGTGTTGAAAAAGAGTGCGACCAAGCCGATAAAGATAACCAAGTCGTTGGCGGAACAACCTATTCTCTGCTTAATGAATTGGTTCCAGGAATCTCCTTGCATACCCATCCGCGTGATCTATCTGAGGGTCAGCGTCTAGGTTTAGCTTTAAGCGTCGTCCTGTCGGCTAATCCGAAGGTTCTAATTCTTGATGAACCAACGCGCGGCTTGGATTATGAAGCTAAGAAATCTCTCACTCGAATTCTCCTGGAGTTCGCTACTGTCTTTAATCGAGCGGTAGTACTTGCTACACATGATGTCGAACTTGTCGCCGAACTTGCAACGCGCGTCATCTTTATCGCCGACGGAGATATCGTCGCTGACGGTCCGACAATCGATGTACTTCTCTCATCCCCTGCCTTTGCGCCGCAAGTAGCTAAAATTATGGCGCCGCAACCTTGGTTGACAGTTAGCGATGTTGTTACCGTCCTTGAGGAAAAGTCCTCATGATTCTCACGGCCGATGTAGTCAAGTTTTCTAAGCGCAACGCCTTTGTTTTAACCCTCACATCTATAGTTAGTATTGCTGGTTTCTTGTGGCCATTCTTATTTACAGGTAGCAAACTCCCGCACCTTCAAGTATTTTTTATGATCGCCGTTGCGCTAGCTTTTTTACTCACTGCCATCGAGATTTCAAACTCCGCACTCGATGCAAAGTCAATCGCTCTACTTGGTGTTCTTGCCGCATTAATTGCCGCACTTCGCCCACTAGGGGCTGGGGCCGTTGGCATTGAACCTATGTGGTTTCTACTTATTTTATGTTCCCGGGTATTTGGTCCATCATTTGGTTTTCTACTTGGAATGATTTCGGTCTTTGTATCGGCGCTTCTCACTGGTGGCCTCGGCCCTTGGTTGGGTTACCAAGTTTTTGCTGCGGCATGGATTGGTCTACTTGCAGGTCTGCTCCCCGGGCGAACAACATTGCGCGGTAAAGGCGAGATTGCTTTACTTGCACTCTTCGGCGTTATTTCCGCCGAGATATTTGGAATTTTAATGGATCTGCAGTTCTGGCCTTGGGCTCTGGGTGGACAGACCCAACTCTCTTATTCTTCGGCCGCATCACTACATGAAAATATCGTGCACTTTTTTACTTTTCATTTTCTTAGTGCGATGGCTTGGGACATTCCACGTGCATTGTTTACCGCAGGATTAATTCTTTTTGCCGGTAGCCCAGTTCTACATGCACTGCGACGGGCTTATGTTCGGGCCGCATTTCTGACGCCGATTGAATTTATCGAACGTGAGAAGGAACAAACGGCAGCTTAACTACTTCACACAAACTATCGCGCCCCCGAACATCAATAGTCAACTGATCGCCAACCTTCACTGACGAGTTAAGCAGAGCTAAACCAATACCGACTTTCAATGTTGGTGAAAAAGTACCGCTCGTAACTTCACCTAAAATCTCACCCGCTGCATTCTTTACTTCCATGTGCCCGCGTGGGATTCCACGGTCAAGGGATTTAATTGCAACGCTACGACGTGCAGGTTTATTGGCTTTTTCGGCGCGCAATACCTCACTACCAATAAATCCAGGTTTATCCCAACCGATGGCCCAAGAAGCACTTGCTTGTACGGGCGTAATATCGAGGGAGAGTTCGTGGCCATGCAATGGGTAACCCATTTCAGTGCGCAGAGTATCGCGAGCACCTAAGCCGCAGACTAAGCCACCAAGTGGTTCCATTGCAGCAACGAGTGCGTCCCACACGCGCGAGGCGTCGGCGACTTTAGGCAAGAGTTCATAACCGAGTTCGCCCGTGTATCCAGTGCGACAGAGAATTACTTCGGCACCTGCGATTACGACATGTGAAAAAGCCATGTAATCAATTTCAGTATTAATACCCAGTGACTGCATTACCTGTGGCGCTAACGGGCCTTGAACGGCCAGAACTGCAAATTCATTGTGCAAATTGGTGATAACGATGTTGGCAGGAGTGTGTGATTGTAAAACCGCTACGACATCACTGGTATTGGATGCATTGGGGACTAAGAAAATATTATCTGACGAATTTCGATATGCGATCAGATCATCTATTACTCCGCCTTCGGGAGTACAGAGCAATGTGTATTGAGCTGAACCATCTTCTATTCGATTGAGATCGTTAGTAAACATGGTGTTGAGGA
This sequence comes from Actinomycetes bacterium, assembly GCA_037139795.1. Taxonomy (GTDB): domain Bacteria; phylum Actinomycetota; class Actinomycetes; order Nanopelagicales; family Nanopelagicaceae; genus Planktophila. Next base: position 25,711 of record JBAXFS010000008.1, read on the forward strand.
AATCCAGCGCGCCTGCGCCAACAACAGAAGCTTTACCAAGGTGAGAGACATCAAAAATTCCTACTCGCTCGCGCACAGCCGTATGTTCGGCGAGGACGCCACCGCCCGGGTACTCAATGGGCATTAACCAGCCACCAAAATCGGCCATCTTTGCATTACGGGCTAAGTGCTTGTCATTGAGCGGAGAAGTCTTCATTGTGCAAACCTACCAATACATCCAATACGCTGGTCCCATGAGCACACTTAAAATCTCCAATGGCGTCCTTAAAGATGAGGTTCTAGTTTTAGGTTTGGCGATGACGAATACAAAAGGTGGAATCGCAATCGAATCGGGCGATTTAGCCTTGGACTCCAAAGCAATTCTGGCATCGCTCGTTGATATGGGCGCAACGGGTGCTGCCGATGAAGTAGTCAAGATGCCGGGGAGCGCAGTTCGACTGATGGTCTTCACGGGGCTCGGTAAAAAAACTAGTGACTACTCTCATGAGGTTCTGCGTCGAGCAGCTGGTGCGGCATCGCGATCGCTAGCCGGAACAAGCAGTGCAACTTTTGCCCTTCCAACTGGCAGCCTTGAAAACGTTGGCGCAGTTGCCGAAGGCGCAGCCCTTGGTGCATATGTTTTTAGCGAGTTCCGAGCGATTTCAAAGGACGAGCACAAAGCACCGTTGAAAACAATTACTGTCTTTAGTGACCTCGCCTCCGATGCCGCAGCTAAAGCGAGAATTGCTCGTGCAAAAATAATTGCTGATTACACATTTCTAGTTCGCGATTTAATTAATACCCCTCCATCCCACTTAACTCCAGAGAGCTTCACTAAGAAATTATCTGCAGCCTTTAAAACAGCAGGGGGTGCACAAGCTGGTTTGAAAATCTCTATTCTGGATGAAAAGCAACTCAAGAGCCAAGGCTTCGGTGGAATAATTGGAGTTGGTCAAGGTTCGGCGAACCCTCCCCGCCTATTACATATTTCTTATACGCCTAAAGGTGTTGCTAAAAAACGTTTCGCTCTTGTTGGCAAAGGCATCACTTTCGACACTGGTGGTTTAAATCTCAAACCCGGCCTTGGTATGGAGGCGATGAAATCAGATATGAGCGGGGCCGCTGCAGTATGTGCTGCAACACTAGCCATTGCCGAAATGAAATTGCCGATCGCAATTGAGGCATGGGCGCCGTTGGCTGAGAACATGCCAAGTGATACGGCCACTCGTCCGAGTGACATCATTACAATCTACGGCGGAAAAACGATTGAGGTTCTAAATCCAGATGCCGAGGGGCGATTAGTTCTAGCCGATGGATTAGTGAAGGCCCAAGCCGGCAAGTTCAAACTCGATGGAATTATCGATGTTGCCACATTAACTGGCGCCCAAGTAATTGCACTCGGTACACGAACAAGTGCGGTCATGACCAACAATGAAGATTTCCGTGAAAGCTTTTTAGCGGCAAGTGCTAAAAGTGGCGAGCAGTTCTGGCCAATGCCACTTCCGCAGGAGCTTCGTGCATCTCTTGACTCTCCCGTTGCCGATATGGCCAATAGAGGAGATAAGAATGGTGGCATGTTAGTTGCCGGACTTTTCTTGCGAGAGTTTATTAATCCAGAACTTCCATGGCTTCACCTAGATATCGCTGGGCCCGCTTTCAATACGGGTAAAGCCCATGGGTACACTCCAGTTGGAGGAACGGGAATAGCCCTTCGCTCTCTTATTACCTTGATAGAAGGCGCCTAAAAAGCGGCATTGGGCGATTTCGCGCTCAGTACGGCAAGATAGAGCCCTGCAGATTATTGCTTAGAAAGAATGAGGTTTAACGGGTGCCAGAGTTTGATCTAGTCATCGTTGGTGGAGGTAGCGGCGGGTATGCCTGCGCACTTCGAAGCGCTCAGCTGGGAAAGAGCGTCGCACTCATTGAGGCGGACAAAGTAGGCGGTACATGTCTCCATAAAGGATGTATCCCGACTAAAGCTCTCTTGCACGCCGCCGAGATCGCCGACGGTGCTCGTGAAGGCGCACGTTTTGGCGTCAAATCAACTTTCGATGGAATCGATATGGTTGGTGTGAACTCCTATAAGGATGGTGTCGTCTCCCGCCTGCATAAAGGTTTACAAGGCTTAGTTAAATCCCGTGCCATTACATATGTTGAGGGTCATGGAAAATTAGTTGCAAAAAATACCGTTGAAGTTAACGGTGAGCGATACGTCGGGAAAAATATTGTTCTAGCTACTGGTTCATATGCAAAAACTTTGCCCGGCCTTGAAATTGATGGCAAGCAAATTATTACATCTGACCACGGCACAAAATTAGATTACGTTCCAAAGAGCGTCATTGTTTTAGGTGGCGGAGTTATTGGCTGTGAATTTGCATCAGTCTGGAAATCATTTGGCGCCGAAGTCACGATCATCGAGGGCCTGCCACATTTAATTGCCCTGGAAGATGAGTCCTCCAGTAAGCAGCTAGAGCGCGCATTTAGAAAGCGTGGAATCAACTTTGAACTCGGCACTTTCTTCAAGTCTGTCTCTAAAAACAATGACGGCGTAACCGTCACTTTGGAAGATGGAAAGAGCTTTACCGCTGAAATTCTTATGGTCTCTGTTGGACGTGGACCGGTTTCAGCCAACCTTGGCTATGAAGAGGCTGGCATCTCGATGGATCGCGGTTATGTACTCGTCGATAATAAATGCCGAACAAACGTTCCTGGAATTTGGGCAGTAGGAGATTTGATTCCTACTTTGCAGCTTGCCCACGTTGGTTTTGCTGAAGGCATGTTAGTCGCTGAAGAGATTGCTGGCTTAAATCCCCGTCCGATTAATTACGATGGAATTCCACGCGTTACATACTCTGATCCTGAGGTTGCCTCGGTCGGTTTAACAACGGCAGAGGCTAAAAAACGCGGCCATGACGTGATCGAATTAAGTTATGACTTAGCTGGAAATGGCAAAGCTCAGATTCTCAATACTGCTGGATCGATTAAATTGATTGCAGAAAAAGATGGTCCGATTCTTGGAGTTCACATGGTCGGTGCGCGCGTAGGCGAACTACTCGCCGAAGCGGAGTTAATCTTTAACTGGGAGGCACGTGCAGTTGACGTTGCATCTTTGATTCACGCCCACCCAACGCTGTCAGAGGCAATGGGTGAAGCGCACATGGCACTTGCAGGCAAACCGCTTCACGCACACGGATAATCAAGGAGAATATAGATATGACATTTTCATTAACGATGCCCGCTCTTGGTGAGAGCGTGACTGAAGGAACTGTTACGCGTTGGCTCAAAGCCGAAGGCGATCACGTCAATGTCGATGAACCACTTCTTGAAGTATCAACGGACAAAGTAGATACCGAGATTCCTTCTCCAGTATCTGGAACGCTCACTAAAATTGTTGTTCAAATAGATCAAACCGTTGCAGTCGGTGCAGAACTTGCAGTAATTGCAGACGGTGCGTCCCAACCAGTTGCAGCAACCCCTGCTCCTGTAGTGTCCGAGCCAATAGCAAAGCCTGCTGTGTCCGAGCCAGTGGCAAAGCTTGCTGCGTCCGAGGTTCCAGCCCAAGTTGTGCCAACAGTCGCAGTGGTCGCAGCCGGAACCGTTATTACTATGCCGGCCCTTGGTGAAAGTGTCAGTGAAGGTACCGTCACGCGTTGGTTGAAAAACGTTGGCGATTCGGTTGCCGTCGATGAAGCACTCCTAGAAGTCTCAACGGATAAAGTTGATACTGAGATTCCATCTCCCGTTGCGGGAGTCTTATTAGCAATCGATGTTCCTATCGATACAACAGTTGCCGTCGGTGCACGTCTAGCTTTAATTGGCGCAAGCGCAGGTGCATCTGCACCGATCGTCACTGCGCCAATCCCAGTTCCCGCTTCGCCAGTACTAATAGTTGCTCCAGTAGTAGTTGCCGCACCAATCCCAGTTCCGACTGCCCCAATCGCACAGCCTATGGATGCCTACGTCACTCCCCTAGTTCGCAAACTTGCCAATGATCTTGGAGTCAATCTCTCCCTTGTAAAGGGAACTGGCGTTGGCGGTCGTATTCGTCGTGAAGATGTCGAAGCTTTGTCTAAGCCAGTAGCTCCAGTAATTGCAGCTCAAGTTGTTGCAGCTGCTCCATCTGCTCCACGTACGACTTCACCAGTTGCGGTATCGCCACTTCGCGGAACGACTGTGACGATGTCGCGTCTACGTAAAGTTATTGCAGCGCGCATGGTTGAATCACTTCAAGTAAGTGCCCAGTTAACTACGGTCGTCGAAGTTGACGTTACTAAAGTTGCGCGTTTGCGTGATCGTGCAAAAGCAACTTTTGAAGCCCGCGAAGGCGTCAAGCTCTCATTCCTTCCTTTCTTTGCCGTTTCAGTATGCGAAGCGCTCAAGCAGCACCCAGTTCTTAACTCATCGGTTGAGGGCGATCAAATTACGTATCACGGTACTGAGCACTTAGGTATTGCTGTAGACACTGAACGAGGTTTACTTGTTCCAGTAATCTCAAATGCTGGTGATTTAAATATGGGCGGCATCGCTCGAAAGATTGCAGATCTTGCCGCTCGTACACGCGATAATAAAGTTACCCCCGATGAACTTGGTGGCGGAACTTTCACTCTTACTAACACTGGAAGTCGCGGAGCACTATTTGATACACCGATTATTAATCAACCACAGGTTGCAATTTTGGGTCTTGGTGCAATCGTGAAGCGTCCAATGGTCGTTCGTGGTGAAGATGGTGGCGAAACAATTGCAATTCGCTCCATGGTTTATTTAGCTCTCTCCTACGATCACCGTGTTGTAGATGGCGCCGATGCAGCGCGCTTCTTAGTAACGCTCAAAGAGCGCCTTGAGGGTGGGGCTTTTGAATCTGATCTAGGTCTTTAATCAGATGCGCGTTCCAGAACGTATTGCAATTACTGGCTCCTCCGGATTAATTGGTACCGCCCTCGTTGGACATTTAAAATCGGAAGGCCACACTGTTCAACGCTTAGTTCGCAGAGCACCAATCGCCGTCGATGAAGTTACGTGGGATCCGCAAACTGGATATGTTGATTTAAGCGCTTTGGAAGGCGTCGATGCGGTCATTCATTTGGCAGGTGCCCCAGTCGATGGAAAGCGTTGGAGTAAAAAATATCGCGCGGAGATTCTTAACTCTCGCTTATTGGGAACAACAACAATTGCTAAAGCTGTTACTGCCGTTAAACCCGCGGTTTTCATTTCGGCAAGTGCCATGGGCTGGTATGGAGAGAGCGGCAATCGCGCTGTCATTGAAACCGACCGCGTGGGCGATGATTTTCTAGCTGCCGTTTGTCGTGAGTGGGAAGCTGCAGCTGATTTAGCCGGGGATGTACGCACAGTAAAACTTCGCACCGGATTAGTTTTAGATCCAACTGGTGGCGCGCTCGGAAAGATGCTTCCCCTATTTCGTTTAGGTTTTGGTGGAAAACTTGGAAGCGGAAAGCAATGGTGGTCTTGGATCACGTTGCACGATGTGGTTCGTGCTATCGATTTCGCACTTGTAGAAAATATCTCTGGAGCAATTAACCTAACAACGCCTAATCCAGTCACAAATCAAGAGTTCACTTCAGCATTGGCACGCGCCGTGCACCGCCCAGCATTATTTCCAGCGCCTGCGATTGCACTCAAAATTGCTTTAGGCGGTTTTTCAAATGAAATCCTCGGCTCAAAGCGCGTGCTCCCCCAAGTTTTACAAGATGCCGGTTTTACGTGGAACTACCCACACATTACTGAGACTCTAGACGCCCTCGTTAAAGGCTAACTCCGCCACTAACTTTCCAGTAAAAAGCGCGCCTTGTTGGGATGGAACACTTCGGTGATCTCCTGCGACAAACACATTGTCACTTATTTTTAATGGTTGAGAGAGAGCTTTTCCAACTGAGTGCAGTGGAAGTGCGGCGGCGATTTCATACTTTGCAATCAACGCCCACTCTCGAGTATCGACACCCCACATAAGCGCTAAATGCCGTCTTACATCGGATTCATTAACACTTGTACCGCTAGTTGATGACACTAAATGTGAACCAGCGGGTGCATAGTCGGGAGAAATATCGGAGACAACAATGCTATTTATTACCGGACCGCGTCTTTGACCATCAATGATTAACCGTGCGGTACCTGAGGGATTTACTTGTGCACGGTGATACCAAGTTATGCACCCAACCATTGGCGTGGGTTCGGTTAGATCTAGTAACTGAATCGCAGTAGTTGGATCGGTTGCAATAATTATTGTCTTAGCGGTGATCGCGCCATTTGAGGTTTCGAGTCGATTTCCATGTATCGCCTCAACGCGCGTATTGAGTTGCAAGTTTGCAACCCGCTTAGCAAGGGCATTAGGGAGCTTGCCAACACCTAACCGTGGTAGCCCAGGTGTACCGCTGATAAATGAGCGGATAACAGCTCTTCCATAAGTGGCATCGACCTCATGTGGATCACTAAGAAAAACGCCAGTTAAAAAAGGCCGTAGCACTCGCTCATACGTTGTGCCTAAAGTAGACAAAACTTCGCCAATGGATTGATTCTTCTTTGACCGCTGAAGAATGATCCGCAGTAACGTTAACTTTTCAGGAATCGTACCGGTGGCTTTATCTAGTGCTGAAAGCGGCGCTTTGCGAGGATCACCAATTACATGTCGTGAATCGCCCAGAGAAACCTCTATAACTTTAGGGGCGGCAATGAAATCAATTTCGCTAATAACGTTGAGATCTATTAACGATGGATATTTAGCGTTAATGAGTTGAAAACCTCGGTCGCAGAGAAATCCATCTACGACATCAGTTGCTACGCGTCCACCAGCTCGATCACTTGCCTCCACAAGCGCAACGTCTGCGCATTTTTCCTGCAAAGTTAACGCTGCATTTAAACCGGCAAGGCCTGCCCCAACAACTACGAAATCAAATGTGTTAGCCATGAAGTGAGTTGTGTCGAGCTTGATCGATAATCTGTGCCACGAGTAGCGCATCGCGATTATCAATTGGCCAAGGGCCTTTACCCTCAAGTGCATCCGCAACCGCTAAGTAAAAGAGTGCATAATTTCCATTCTCGCCAGCGATTTCTTCCACGTCATCACCTCTATGAATAAATGCTTTTGATGCAGTAGGCACATCCCATCGCCCACCTGCTGGATACTTACCGGCCCGGAGCAAATCCTCCTGCGGATCTAAATCGTTGATTACAAGTGCGCCCTGTGTTCCCAAAATTCGAATGCGCGGACCTGGTGCTCCAACTAACGCACTTGCTGAAAGATAAGAGACAACGCCGCTTTCATGGCGCAACACTAAGACGCTGTCATCGTCGGCTCCCCCGCGCAATGCGCGAACCGATGAAGTTACAAGTTCGGCCGAACCAAACCAATCTATGGCCGTTGAAATCAGGTGTGGTTGCAAATCAAGTAATAGTCCGCCGCCATCTTCCGGTGTCATATTTTCTCGCCACGAAACTGAGTTCAAGTCGGGGCGAAAACGTTCAAAACGCGAATCCATTCGGTGAATCGTTCCTAGCTCACCCGAGGCAATAACGCGCTTGATGGTCAGTGCATCGCTATCCCACCTACGGTTAAAGTAGGTTGAAACTCGTACTCCAGCGCGATTACCGGCATCGATTATCGATTTAGTCTCTTGATATGTACGTCCCATCGGCTTATCGATAATGACGGCAATTCCAGCAGAGATTGCGGCAAATGCATTTTCAGCGTGAGACAAATTCGCAGATGCAACAACTACAAGATCTAGTTTTTGCGCCACTAACTCGGCAACCGTTGCAACAACCTTTACGTGAGGAAAATCTTCAATCGCATGAGCTGCGCGAAGTGCGTTCGAAGTCTGAATTGCAATAACATCAAAACCGCTCCCTTTGAGCAACGGTGCATGAAAGTAACGCCCCGCCAGGCCGTAGCCAACAATTCCGACGCGAAGAGACATTTATTTATTCGTGAGTTTCGATGGCCACCAGATTTTAGCTCCGATGTCATATGCCAAGGCCGGAACTAAAATTGTGCGAACTATTAACGTATCGAGTAGAACGCCAAAGGCAACGGCAAAGCCTAGTTCGGCTAGGAAGACCAAAGGTAAAATCCCGAGAACACCAAAAGTGGCTGCCAAGACAATTCCAGCTGACGTAATAACTCCACCCGTGACCGTCAAACCCTTAATAACTCCGGCACGCGTGCCAATTTTGACGCTCTCTTCACGAACTCGTGTCATTAGAAAAATATTGTAGTCAATGCCCAGGGCTACGAGGAAGATGAAGGCGAACAATGGAAACGAGGTATCTGCGCCTTTAAAGTGGAAGATATGTGCAAATACCAATTGACAGGCACCAAGAGTTGCAAAGTATGAAAGCACTACAGTTGAGAGCAACATAACTGCTGAGAGAATGCTCCGCAATAACAGCCCAAGAATTAAAGTAATCAAAACCAAAACGATTGGAATTATAGTTTTATTGTCGTGATTGGCGGCAACGTCGGTATCAAATGCAACTGCCGTTGAACCTCCAACTAAAATCTTCGGATCAATTGCATGCACTGCGCTTCGAATCCGTGGAATAACCTCACGCGCAGCCGTTGAATCGGGGTTAAGTGAAAGCGTGGCATTTAAAATCACTTGCCCATTAATTGATTTAATCGCGGGCAGAGGTTGTCCTGGAATTGCTTGAGCGACGCGCACTGGTTCAACTGAGGCGACACCATTAACACCCAATAACGTTGCAGTCACCGAAGCCACGTCACCTTGTGCAATAACGATCTCAGTTGGTTGACCGGCGCCTCCAGGAAAATGCTGGCCTAATAGCTGCAGACCCACTACCGAATCCTGTTTCTTAGTAAATGCATCGGCCGTTGATAGCCCCTTGGCATTTAACGTAGTTGAAAAACCAGCAAGCACTACGAGAAGTACGGATGTTGTGATCCACAACTTACGTGGACGCTTTTGAATCCCAGAACCAATCTTTGCCCACGTTCCCTCAAGTTGAGAGTTGACGTCGTCAAAGCGCGGAATTCGCGGCCAGAAAATCCAGCGGCCAAAGGCGACGAGGAGTGCGGGCAATAGCGTCAGAATAGTTATCATCGATGTGGCAATTCCAATGGCACCAACTGGACCGAGCCCGCGGTTATTAGAGAGCTCACTGAGTAACAAAACTAGCAAACTAACAATGACCGTTGAACCTGATGCAAGAATCGGTTCGAATACGCCTTTGTAAGCCGCTTTCATTGCATCAAAACGTGATTCGTAATGGTGTAACTCTTCGCGATATCGCGAGATCAACAGCAGCGCATAATCTGTTGCAGCACCTAAGACGAGAACCGAAAGGATTCCTTGAGCCTGCCCGCTCAAATCGATCACACCGTGTTTAGCCAATAAATAAACAATGCCGCCCGAAGTAGACAGTGCAACGACAGAGGAGAAGAGCGGCAAAATCCATAACACTGGAGAGCGATAGACGATGATCAAAATAAATGCGACAACACCAAGGGTGGTAAATAGCAGAGCAGAACCAATTCCGCTAAAAGCACCAAAGAGATCACCCAATAGCGCGCCGACCCCAGTTACATTCGCCGTTAAACCATTGGCTTTTCCATAAGTGGCCGAATCCTCGCGCAAAGTTTTAATTATCTCTGGAAGCACCGGTTTTTTATTTGGTAACAAATCTCTAGCCGAATCAAAAGTTAGCGGCAAGCTAACAAGTAACGCCTTCTTATCGTGGGATGGAAAAGCAAAGATTGGCTGACCGGCAATTAAATATTTTGAGATTGGAATATTTGAACCTTTAATCGAGCTCGTTGCAAGCGTTGCTAAATGGGCATTCAAGCCAGCTATTTTGGAATCATCTACCGCACCTAAATAAAGAACCAAGGTTGGAATTGTCTGAGTCTGATCGGCGGAGAAGTTAGTGATGATTTTGGCGGCCTTAGTAGATTCAGCATTCTGTGGTAAAAAGGCAGAGTTGTCATTTTTCTGGACCGTTGAGAGCGAGCCAAAGAGCGGGCCAAATACGCCGCTGGCGCCAAACCAGATAAATATCACAATCAAGGCGGTGATAAATGGGCGGCTGCTCTTCTTTAACACAGGTGTAGACACGGCGAAATCTCGCTTCCGATTGGTAAGGAGGCAATCCTACCTTTAGGCTAGGTAAGTGCCTGTTTTAATAAGTCCGACTGAAACTGCTATCGCTCTAACCCGTCACGGCCTTATTGATTATGAAAAAGCCTGGGACGTCCAACGCACAATTCATTCAGAGGTCGCCGAAAAGCTCCGCCCCAATACCCTCCTTCTCCTTCAACACCCATCCGTGTACACCGCCGGTCGCCGCACTGATGCATCCGAACGCCCACAAGATGGCACTCCAGTTATCGATGTTGATCGTGGTGGGAAAATTACGTGGCATGGTCCTGGCCAATTAGTGGGCTACCCAATTGTTCGCTTAGCCAAGCCAACCGAGCTCGTTGGCTTTGTGCGCGAAATAGAACGCGGTCTGATTGCAGTCTGCGCAGATTTAGGAATTACAGCTCAATGTTTTGCTGGTCGCTCCGGAGTCTGGATTCGCGATGAGAAAGGCGATCGAAAAATCGCTGCTATCGGAATCCGCGTAGCTAAGGGCGTCACTATGCATGGCTTTGCATTAAACGTCTGCCCCGATTTATCGGCCTTTGAACAGATTATTCCCTGCGGAATCGCTGATGCCGATGTAACGTCGATGGAAAAAGAGTTAGGGCGATCAATCACAATTGAGGAAGTAGCTCCAATTGTTGAACGACATATCTTTGAGTCGCTTAAGCGGGTGAGCATATGAGTATCGAACCTGAGGGTCGCAAGATGATCCGTATCGAAGCTCGCAATGCACTCGTTCCAATTGAGCGAAAGCCAGAGTGGATTAAGACGCGTGCAAATATGGGACCTGAGTACACACGACTTCGCTCTTTAGTTAAAACTGAGGGCTTGCACACTGTCTGCCAAGAAGCGGCCTGTCCAAATATTTTTGAATGCTGGGAAGATAAAGAGGCGACTTTTCTCATCGGTGGTGACAAGTGCACGCGCCGCTGCGATTTCTGCAACATTGATACTGGCAAGCCCGATGCACTAGATCGTGAAGAGCCACGCAAAATCGCCGAATCAGTTCAAGCGATGGGTCTTGCTTATGCAACCATTACCGGCGTTACGCGCGATGACCTTCCCGATGAAGGTGCTTGGCTCTATGCCGAAACTATCAAGCAAGTGCATGAATTAAATCCAGGTTGTGGCGTTGAGATGTTGGCCCCAGATTTTCACGCAAAGGCCGACCTGCTTAATCAGATTTTTGAAACTCGCCCCGAAGTATTTGCACACAACTTAGAGACCGTGCCCCGTATCTTTAAAGAGATTCGACCTGCCTTTACTTATGAAAAATCCTTACGTGTAATCACCATGGCCCGCGATTTTGGTTTGATCACCAAATCTAATTTAATTCTTGGACTCGGTGAAACTCGAGAAGAGGTTTCACAGGCTCTAATTGATTTGCGCAGCGCAGGTTGCGACTTAATAACGATCACCCAGTACCTGCGCCCAACTAATCGCCACCACCCCGTTGTCCGTTGGGTAAAACCTGAAGAGTTTGTTGAGTTAGCAGCTGAGGCAACGCAAGCTGGTTTCCTTGGCGTAATGAGCGGGCCTCTCGTTCGCTCAAGTTATCGCGCCGGACGCCTCTATAAGCAGGCAATGTCGGCAAAGGCAACTCATGGCTGATCTTGTCTATCCCCCAGTTATTGTTGCAATCAAATCACTTTGGAAATATTTAGATTTACAATTTGATTTTCAAGGTGTTGACAATATTCCCAAGAAAGACGGAGCGATACTTGCTATCAACCATGTGAGCTATCTCGATTTTGCAATTACTGGAACTGCCGCGCTTCCAGCTGGTCGATATGTGCGCTTCATGGCAAAAAAAGAGGTCTTTAATAACAAACTTGCTGGGCCACTCATGCGGGGAATGCACCATATTAATGTTGATCGCGAAAATGGCGCAGCCTCTTTTGTGGCCGCACTTCGGGCGTTAAAGTCCGGCGAGATTATCGGAATCTTTCCAGAAGGAACGGTCTCCACAAGTTTTGAGATTAAGGGATTGAAATCTGGCGCAGTCCGTCTTGCTATGGGAGCGGGCGTTCCAGTAATTCCAACAATTATTTGGGGCAGCCAAAGAATCTGGACTAAAGGTGTCAAACGAAATCTTCGCCGAGAACATATTCCAGTCACCGTCGTCTTTGGAGATCCCATCTTCTGTAAAAAGGGCGATGACATTGAGATTGCCGAGGCCCATCTGCGCGAAACTCTCATTGGGATGCTTCGCCAAGTTCAGGATAAATACCCTGATAGTCATGTCGGTAAGCGTTGGGCGCCTACCCGCCTTGGTGGAACGGCTCCTGCCCCACTAAACTAGCCCACATGTTCAAACGTAAAGCTAAAGCAGAGAAGATTAAGAAACCCCGTTTTCAAACTTTCCGTGATGCTTATGCCGTAACTAAGCAGGTTAAGCCTTGGATTCCATTTGCACTCATTGCGATATTTCTGATCACATGGATCATCGGAATCGCGATTGGCATGGGAATTGGGCATCCTCTGTACTTTGGTTTCATTTTCTTGCCGCTTTCATTCTTGACCACACTTTTATTCTTTACGCGCGTAGCTGGATCCTCGGCCTATAAATCGATTGAAGGTCAGATCGGTGCCGGCGCAAGTGTTTTAATGGCGATTCGAAAGGGATGGACAACCACGCCTGCAGTTGCCGTTGCTCGTAACCAGGACATGGTTCACCGAAGTGTTGGCCGTGCTGGAATAGTTTTAACTGGCGAGGGATCGAATGCCGTTAATCAAATGCTCGCTGAAGAGCGTAAAAAGACTGAGCGTTTTGCACCTGGCGTCCCCATTACTTTGGTTGTAGTTGGCGATGAAAAAGGCCAAGTTCCATTGCGTAAACTTCAAAAGCATCTACAGAAATTGTCAAAGAAGTTAACGGCCCATCAAATGCGCGAAGTTCGCGCTCGACTAAAGGCTGTCGGTGGCTTATCGATGCCTATTCCAAAGGGGCCAATGCCAACACGCGCACCAAAAATGCGTTAGTCCCTCGATGAAGCAGATCGTAATGTTGCTCTACCCAGGTTTCACTCCCCTGGATGCAGTTGGTCCTTACCATGCACTATCGCAATTTCCGGGCTATGAGTTTTCATACGTTGCCAAGAATGCAGGACCAGTAAGTGATGGTGGAGCAACGACTATTCATGCACAAAAAAGTATCGATGAAGTAAATAGCGCCGACATCTTGGTCGTGCCAGGCGGCCTGCCCGCAATCACAATGGCACGTTCAGGCGATCCCTTAATCGATTGGATCGCCAAAATCCATCCAACTACAGAGTGGACGATTTCGGTTTGCACCGGCGCGCTCATGCTTGGTGCTGCAGGTGTACTTAAAGGAGTTCCGGCAACGACGCATTGGTATTCACATACTGAGCTATCTGATTATGGCGCGGCCCCACGCGATGAACGCGTTGTGGAGTCGGGGAAAATAATGACTGCAGCGGGAGTATCTGCCGGAATTGATATGTCGTTGGTTTTGTCAGAGCGAATCTTTGGGCAAGAGTTTGCGCAAAAGATGCAGCTGGATATGGAGTACGACCCGAAGCCACCGTTTAATGCAGGTCATCCAAGAAGTGCACCGGCTGGCGTTGTTAGAGAATTGCGTTCTCTCTTTGATTCAGTGCTCAAACCCAACAATAAGAGCTAGTCAACACACAATTTACGTTGAGTAACCTACATATCGATCGCTTCGGTGATTGATTGCCAAGCACATATTGAGAATTACATCTCCGACGAGAGAGATAAGTACGATGC
>JBAXFS010000009.1:0-35627 GCA_037139795.1 Actinomycetes bacterium
CCCAATCGAATGCTTACTGCAAAAGAACGTTCATCATCACGACTAATCCGCGAAACCCAAGCCATAGTCATTGGTTGGCCCACTCCAAATGAAAGCCCAGCAAGGACAATGACTATTCCGAGAAATAGCGGTGAAGTTGAAAATGCCGCAATTACACATGCGATCGATGAAGCGACGATACTGCCAATAAGTAAACGAAAATAGCCGATTTTTTCAGTTAACTTTCCGAGTTTGATGCGTGAAAGCATCGACGCAGCCGCCCGAAGTGCCAAAATAACTCCAATTGCACCCGATGAAAAACCCTTCTCTTTGCCAAAGACTGGCAAAAATACAACCAGGACATCAACCGTTGAGCTCACGGCAAGGCTTGCATACATGGCAACCAGCATGCCGGGGTTGCTCAACAAGCGTTTCACTGAAGCATTTTCTCGTGACGCTTTCGCCGTTACGCGCAAAGTTGGCTTCATTGGCATACCAAAGAGAAGTGGAATCAGACCCAAGAGGGCAATAGCTGCCGATGCATAGAATGCACTGCTAGTTGAGTGCGGCAAGATTCCACTTGAGCCAGAGACTACTGCGCCAACTATTGGTCCAATTAATTGCCCTAACGCTGCACTAAATGTGTAATAACCAAAATAGTTTTCATAATTCTTTTGGGCCGTTCTATTGGCAAATAGGGCTTGCGCACCAGTCATGCATAGCAATTGAGATGTTCCGAGCAGTGCGACAAGAAATATCATTTCGACTTTATTGTGCGCCATCGCCAAGACACATGTTGAAAGGGCGATTACCAAAGTTCCTAGGGCAATAAAGCGACCTTCACCAAACTGATTTATCCAGCGTCCAAGCGGTATGGCTAAAAGAAGTGGGAAAAGGGCATATAGAGCACCGAATGATCCCACCGTGAAACTATTTGAATGGAGCTCAAGAAGTTTGTAACTAATCATCGGACGTGCCAAATATGTACTGGCTTGAATGGCGACAGAATTTAATAGTGCGGCGACTACCCAACTCTCATATCGCTTCAATATTCACCCATTTACTCCAGTGCTCTCAATTCGAACTATGAGCTAACTGGTGCCCCGAGTGGGGGTCGAACCCACACTGGGAGGATTTTAAGTCCTCTGCCTCTGCCATTGGGCTATCGGGGCGCACGCTCATAATGGGCGAATACGTGAGTGTACTAGAGGAACAGTGCAGGCTAAACACTTAGCCTTTTAGCTCGTTTTAGCGCTGTACCCGTGCCAATTGACGATTTTTACTCCGCTGAATTTATAGACATAGATCCAGTCTTCAGTATGGCCATCAGCGAAATTGAATATGTGCTCTGAGTGAGTCAATAAATCTCCAACACCAATACATCCATCAACTCTGATTTGCACATCTGGAAATTTCTCGAATATTTCAGAAAGACCCTTAATTAAGGCTGGAAATCCATCAATAATTACAGTCCCTTCGGAATCCTTTGAAACGAAACCATCAAGAAAGTGCTCGCTAAGGCCAGTCAGGTCCTTGGAGTTAATTGCGTTGACCAGCTGTGCAATAACCTTTTGACGAGCTGGAAAGAGATCGGTACTAATTTGAGGCACCCGTGTTGGCGAAAGTCTTGCATGTGATCTGCCAATGGCCATCGAGAATGGCGAGTGTGAAATAGTCAGTGAATGCAAGAGTTCCCCAGAAACCAACTTCTCTTAACGTCGCAGTTGCTGCAGATCCGTCGATTTGAATGTCAGTGATTTTGCACTGGAGCGCGCCGGCATCGCCAGGAGAACCGACCATGAGTGCGATAAATGCTGGCTTATCTAAGTCGTAGTCGACGCCGCCAACTGTGCCAAACCAATGGGCGCTTGAGTGGAATGCCTCTTCAAGCTTTGCTGCATCTCCCTTGCCTGCACCATCAATATATAGACCGATTAATCGTGTTATCTCAGCTAAATCTTTGCTCATGGTTGCACCTCTCCGTGCCTAGGCTGGGAAGTATTCATGTAAAAACCAGAAATAGATAGAGGTAACCCCTCACACGGCAACCCTATTTGTTGGAATTAATAGCCAATTGAGCGTGCAATGCCATCCAAAATATCTGATTCTGATGCAACAAACTCGGTGGCACCGCTTGCTTTCATTATTTCTGAAAGAACTAGGGAGCCGGCTGGAATTACATCTACTCGGCCTGGGTGCATATAGCCAAGGGCTAATCGTTGCTCATGCGTTGAGGTTAGAAACATATTTGCAATGTCATGTGATTGAGCTGCGCTAATGCGAGAGAGGTGAATTGCATATCGATCATATTCAGGCAGGCCAAGAGCTGCGGCAGCAACGGTCGTTGCAGTGCCGGCAACTGCAATGAGAGTTTTTGCACTCGTAATTGGGACAACTGCGGCAGCCTTAGCAATTGCCTCTTGAATATCAACGCGGGCTTTTTCGATTTCGTGAACTTGAATTGGATCGTTAGTGAAATGGCGCTCGGTCATTCGGACGCAACCGATATTGACGCTCTTTGCGAACTCAACATGGGCTGTTCCAAATACAAACTCGGTTGACCCTCCACCAATATCAACAACTAGGAAAGGAGCATCGGCGAGCGACATATCTTGAATTGCGCCAGTAAATGAAAGCGCCGCTTCTTCTTCTCCACTAATGACTTCGGGTTCAACGCCAAGGCGATCACGTACGCCATCGATAAATAGATGACGGTTAGTTGCATCGCGCGTAGCACTTGTGGCACAAAAGCGGATCTTTTGAACTCCACGTTTTGCAATCTCTACTGCAAGTTTATCAACGCCAGCTAAAGTTCGAGCAATTGCATCCGGATGGAACTCACCCGTCTCATCAACACCTTGGCCAAGTCGAACAACTTCCATGGTGCGAATTACTTCGCGACAATTATCGCCTTCGATATCTGCAATGAGCATACGAAGTGAGTTAGTTCCGCAATCAATAGCAGCTACTCGCATGGGGCGCTCTCCCACCATTTGGGAAGTTTAGCTAAGGCCTCATCTCCGAGTGGGTTCACATCGGGACCCGCAGCAAGAGAGTGTGCTATTAGTGAGTGTAAACATTTCACGCGTGTTGGCATTCCGCCGGCGGACACATCCTCAACTTCTGGAACATCAATTCCTAAGGCCGAACGTGCGGCAATGTAATCATCGTGGGCAGCGTGATAAGCCCCGGCTAACTCGGCATCGGTTGCAAGGCGTTCATTCATCTCCCCCATTAACCCAGTTGTTTCAAGGGTAGAAATTGCGGCAGTTAAACGGGGACAGGTCGCATAATAGAAAGTTGGAAATGGCGTGCCATCGGCTAATCGTGGTGGAGTTTCAACGACTGCAGGATTGCCGCAAGGACAGCGATATGCAATCGCATGAACATCGCGAGGGGTTCGACCTAACTGAGTTTCAATACAATCTAAATCACTCTGACTAACGTTCCTCACTTATTACCAGATTCGCTAATCGATGCGATAAGTCGGGTGTACCACGGTTGGCCATCAACTAGAGCGCTTGCGACTTTAGTTGGTGAAGCCGTATCTGTTGTAGTTGCACCTTCGGTAACGATGTATTGGCGCTCACCCGGAAGAACAAAGTGCAGACGCTCCCGGGCTTGTGACTTTACGTATTGGGGATCTTGCCATAGTAGTAACTCTTTACGTGCGGCATCCAGAGCTTTGTTATCAGAAACCAATTGCGCATTGAGCGCACTTATTTGTGCGCGTTGAGTGAAGTAATGCTTAATAGGTGGCGCAAGAGTAAGGGCTAAGAAAAAGAAAACTACTGATAGCGCCAATGCGCGACCCGATGTACGTCGACGTCCAAATTGCAAACCTCGACGTGCCATCGGTAACCTACTTAAGCCTTAAAACGTGGAAAAGCGCTGCGGCCGGCATAACGTGCGCCGTCTTGGAGCTCTTCTTCGATTCGTAGTAGTTGATTATATTTTGCTACGCGCTCGGTACGTGCGGGCGCACCGGTTTTAATTTGTCCGCAGTTAAGGGCAACAGCCAAATCAGCGATCGTTGTATCTTCAGTCTCACCCGAACGATGACTCATCATTGTTCGATAGCTTGCATGATGTGCCATTTCAACGGCATCAATAGTCTCTGTCAACGTTCCAATTTGGTTAACTTTAACCAGAAGCGCGTTGGCGGTATTGCCAGCGATTCCACGTGCAAGTCGCACAGGGTTAGTAACAAATAAATCATCTCCCACGATCTGAATACGTGAACCCAGCGCGCTCGTCATTGTTGTCCAGCCTGCCCAATCCTCTTCGTTTAATGGGTCTTCGATTGAAACGATTGGGTAGGCATCAACTAATGATGTGTAATAAGCGATCATTTCATCGGAGGTTTTAAGGGCGCCCTCGAACTTATATTTTCCATTGTCATGGAACTCAGTTGCAGCAACATCCATTGCAAGTGCAATATCGCTACCTGGCTTAAATCCTGCAGCAGCAATTGCTTCGAGAATTAGGTCGAGAGCGGCGCGATTACTTTCAAGGTTTGGCGCAAAGCCACCTTCGTCGCCAACGCTTGTCGCTAATCCACGCTTCTTTAATACGGCTTTGAGCGCGTGATAAATCTCAGCGCCCCAACGCAATGACTCGCGGAAAGTAGGCGCTCCAATTGGCGCAATCATGAACTCTTGAATATCAACATTGGTATCGGCATGTGCACCACCGTTGAGGATATTCATCATTGGAACTGGAAGTAGATGGGCATTTGGCCCACCTAAATAGCGAAAGAGTGAGAGGTCAGCCGACTCTGCAGAAGCTTTAGCAACGGCTAATGACGCACCAAGAATTGCATTTGCTCCCATACGTGACTTGTTTTTAGTGCCATCGAGCTCAATCATCGCTGCATCAATTAAGCGCTGATCCTGTGCATCAAAGCCAATAATCTCTGGTGCAATTTCATTGTTGAGAAATGCAATCGCCTTTTCTACGCCTTTGCCTAAGTAACGCGTTCCACCATCGCGAAGTTCGGCGGCCTCAAATGCACCCGTTGATGCTCCGCTAGGAACTGCAGCACGAGCCTGTGTGCCATCTTCTAATTCAATTTCAACTTCTACCGTTGGATTTCCACGGGAGTCGAGAATTTCACGGGCTCCAAGAGCCTGGATTATTGCCATTGCGTTTCTCCTTCGTCACTTAAATCTATGTACTCAGCGCGCCCTCAACTCTGAAATCGCACAAACTTTTATGCGCTAATCCTACCGTGCTTCAGTGGCCGCTATTTGTTGGCTCAATCGCATAGCCTCCTTGCGCAGCGCCGACTCGGCATCAATACCGCTGGAATGTGCCCAGGCAATTACGGTTAAAAGCGCTTCTCCCACGCCACTCTCATCGGCTTGCTTATCCATATCTAGCGCACTCGGAGTCACAACATCGACGCCGTATTTTGATGCACGATATAAAAGTTTTTCAATTAATGGAAGTGCGGGTTGAGTCATTGCGATTCCATCTAGGGATGACGTGCGACCCTTCTCGTGTTTTTTAATCTCTTCCCAATTTTGTAACACTTCGGCTGAATCTCGAACTTCAACTCCGGCAAAGACATGTGGGTGGCGGCGGATTAATTTGTCAGCGATAGATTCGGCAACATCCTCAATCGAAAATGGATCATTGGGATCTTCCTCAGCAATACGTGCATGGAAGTAAACTTGGAGTAGAACGTCCCCGAGCTCTTCGCGCATATCGGCACGGTTGCCGCTTTGAACTGCGTCGACAAACTCGTATGACTCTTCTAGAAGATATTTAAGTAGAGACTCATGCGTTTGTTCGGCATCCCAAGGACATCCCCCAGGAGAGCGAAGTTGGTCCATAACTTCAACGAGACGTTGAAGCTGTGAACCTTCCATCGATGCGAACTACTTAGTTGCTGGAGTGACTGCTGGGCTTGCAGAATCCACTGCAACTACATCTGCCACTGCGCCATCCCACTTGCCGTAACGTGGATTAACGGTCACGCCTAACTGCTTTGCTTTTGCAACCACAAGCTTTTGGACTGCACCACCAAGATCTGTCTGTGCGACACCACTAGCGGTAAGGGCTTGGCTGATCTTGTCTGAGTAAGTCATCGCTTCAATATATGTATCTAAATCATTTGGTGCGATTCCCGCACTGACTAGAGCTTTTGGTAGAGCTTCAGCTCCACCAACTTGGGTAATGATGCTTTGTTTGCGAGTATCGATTTCAGCCTTTGATACTGAAATCTTTAATTCTTGTCCGGTAGCACGCAGTAGGGCAGTTAATAAGTGAAAGCGAAGTTGTCCACGGTTGAGTGCCTCACCGGTTTCAATTTGCATCTGGGATGTATCAACGCCAACGCGAGCAGCAATAATTGCATCAATGCTTGCCTGCACCGTTGCCTGAGAAATCTTCGTCTTACCAAGAGTTGCGGCCGACCCGACTTGCGAACAACCAGATAGTAAAAGTGCAGTTGCTACGGTTACTACGGCAAGAATCTTCTTCACTGTGAGCTCGCTTTCGGAGAATCGCTAAGTTGGTTGACGACCTCAATGGTCCAGGCCAGAAGAGAAGTATCCACCATCGCTGGGGTATTTATGGACGGATTCCATGAGCCACTGGTCTTTAGCGCGACTAAAACCGTGTTGGCAGCCGATTTATAGAGTGAGCCTGGATACAGGCGAGAAAGGCGCATCTGTTTGGATTCAGGCAGGTGTAACGGTGCTAATCGCAGGAACTTTCCTTGGACCACAACCTCTGTGAGTTTTGCCGCTTTAGCTCGGGCACGCAAAGAGGCCACGCCGAGCAATGCCTGAGCCTCACCTGGGAGTTCTCCAAAGCGATCGACAAGTTCGGCTCGAATAGATTCGACATCCTCATTATTTTTAACATCGGCTAATCGGCGATACAGATCAAGTCGCAAACGCTCACCAGGTACGTACTCAGTTGAAAGGTGGGCGTTAATAGGAAGTTCAACTTTGCAATCACTTACCTTCTCTTCAGTTTCAATTATTCCAGCCTTGTAATCATTGACGGCTTCGCCAACCATGCGCATATACAAATCAAAGCCGACATCGGCAATGTGTCCGGATTGTTCACCACCTAATAAATTTCCAGCCCCGCGGATCTCTAAATCTTTAAGGGCAACGCGCATTCCAGAGCCTAAATCTGTATTGGCAGCGATTGTAGTCAAGCGCTCATGAGCGAGCTCTGATAGCGGTTGATCGGCGGGATAGAGAAAATATGCATATGCCCGCTCTCGGCCCCGGCCAACACGACCACGCAGTTGGTGAAGTTGTGATAGACCAAAACGATCGGCACGTTCAACGATTAATGTATTTGCATTTTGAATATCTAGACCACTCTCAACAATCGTGGTGCTAACTAAGACATCGAAATCTCGATTCCAAAATCCTAAAATTACATCTTCGAGTGCGCCTTCACTCATCTGGCCATGTGCAATTCGAATTCTCGCTTCAGGTACAAGTTCTTGTAATCGCGAAGCTGCTTGATCAATAGTTTCAACACGGTTATGTAGATAGAAAATCTGTCCATCGCGCAAAAGTTCGCGGTGAATCGCCGCAGTTATCTGACCCTCTTCTGCCGGACCTACATAGGTCAAAATTGGATGACGCTCTTCCGGTGGCGTTGTAATCGTGGACATCTCACGAATTCCGGTAATCGCCATTTCCAGAGTTCGAGGGATAGGCGTTGCCGACATTGCTAAAACATCGACGGTGGTGCGCATCTTTTTAAGTGACTCTTTTTGTTCAACACCGAAGCGCTGCTCCTCATCGACAATAACGAGGCCTAAGTCTTTAAAAATCACATCGCTCGAGAGAATTCGGTGTGTGCCAATAACAACGTCAACTGTGCCTTTCAGTAATCCCTCGAGGACTTCCTTGCTCTCCTTAGCTGTATTAAAGCGTGAGAGGCCAGCAACTCTTAAGGGAAAGCCGGCATAGCGCTCAGTAAAAGTTTTGGTGTGTTGTTGGACAAGAAGCGTTGTGGGAACCAGCACGGCGACCTGTTTGCCATCTTGAACGGCTTTAAATGCGGCACGAATTGCGATCTCAGTTTTGCCATATCCCACGTCGCCGCAAATGATTCGATCCATTGGATAAGGGCGCTCCATGTCGGCCTTGACATCATTAATAGTTGAAAGTTGGTCGGGCGTTTCAATATAGGAAAAAGAGTCTTCAAGTTCGCGTTGCCAGGGAGTATCGGGTGAGAAAGCAAAACCTGGTGAACTAGTCCGCGCCGCGTATAAACGAATAAGTTCACCCGCTATCTGGCGAACGGCTTTGCGAGCACGCCCCTTAGCTTTTTGCCATTCTCCGCTTCCAATGCGATGAACTGTCGGTGCTTCACCACCAACATATTTACTTACTTGTTCCAGGGCATCGGTTGGAACAAAAATTCGATCGCCTGGTTGCCCGCGCTTAGCCGATGCATACTCAATGACTAAATACTCTCGTGTAACTCCAGCTACGGTGCGTTGCACTAATTCGACATAGCGACCAATTCCATGTTGCTCATGGACCACAAAATCACCGCTGCGAAGTTCGAGAGGATCAATGGCCGCCTTGCGCTTTGAGGGCAATCGCTCACTATCTTTAACGCTGCCTTTACTGCCGGTTAAATCCCGCTCGGTCATAAAAAATATTTGATCGCTCGCACTCTCAAAGCCATGTGCAATAACCGATGTCGTTAAATGAATACTGCCTTTAGTCGGGGTTGCATTAAGTTTTTCTACAATATGAATTGGTAAATCGGCATTTCGCAAAATTCCTGCATAGCGCTCTAACATTCCATGTCCATGTGTTGCAAAGACAACCGTAAAATGTGAATTAACTGCCTCACTCAGTGCTGCGATAGTGCGATCGATATCTCCGCGCATTGGATCAATTGCTCGGTAATCTAAAAACTCTGTTGCCTCAGCAAGGTCACTACCAAATGGGTCTAACGAGGACATCTCTAAGTTAAGAGAGTTAACCTCCTGCATCAAGTCAGTCCACGACATATACGTTCCAGAGCCGTCATAGATCGGCGCCACAGCTCCATGGGCGGCATTGGACCAGGATGCATTAAGGAATTCTTCATTTGTTGCGAGTAAATCACCTGCCCGCGATCTAATTCGTTCGTGATCAATGAAAACCACTTGTGTATCGGCTGGCATGCGGGCAAGCAGAGTTTGCGTCTGATCAATGAGCAATGGAATCAGCGACTCCATTCCCTCGAATGACATTCCCTCACTAATTTTTTCTAATAACTCACTTGCCCCAGGGAGGTTTTCTTTAAGTTCCAGTGCGCGGGCGCGAATCGTTGGTGTTATTAATAATTCCCGACAAGGATAGATTTCTACACCGCCAACTACAGGTGCAAATGTTCGCTGGTCGGCAACCTCAAAGAAACTAATATCTTCAATCTCATCGCCAAAGAAATCAATTCGAATTGGATGCGCACTCAATGGTAGAAAGAGATCAACGATTCCCCCGCGCACCGCGAACTCACCTCGGCGCTCAACTAAATCAGTTCGCGAATAGGCAAGGCTAGATAAGTGTCGAACCAGTAAATCTAGAGACTGCTCTTTACCAATTTCAAGTTGCAGAAGCGGAGATTTACCTAGGTCTCCAATGATGCGGTGAATCGCACCGCGCACCGGAGTGACAACTATGGGATTGCTGCTCTGTTTCTTTTCTAAGTTATACAGCGTTGAAATTCGCCGCGCGACGGTGTCGCTGCGCGGGCTCAGGCGTTCATGGGGCAAAGTTTCCCAAGCTGGAAACTCCAGTACATTGGCGTGAAGTTCACGCAGTTCATTAACTAAATCTTCAGCACTTCGACTTGAACTGGTAATGACGAGGATCGGCGATTTTTCTGCGCGTGATGCGAGTAGAAATGGATACATCGGCGCAGGCGCCACAATGTGAGACGCGTGGGCGGTAAGTGGAAGCGTATTAATTAATCCCCGCATTAATCGCCCCCAAACGTCCATTGGCCCCAACTCCCAAAGGGAGGGGGCTTACTTACGCATTTAGTCTAATTTATTATGCGCCACCTGCGATACCTGAGAGGATTGGCCAATGACTACGCAGCCCGGTGCCATTGCAGCAGATGATGCTGCACTACGCAGTGATGTGCGACGTCTGGGTGATTTATTGGGTCAAACTCTCGTGCGCCAAGAGGGACCGCAGCTTTTAGAGCTCGTTGAGAAAGTTCGAAAGGCTGTCCGTGAGGGTAATGGCGTTGAACTTCTAGCGACACTTTCGGTTGAAGATTCAGTTCAACTGGTGCGTGCATTTAGTACCTACTTTCATTTAGCTAACGTTGCAGAGCAAGTTCACCGCTCTCGCGTTATCGCAGATACGCGTGTTGAAGGCGGTTCTTGGATTGCACGCGCTGTTGATAAAATCGAAGCTGCATTAGTTTCTCAATCACCCGGCCACGAATTAACAGTCGAAGAGATTTCAATGTGGGTTAACGAAATGTCGGTTCGCCCAGTCTTTACGGCGCATCCAACTGAAGCTGCACGACGATCAATTCTAAATAAGATGGGTCGAATCGCCGATTTACTCGATAATCCAACCGACCCAACCCACGGTGAACGTTTAGCTGAAACTATCGACTTGTTATGGCAGACCGATGAACTGCGTTTAGATCGGCCAGAACCTCTCGATGAGGCGATGAACGCTTTGTACTACCTCGATGATTTATTCCGGCTTACAGTTCCAGAAGTCCTCGATGAATTTTCAAAAGAGCTAAAGCGCATTGGTGTTGAAATCGACGTTACTGCCAGGCCACTCTCTTTTGGAAGTTGGATTGGTGGAGATCGTGACGGAAATCCCAATGTTACGGCGCAAATAACAACCGATGCCATGGTGCTTCAAGTTGGTCACGCAATTCGTGTAACAATTTCAGCGATGGATGAACTCCGCCAATTACTTTCGATTTCGACACGAATCGTTGGGGCAACTCCGCAACTTACAGCCTCTGTAGAAAAAGACTTAGCAAATATTCCCGAGTTCGAAGCGCGTTTCCTGCGTCTTAATGCTGAAGAGCCGTATCGACTCAAAGCAACGGCAATTGTTCATCGTCTGGCATTTACCCGTAACCGTCATGCACAAGATGGCCCACATGTTCCAAACAGAGATTATAAAAATACTGCTGAGTTGTTAGCCGATCTAACGCTTATGCGTAATTCACTCTTTGAGCATAAAGGCGAGCTCATTGCCACAGGCCTGCTTGAGCGCACGATTCGAACTGTTGCAGCTTTTGGAATTACCCATGCCACCATGGATATTCGTGAGCACTCAGATGCCCACCATCACCTACTAAGTCTAATCATTGGGACCGCTGACTACTTGAGCAAGAGTCACGATGAGAAGTTTGAAATATTGACTGGGCTTCTACAAAGCCAAACGCAGTTGGATACTTCCTCCCTGGATCCTGCCGGTAAAAGAACGCTCGATACTTTTCTAGCGATCTCCGATTTAATTGAGCGTTTCGGCCCAGAAGCGATTGAAACGTACATAGTTTCAATGACCAAGGGCGCCGATGATTTAATCGCTGCCGTAATAATCGCTGGTCAAGTAGGACTTGTAAACATTAAGGAGCAAAGCGCTCAAATCGGCTTTGCTCCACTTCTTGAAACTGTTGCAGAGCTTCGAGCTGCAGGTGAAATACTTGAAAAACTATTGAGCAACGCCACATATCGCCAGATAGTTTCATTGCGCGGAGATGTCCAAGAAGTAATGCTTGGCTACTCCGATTCAAATAAGGATGCAGGAATTGCAACTAGTCAGTGGGAGATCCATCGTGCCCAACGCTCTTTGCGCGATGTTGCAATTAAGCACGGAGTTAAGTTGCGATTGTTCCATGGTCGAGGCGGCTCAGTTGGTCGCGGTGGTGGGCCAACTTATGAGGCGCTCATTGCCCTGCCCTGGGGATCAGTTGATGGCCAAATAAAGATGACTGAACAAGGCGAAGTTATTAGTGATAAATATGCACTTCCCTCCCTTGCTCGCGAACATGTTGAGTTAACGATGGCAGCATCCCTTGAAGCAACCGTTCTCAATCGTGCGCCACGACAGTCTGCCTCGTCGTTAGCAATGTGGGGAGAGTGCATGCAGTTAGTGAGCGATAATGCATTTACTACTTACCGCACGCTAATCGATCACAAAGATCTGCCAGCTTATTTCTATGCTTCAACCCCAGTAGAGCAGTTAGGAAATCTCTTTCTTGGTTCGCGTCCATCGAGGCGACCCGATGCCCATGGTGGACTTGACTCACTGCGTGCCATCCCATGGGTATTTGGGTGGACACAATCGCGGCAGATTGTTCCAGGTTGGTATGGCGTTGGTTCAGGTCTGAAGGCCGCGCGCGAGGCGGGTAAATCCGATGTTTTAGCGATCATGCTCAAAGATTGGCACTTCTTCAATGCCTTCATTAGTAATGTTGAAATGACTTTAGCTAAGACCGATCTTTTACTTGCACGACGTTATGTACAAGCGCTTGTACCCAGCGAACTGCATCATTTTCTTGACACGATTCAAGCTGAATTTGATTTAACGGTCGCTGAAATCTTGCTCCTTACAAAAAAGGATTCTCTGCTTGCCGATCAAGTGATTTTGGCACGAACTTTGCAAGTGCGCGATGCTTATTTATCACCTATCCACTTGCTACAAATTAATCTATTAAAACGCGTGCGGGATTCGCAAGGTTCAACTGACTCGACTCTGCAACGTGCACTTCTGCTGACAATTAATGGTGTCGCAGCAGGTTTAAGAAATACTGGCTGATTATTAACTATTAAAGCGGGTTTGGGTTATTTCAAGACCTTGAGTAATTAAAGATTCAACCACATCTGCTGCTCGCGAAATGAATTCAGCCAAGTCTTTTTGCTCTACCTTTGAAAAGGCCTTTAAAACAAAATCGGCTGGGTCCTGTTGTCCCATTGGCCGACCAATTCCTAAGCGCACACGGAAGTAATCAGGGGTACCGAAAGCCGATGTCATTGATTTAAGACCGTTATGACCATTATCGCCACCGGCAAATTTACTTCGAATTGTTGCAAAACCAATATCGAGCTCATCGTGCAATGCAATTATTGAATCGGTTTCAACTGAATAAAAATTAGCTAACGCCTTTATTGGGCCACCACTTTCATTCATGTAGCCCTTAGATTTGGCGAGAATTATTGATTGCGTATTCTCGCCAGCGCCTAATTTATAAGCAGCAATTTCTGTGCGGGATTTATGTGTCGATAGTTTGAGATTATGCCGACGAACAAGCTCGTCAATAACCATCTGGCCTACGTTATGACGGGTAGCAGAATATTGATCGCCCGGATTACCGAGTCCAACTACCAACCACGTCATAACGACAAGCGTAAGGGTTAAGCGGCTTACTTCTCTGTATCAGCTGGTGCTGCAGGTGCAGCGGCTGCATCTGGTGCCGCAGCTACTGGAGCTACTTCTTCAACGGCAGTTGAGCGCTCGGAGAGGTGAACAACGATCATCTTTGGATCTGATTCAAGTTCAACACCTGCTGGCAGAACTACATCTCCAGCATAAAGTGAAGTTCCAGCAGCAAGGCCAGAGATATTGAGTTCTAAGAAATTAGGAATTGCAGTTGCCTCAACGCGTACTTCGATTGTGTTGTTAACGTGCTCGAGAATTCCATCACGATCGTGCTCTCCAACTGCGTGGACTGGAATCGCAACAACAACTTTTTCTCCACGACGGACAAGAACCAAGTCAATGTGCTCAAGAATCTGCTTGAGTGGGTGACGGACAATCGCCTTAGGAAGAGTGAGCTCAGTTTTTCCATCGATGACGATGTCAAGCAAAACGTTTGACTGCTTTAGAGCAACGCCGAGTTCGCGTGCTGGCAGAGTGATGTGCTGTGGCTTCTCTCCATGTCCGTAAATAACGGCAGGAACTAAACCGTCGCGACGGGCACGACGTGATGCGCCTTTACCAAATTCGGTACGAAGGACGCCGTTGATAGTGATCTCTGCCATTTTTTATTCCCCTTAAATAATTTTTTTCTCTGAGTGCTTCGGTGTTTTCACAAAGTCCCAGCAGGAGAATTAACCCACACCGTCGATTACGGAAGTAAATTCATACCCTCGCCGGAACAGCCCAAAGGTTAGCCTGCGAAGATAAGAAAGCGCAAATTACCCTTAAGAATGACCGTCAAAGAGGCTCGTAACTGAGCCATCCTCAAAGACTTCACGAATCGCGCGGGCCAGCAACGGAGCGATAGATAGGACCGTAAGCCCATCAAATTTCTGATCATCTGAAATCGGAAGCGTGTTTGTAATAACAACCTCGGACGCCTTGCAGTTCTGTAAACGCTCTACGGCAGGACCGGAAAAGACTCCATGCGTTGCGGCGATAATGACATCTTTTGCGCCAGCTTCAAATAAAGCATCGACGGCCTTTGTTATCGTTCCAGCGGTGTCGATCATGTCATCGATCACTACGCACGTTTGTCCTTGAACATCGCCAACTACTCGGCCAGCTACAGATTCATTAGGGATGCGAGGATCTCGAGTCTTATGGATAAATGCAATTGGACACCCACCAAGAAGATCTGACCAGCGTTCAGCGACTCGTACTCGCCCAGAGTCTGGAGAGACAATTGTTAAACGAGAGCGATCAACTTTGCTGCCAACGTAGTTAGCAAGCATCGGTAGTGCGAAAAGGTGGTCAACGGGTCCATCGAAGAAACCTTGAATCTGTGAAGCGTGAAGGTCCACGACCATTAAACGATCGGCGCCGGCAGTCTTAAAGAGATCTGCCATTAAGCGTGCTGAAATAGGTTCACGTCCGCGATGCTTTTTATCTTGGCGTGCATAACCATAGAAAGGTGCAACAACGGTGATGCGCTTGGCAGATGCGCGCTTGAGCGCATCGATCATAATAAGTTGTTCCATAATCTGCTTATTAACTGGAGCAGTGTGACTTTGCAGAACAAATGCATCGCAGCCACGAACTGATTCCTCAAAGCGAACAAAGATCTCACCATTAGAAAAGTCATATGCAGACGTTGGTGTTAATTCAACGCCGAGTTCGGTTGCTACATCATCGGCTAGTTCGGGGTATCCACGACCGGAAAATAAACGCAATCGCTTTTCTGAGGATAACCGGATTTCGCCCATGTTTAGCCTTTCTTCTCGCTTGCTTCGGCTGCTTGCGCAGATTTACTTCCTGCGCGCTTGCGCAGAACCCAACCTATTACATTTCTCTGCTTAGCCCGCCCGACACCAATTGCTCCAGCTGGAACATCTTCAGTAATGACAGATCCGGCCGCCGTATATGCCCCGTCACCGATAGAAATCGGCGCAACGAGCATTGTGTCACTACCAATGCGGACATGGTCCCCAACCGTCGTGTGATGCTTATCAACTCCGTCGTAGTTCACAAAAATTGTTGCTGCACCGATATTCGTGCCCTCGCCAATAGTTGCATCGCCTACATAGGAAAGATGTGGAACTTTTGAGCCAGTACCAATTGTTGAGTTCTTCATTTCAACAAAGGCCCCAGCCTTTGAACTATCGCCCAGAACTGTTCCGCTGCGTAAATAAGTAAATGGTCCAACGGTTGCACCTTCGCCAATGACCGTATTGGTCGCTATAGATTCAAGAACCGCAGCACCCTCTTTAACAACGCAGTCGGCAAGAGTAGTTCGTGGGCCAATAACTGCGCCCGTTGCAATAGTTGTAGTACCCAAAATGGCACTTCCCGGGTGCAGGGTTACATCCTTTGACAGAGTGGCTGTTGAATCAATCCATGTAGTTGTGGGATCGATAATTGTGACGCCTTCGTGCATCCAGTGCTCATTGATTCGATCGCGCAACAAAGCAGCACTTTCTGCTAATTGAACACGGTCATTAACGCCTAAGATTTCAGTGAAATCTTCGAGCATGATCGCGGCGATTGATTCACCTTCACTTTTAAGGATTCCGATAACATCGGTTAAATAAAGTTCGCTTTGTGAATTAGAGTTAGTGATTTTTCCGATTGCCGTAGCTAACTTTGCACCATCAAAGGCATACACCCCTGAATTAATCTCAAAAATAAATTTTTCATCATCACTAGCATCGCGCTCTTCAACGATACGCAAAAGTTCATTGCTGTCATCACGAATGATGCGGCCGTAACCCGATGGGTCTGGGTGCTCGGCAGTTAAGACCGATGCGGCGAATTTTCCATCATTGTGCGCATCAAGAAATGCGACAAGTGATTGACCCGTCAACATTGGAGTATCTCCAGCTAAAACTAATACTGTGCCTTTAGGGGTGCTGCCTGCGAGCGCTAACTGGGTTGCATGTCCAGTTCCGCCGCGTTTTTCTTGAAAGACGGTGGTTGCCGATGGCGATATCTCTGCAATGTGTTCTTCGACGCTTGTGCGATTGGCACCAACAACGACGCAGATTTTCGCAGGATTTACATCATCAACTGCGGCAAGTACATGTCCAAGTAGCGAGCGACCGGCAACGCTGTGAAGAACTTTTGCTTGGCTAGATTTCATTCGTGTTCCGTCGCCTGCTGCCAGGACAATCACGGTTTCTACGGCCACGGTGTCAGTCTATCTGGGCCTTGCGCTTTTACTTATCGCTCCGCCACCAGGTATCGATCCTGGACCCTGGGCTTCAAAGGCCCATGTGCTAGCCACTACACAATGGCGGAACCCGTATTCTCCCTTATAAATGGTGATGCTTATGACCATTTACCCAATGTAATTACGCGAGAACTTTCGCCCCTGCTACGGGTCCGTATGCCCGGGCAACGCTTCCGACTACGCCGCTTGATGTTAGCGCCACGGCCAAATCGAGACCGGCCTCTTCATCGGCAACTAAAAATGCAACGGTTGGCCCAGAGCCTGAAACTAACGCACCTAAGGCTCCATACTCTTGCCCAACATCTAGAACTAATCGAAGTGCGGGGCGCAATGAACAGGCTGCGGCCTGTAAATCATTAACGAGATGTGCACCAACAGCTTTAGGGTCAGCGGCAAGTAGTGCCTGCATCAATAGTTCATTTGTTTGGGGTTCGGCAATTTGAAGTTCAGAGCGCAAGCGATCGCACTCGCTATAAACGGCTGGCGTAGATAAGCCAACGCTCGATAAAGCAAAAACCCAGTGATACGTTCCACGTGAGAGCGCGGCAGTTAACATTTCGCCGTGGCCCGTTCCGATTGCAGTCCCACCACTTAACATGAATGGGACATCGCTACCCAATTGAGCGGCGATTTCTGACATCTCTTCGCGACTCATTCCGAGTGAGTATAAATAATCTATTGCAACGATTGTTGCCGCGGCATCCGCGCTTCCGCCTGCCATTCCCCCAGCGACTGGAATTGATTTCTTAATCTCAACATGAACTTCAATATCTAAGTCGTACTCCTTAGATAGTAAAGCGATGGCTTTAGCTGCCAGATTATTCTCATCGGTTGGAACGCCGTGCGTTTGATCGCCAGTCACTGAAATACTGACGCCGGTTTTTGCCTCGGTGAAAGTTACGGTTATGTCATCAAAAATAGAGATTGCCTGATAAACCGTAACAACGTTGTGAAAACCATCGGCCTCGCGCGGTCCAACGGAAAGTTGGAGGTTAACTTTGGCTGGCACGCGTACGGTTACGCTCTTTACTGGCATGAATTGACCCTATTGCCTTCGTTAGTAATTGTCAGGTGCAACTGCTGCGATGGCACAAAAGCTTGAAATCTCAAGGGCCTCTCCTCGAAGAGTTGGGTCGATTCCGGCACGTAATAAAATCGCTTCGGCGGCAGAAGAAGATCCATAGAGGGATGAGAGTGCAGATCGCAGCATTTTTCGGCGCTGAGCAAATGCGGCATCGATTATTGTAAAAACTCTTTTACGCATTGCCTCATCACCCGGTGTTGACCGACGGGTGAATGAGACGAGCTTGGAATCAACATTTGGAGCAGGCCAGAACACGGAGCGAGAGACCGAACCTGCACCTTTTACTTCGGCCCACCAAGCCGCTTTAACCGATGGAATTCCATACTCCTTTGTGCCTGGGCGCCCAGCTAAGCGATCTGCAACTTCTGCTTGCACCATGACGACGCCAGTTCGAAGTGACGGGAATTTTTCAAGTAGATGTAAGAGAACAGGGACCGAGACGTTATATGGCAAGTTAGCAACTAGGACGGTTGGTTCTGCCGGCAAATCCTTGAGCGTTAAAGCATCTTGATTAATAACGGTTAAGTTTTCGGGATGTTCACAATGAGCGGCCACGGTAATCGGAAGCTGGGTTGCAAGTCGATTATCAATTTCCACTGCGACAACTGATGCCGCCGTTTGCAAGAGCGCCAAAGTCAGTGATCCAAGCCCCGGGCCAATCTCAAGTGCGATATCACTAGATGTCACACCGGCCGTTCGGACAATCTTGGTACAGATATTTGAATCGATAACGAAGTTTTGGCCAAGTGATTTCGATGGCTTTAAATCTAAGGCCGCCGCTAACTCGCGAATCTGTGCCGCACCGAGCAGACTCATGGCGCAAACGAGCCAAATAAGCGCTCAGCATTATTACTCAACGCAAAGGCAAGCTCACCTAGATCGCTCTGGCGTTCAATGGCCATAGCACGAACAATATTTGCTATCTGTGCGGGAGTATTGCCGGCGCCTCTATGTGGCATTGGTGCTAGAAAAGGTGAGTCGGTCTCAACAAGGAGTTGATCGATTGGAACAATTTTTAACGCCTCGCGCAGCTCTGGTGCATTCTTAAAAGTGACCGTTCCAGCGAAAGATAAAATATATCCGCGCTCAATGCATATCTTGGCCATAGCTACGTCCCCAGAAAAGCAGTGGAAGATAGTCTTTTCGGGGGCACCGACTTCGAGCAAAACAGCGAGAACATCTTCGTGTGAATCACGATCGTGAATTACTAAAGCTTTCTTAGTTTTTTTGGCTAGTTCGATATGCCATTTAAAGGACTCTTGTTGGCGGGCACGAAGTTCGGGTGGGGTTCTAAAATAATCTAAGCCCGTCTCTCCAATAGCCCGCACTCGCGGGTGCTCTGCAAGCGCGGCAATAATCGCCCAGTCGGCCTCTAAATCTTTTACGACGGGGGCTTCATTGGGATGAAGTGCAACTGCGGCTAAAACCGACGAACTCCACTTCTCTGCCGCAGCAACACACCATTGAGATTGTTCTGCTGAATAACCAACTTGAACTATTCGATCGACATTAACTGATTGTGCTTCGGCAATTACGGCTTCAACTTCGGTTGAATCTGGCGCAGTATTGGTAATGATCTCCATATGCGCATGTGCGTCGACCGTTGCAACTGGTAGAGGCTCGGGCCGTGGTGCGCGCGGGCGATCTAAGTCGCGATTATGGCGATCTGCCATATCGCTTATGCGCTGGTTTCTAAACGTGGAAATAACACTGGAGTCTTAGTAACAAGTGCACCCTCGGGTAATTGACCCCACGTTGCAACGTGCTCAATTTTTTGGGCTGCTATTGGACCCAACTTTGATTCGGCTCCGAGACTCTGCCACAAAATTTCACAGGTGGCAGGCATCACTGGATGGAGTAAAACGGCGAGGGCTCGAAGTGATTCAGCCGTGTTGTAGAGAATCCCTTCAAGGACAAGCTGGTTCGCTGGATCTTTAGCTAATATCCAAGGCTCTTTCTCGGTGACATATCCATTTACTTTTTTACAGAAATCCATAATTGCAAGAATTCCCCCTTGAAAATCTAAATCACATATCGCTTGGTCGGCCTTAGTAACTGCATCCCTTAAAGCCGCCTCGAGCGCCACATCATGGCTGACGGCTGGAAGGACTCCGCCACAATATTTTTCAACCATTGCGGCAGAGCGAGAGGCTAAATTACCAAAATCATTTGCGAGCTCTGAGGTGTAACGAGCTGACATATCTTCCCAGGAAAATGATCCATCACTACCGAAGGGAATTGCACGCAAGAAGTAATAACGAAAGGCATCGACGCCAAAGTGATCAGTAATGTCCTTTGGTGCGATCCCAGTTAACTTGCTCTTGCTCATCTTTTCGCCGCCAACTAATAACCAGCCGTGTGCAAAAACTTTCTTTGGAACATCTAACCCGGCCGCCATTAACATTGCCGGCCAAATAACTGCATGAAAACGCAAAATATCTTTTCCTACTAGATGAACATCGGCAGGCCAGGTGTTGGCAAACTTCTTGCCGCCTTCAGTATCGGGGGCATCGGTTAGGCCTACTGCGGTCGCGTAATTGAGAAGCGCATCGAACCACACATAAACGACTTGATCCTTATCCCACGGAACTGGAATTCCCCAATCAAATGTCGAACGTGAAATTGAGAGATCGGAGACGCCACCTTCTAAGAATGAAACAACTTCATTGCGTGCACTCTCGGGCTGGCAAGCATCAGGATTCTTGCGGTAGTGCGCTAAGAGTTGATCAGTAAAAGCTGAGAGTTTAAAGAACCAGTTATTTTCATTGACGAGTTCGATTGGCTTGCTATGAGTTGGGCAGCATTTTTCCCCATCAATTTCAATGAGATCGCCCGGGAGTTTGAACTCCTCGCACCCAACACAGTAAGGACCTTCATATTTTCCAGCGTAGATGTGGCCCGAATCCTTGAGCGAAGTTAAAAATTTTTGCACACGCTCTGTGTGCCGTGTTTCGGTAGTACGAATGAAATCATCGTTTGCGATATTCAAGCTTTCCCAGTTAGGTTTCCAAGCATCCTGGACTAAACGGTCAACCCAGTCTTGTGGAGAACTCTTATTCTCTTCGGCAGTACGCATAACTTTCTGCCCATGCTCATCCGTTCCAGTTAAAAACCAGACTGACTCGCCCTTTTGACGATGCCAACGAGTTAGAACGTCTCCGGCAACGGTTGTGTAGGCATGCCCAATATGGGGGGCGTCGTTGACGTAGTAAATCGGCGTCGTTAAGTAAAAGGACTTATTCACGGGCTTATCTTATTCGCATCGACGACTGCGGCGTAAACAATCCGCTTTGCGATGCCGAACTCTTGGGCAACAGATGCAATAGCAGCTTTGCGATCCATTCCGGCACCTTCGAACTCCCGCACTCGTGCAACCATTTCATCGGCCGTTAAGGTCGCAGAGTCGGCCGAGGCACCGGCAATAACAAGAGTAATTTCACCCAAAACTTCATTGGCATCTGCCCACATTGATAATTCGCTTAAGTTACCGCGAATTGTCTCTTCATAGCGCTTAGTCATTTCGCGACAGATTGCACCTAAACGCTCTGCACCAAATACCGAAACTGCATCACCCAGTGAATCTCCTAGTCGGTGTGGGGCCTCAAAGAAAACCATCGTGCGCTCTTCATGTCGAAGTTTTTCAAAAGCGGCCAACCGTGCACCGGATGCGCGTGGAGCAAAGCCCTCGAAAGTAAAGCGATCGGTTGGAAGTCCAGATAGTGCAACTGCCATTGTGACCGCACTTGGACCAGGAATGACACTGACATCTATTCCAAGTTTTATCGCATCTCTCATTAAGCGAAAGCCGGGGTCGCTAATCGTTGGCATACCAGCATCGGAGACAACTAAAACTATGGCACCGCTTTGAAGCTCACCCAAAAGTTCGCGGGTTCGATCCTCTTCATTACCTTCAAAAAAAGAGAGAACCCGAGCAGTGAACTTAACTCCGATATCAGAACACAAACGGTGAAATCTGCGTGAGTCTTCGGCGGCGATAATGGTCGCACTCTCAATGGCATCTCGCAGGCGCATGCTTGCATCCCCTGGGTTGCCCAGTGGGGTTGCGGCCAAGATTAGAGACATAGGTGCATCATCTCAGTAATTTCACCCTTCTGAGCCCATACCATTACACACATGATTGCCGCCCTCGCTCCAATTTTGATAGCAATCGCATCATTGGCGCTACGACTGATCAATCTGGCCACTCCTAAGGGTTTAGTTTTTGATGAGGTTTATTACGTAGATGGCGCGCGCGATTTTTTAAAGTACGGCGTAGAAGTTTCGGGAAACAAACCAGAATTTATTGTGCATCCGCCAGTTGGTAAATGGTTGATAGCAAGTGGAATCAAAATATTTGGAAACAATGAATTCGGATGGCGGTTTGCGACTGCAGTTTTTGGGACTTTATTAATCTTGCTCTTTGCGCGTTTAGTCCATGTTTTATTTTATTCGCCATTACTTACGGCAATGGGTGCGGCTTTAATGGCAATGGATGGACTAGTACTTGTTCATTCGCGCACCGCCCTCTTGGATCTTTTTCTTACTTTCTTTGTCTTACTGGCCGTGTACTTATGGCACCGTGAACGGCATTGGTATGCCGCACTATCAATTGGTCTAGCAATGGGTACTAAGTGGAGTGCGCTTTATTACCTTGGCGCAATTGCCTTGGTATCCCTTTATAGAGTTTTTACTTCTTACTCTGGTCGCGATGTCATTAAGCCAGCACTTACTAAATTAATGCAGTACGGTTTTCTTCCACTTATTGTTTACATGAGCACGTGGACCGGGTGGTTTATTAGTAACCGCGGATGGGACCGCCAGTGGTCTTCAAATGTCATGGCATCCTGGTGGCACTACCACGCTGAAATGCTGGGGTTTCATACCGGTTTAACGGAGAAGCATTCATATCAAGCCAACCCTTGGAGTTGGATGATCATGGGGCGACCAACTTCTTTCTTCTATGAATCTCCACAAGGGTGTAGTTCGAAAAATTGCGCCCAAGAAGTCTTAGCCCTCGGTACTCCCATCCTTTGGTGGCTTGGAACAATTGCAGTAGCAGTTGTCTTTGGTTATTGGTTTCGCTCTATGTACCTTCGAAAATTCGATGGCGCGCTCAATTTAGTAGTTATAGGAATCACGGCTGGATATTTACCGTGGTTCTTTTTTCAAAAACGTACAGTCTTTTCTTTCTATGCCGTTATTTTTGAGCCCTTCATGCTTCTGGCAGTTATTTACTGTGCGAAATTAATTCTCAATAGCGCACTTGCGCCAAGAGTTTCCGCCGCCATCGTGGCTTCACTGATGATCATTATTTTTCTCAATTTTATCTACTTCTTGCCGCTCTTCACCGGCGAAGTGATTAACTACAACGACTGGTTTAAGCGAATGTGGCTTAACTCGTGGATATAGTTATTCGTTAGAGGCTCGGCTTTGGTTTAAGCGCTCAACTGCCTCATTAGCGAGTTGTTGATCGAAAATCTCATCGCGTGACGGCGAGGCGGCAGCGAGCGCTTCACGTTCAAGGCGCTCTTGCTCATCGCTCCATGCGCCAGGAGTGGTCAGATCAATGACGCGTTTTGGCACAATCGCTTTCGGTGCGCTGACATATGTCGGGACGGGAACCTCTGCGGGCTGCCATGAATTGCGCGCAGTTGCACTTCCTTGAGGCAGAATAACTACACCTTTAAGATCGCGCTCAGATAAAGGAATCCACTGCTCCTGCTCTGGCCTTGGTTTCACAACTTCGACAAGATTTGTTGCAGAAACTCCTGCGGTACGGCGATGTAACTGTTGAATGCGACGATGTTGAATGCGTTCGGCAACACTTTGGCGCCGCACATTTGCAATATAAATTAAAATTCCAGTTGCTGGAACTAGTGCATATAAAAATGGCATCGTATTCATAAACCCACCCACAAGCGTTGTTGTTAAGGAAAAAGTTAGTAGCACGAAAATAATTCTGCGTCGTAAGAGAAGTTGCGCAATTTTTGCTTCGCGATCTAAATCAATATGGTGCAGTCCCGTACTGTGGTTACCTTGTGGCGATGCATTTGCAACGACAGTAAGGGCTACTTTGAATCGCTCAACGGATTTACCGGAAAACTCATTGCGATTATGGATCCAGCGGGGTGCAAAATAAGCAACCCACATACCAATGATCGCAATGTAAATTAGTCCGGACGCCATGATGAACCAAAGATAAAGGAAGATGGATTACTTTTTGGGGATTTAGAGCCTACTTAATTAAAGGATTTTCCCTCACGAAAGCGATGTGGTCACGCCAATTTCCATCTATATGTAAGTATCGGGGCCGATCTCCCTCAAAAATATAGCCGGCCTTCTCGGCCACTTTCCTTGAGGCTGCGTTCTCTGGCCTTAAATTAATCTCTAAGCGATGGAGCTTTAGCGAAGAAAAGGCAAAATCTGTAAGCAGTTGTACCGCCTGAGTTGTGTAGCCTTTATTGGCAAAGTTACGGTCAATCCAATAGCCAATATGTCCACCTCGCATTGCGCCATAAAGAACCCCACCGAGAGAGATTTGGCCAATTAAATTCTGCTTATGCCAGATTGCAAAGGAGAAAGCACGCCCTTGTCGAGCCTCGGCGTTAAGCGTTCGAACCATTTCAAAGTATGACGGGAGTAAATGGGATTCATCCGTTGGGCTTATCAATGGGATTGTGGCCTCCCACGGAGAAAGCCAGGCACGATTTTGCGCTCTAACGTCATTCCATGCAGACCGGTCTCTAAATCTAAGCGGCCGCAGGTAGATCTCATCTCCAGGGATTATTACCGGCCAGGGCTGCTTCATAATTTATTTAAATGTATCTGCGTTCGAGAATGACGACCGTCACTTGATCCCCAGCTGATAAGTGAGTTTCCTTTTCGCTGACGGCAATGAAGGCGTTCGCATCTGAGAGGGTTGAAAGCTCTTCCTGGTTAAATAACGGCATCACCGATTGTGCATCTTCTGAAAGTGTTGCTCGAATATAGGTTCGCATGCCGGGAGCCGACTCAATGGCTTTTTCGAGCCGTGCCTTAACAGATGGGCGATGAATCGTTGCCGCACCGAGCATCGTCCGAATCATTGGACGCACAAATAGTTCGAAGGAAATATAGGCCGCGATTGGATCACCGGGCAGAGTTACAACTGGAGTCTTATCGGGACCAATCTGGCCATAGTTGTGACGTCCATTCATTTCAATGGCCATATCAACCGTTGTTATGTCACCCAAGCGAGAGAGTGTGCGAGTAATAAGGTCAAACGAGTCATCTTGTCGCTCACCACTAATAATAATTAAATCGGCGCGGACCAACTGATCCTCAATAACCTTTTGAAGTTCATCTTCATCATTTGGAATTGAATGAACACGATAAGCAACGGCACCTACTTCGCGAACGGCTGTTGTGAGTAGCCATGAATTTGTTTCAAACTCTTCTTCGCCGGAGAGGGCTTTTCCTGGTTCTACAAGATCTGGACCTGCTGAGAGAACTACCACCCGTGGATGCGGACGAGTAGGCAAGTGATCGCGTCCAATCGATGCCGCTAAGCCAATCTGAGTCGAACGAATTCGGCTTCCCGAGTGCATGACTAAACGTTCGCCTGCAAAAATATCCTCTGAGAGCGTTGCTCCGTGGGCATCTAGTAGTGGCATCTCGAATGAATCTAAAGGTTTGCAGATTGCAAGAAGTGAGGTGAGAAACTCATCTACTCGTGTGTGTTCTGCCATAATCACACCATACTTGTTGGGCTGGGCTTTCTTTGGGATTTAGGCCCACGAATTACTGGGAGATAGATCATGAATCAGAACAGCGCTAAAAAAGAGCTACGCGAACGTTTGCGGCGCGAGCGGACCCAAAAATTTATCCCCTCGAATTTCAATATTATTTTGCAATTGCCAGAAATTGTGGCGGCAACAACAATTACTTCTTACTTTTCATATGGCGATGAGCCAAGCACGACTGAAGTCAATCAGGGGCTATTAAGAGCCGGGAAAAGATTGCTTCTGCCTCGCGTAAATGGCGAAATTCTCGAATGGATTGAATGGAAGGGTGATCCGAAAGAACTAAAGATCACTAAGAAACTCTCTGAACCAATTGGAAATCCAACGCTGGATTTGAGCGGCATTGATGTCATGATTGTTCCGGCTTTGCACATCGATCAAGAGGGATATCGGTTAGGCCAAGGCGGCGGTTATTACGATCGCGCACTTGAATATCTCCCCGGATGGAAAATTGGTTTAGTCCACCCGGGCGAATTAACGAGTGAAAGTCTGCCTAGAGAGGCGCATGACATGGCTTTAGATGCTGCAGCCACGCCCTCGATTGTCGTGCGATTTAAACGTTAACAGTTGGAAGATTGCGCGCCATCACAATGCGTTGAATTTGATTTGTTCCCTCATAAATCTGCGTTAATTTAGCATCGCGCATCATTCGCTCAACTGGGTAGTCAGATACATATCCATATCCCCCCAAGACTTGAATTGCATCTTGAGTTACCTTCATTGCCATATCACTTGTAAAGCACTTACTTGCAGCTGAAAAGAAACGGAGGTCTTTTTCGCCATTTTCGCTCTTTACTGCCGCGGCATATGTGAGCTGCCGCGCAGCTTCGATATTCATCGCCATATCGGCCAACATGAACTGGATACCCTGGAAATCAAAGATCTCTTTGCCAAATTGTTTGCGCTCATGTGAATACTTAGTTGCAACGTCAAATGCGCCTTGAGCTAGACCAAGTGCCTGTGCTGCAATCGTAATTCGCGTGTGGTCCAAAGTATCCATAGCTAATGAATAACCGCCACCAATTGCGCTAATTCTACGATTGTCATCGAGTTTTATATTGTCAAAATAAACTTCCCGAGTCGGTGAACCCCTAAAGCCCATTTTCTTTTCCGGCGCACCAAAAGATAATCCCGGATCTGATTTTTCAACGATAAATGCGGTAATGCCTTTGGAACCTAGCGAGGCATCACCTTGGGCGATTACTGTATAAAATTCAGACACACCGGCATTCGAGATCCACTTCTTACTTCCATTAAGAATCCAGCCGTCGCCATCGCGCACGACCTTTGTCCGGAGCGCCGATGCATCAGAACCAGCATCAGACTCTGATAGGCAATAGGAAAAACCTTTTCCAGCAACTAACTGTGGAAGCCAACGCTGCTTCTGTTCCTCGTTGCCCCCCAAAATCAAAGGCAGCGAACCCAGTTTATTGACGGCTGGTATGAGCGATGAAGCACCACATGCGCGCGCAACTTCTTCGATAATAATCACCGTTGCAAGTGCATCTGCCCCATCTCCACCAAATTGCGTTGGTACATGCGCAGCACTTAAACCAGCTTTCTGTAGCGCGTCGGAAGCCTCTTGCGGATATCGGTGCTCTTCATCAACGGCTTGAGCAAATGGAGCTATCTCTTTGTTTGAAAGCGCGCGCACACTTGCGCGCAACTCTTTATATTCACTGGGTAAATCAAATAAGTTTTCCATTAACTCGCACTCCCATCGCGCTTGGCTAGTTCCTGTAAATACTGGTTGTACTCGGCGAGCTCATCGGGTTGTCCCATGGCGGCTTGCCTGGCGGTATTGCGATCGATTCGTTTTGTTTCTCGTGAATCGTCTTTGACCCAACTAATGAAGGTTGCAATAAGTGCCAAAAGAATTGGAATCTCACCCATTGCCCAACCGATCGAGCCACCTAACTGTTGATCGGCTAAGAGATCGGTGAGCCAAGGAGTTTTGAGCGATGCGAAATAGCCTTGGTCTATCAGTGTTGTAGAAGACATCAGAGCAACTGAGAAAAATGCGTGAATGCTCATCGCCGCAAATACGATAACAATTCGGACTAAATGAGGGACACGACGTGGATTTGGATCGATACCGATTATGACATGGAAGAAGAGAAGGCCAGAGAGAATGAAGTGAACATTCATAAAGAAATGGCCGGCATGACTTTGCATCATTGATCCAAAGAGACCCGTGAAATAAAGTGCAAACAAGGAGCCGTCAAATAAAGCTAAAGCAACCAATGGATAGGTATAAAAAACTGCCACCTTTGAGTGCAAGGCGGTAAGTAGAGTGCCCCGCACGCCGCGCTCACTTTTATTGCGGCCTTGTGGCAAAGTGCGAAGTGCGAGAGTAATTGGTGCACCTAAAATAATTCCTATTGGTGCGATCATTCCTAAAACCATGTGCGCAACCATGTGATATGAAAAAGCAAAGTGGGCATATAAACCCAACCCACCACTTGTTGCAAAATCTATTCCAGCGATTCCAAGGCCGAAAGCTACGCTACGACCAACGGGCCATTTGTCCCCGCGGCGCGTTAAGACCAGTACTCCCTTTACATATAGAGCAACTGCCGTAATTAAGATTCCAATCATCAACGCATCTGGTTCATAACTAAAAAGGACTCGACCCCACGTAGGTTTAGCTGGCGTTGAGATTCCGGCCACGGCTATTGCCGGATCAAATTTCGCCTGCGTTGGCCGCCTTGGTGCTTGATTAGATGAAAGCCATGCTCCCATGGCAACGGTAGAAATCATTATGAGAGCTTCAGCAAATATTAATCGACCAAAACCTAGCCAATCGATACTTTCTCGATTAGCCAAATTCTTACGATGCATATATCCGATTGCGATTAAAACTATTGTCAATACAATTTTTGCAATGACAACATATGCATACGCGGTATTCCATGCATCTTTAAAATCTAAGCGGGCCCAGGCATTTATGGTTCCACTTGCAACGACGGCAATTACCGACCACAGAGCTAATTCGCTAAATCGAGGTACTGCAATCGACCGATCTTCAGGGTCCAACAGGGCTAAAGCTATTACTCCACCTACCCAAATCGAAAGGGCGACGACGTGGATAACCAGTGAACCTATCGCCAGTGCATGCGAACCACTGGATGCCGAGTGACTCTGAAAAATCGGTGCAACTAAACCAATTAATGAAAGAACAAGTAAAAATACTGATGTAAGAATCCGACGAACACGAAAAGCTAGCGTTGCAACAACTAGTGCAACTACTGCCTCAAAAGCTAAATACTGCCCCAAAGTGACTTGGGTTATGAATGAGCGAAGAACGGTTGGATCAAGGGCGGTGGATACTGATGCACCTAAAATTGACGCAAGAGTGAAAACGATTGTGCCCAAACTTCCCAATGACCATACAAGTGCGCTACCCCATAGAAGGCGGCGCAGTTTTTCCGATGATGTTGAAAATTTTCCTTCTACATCTAAAAGTAGAAAGGAGATTGCTAGGAGCGTTCCAATTGCGGTGAAACTGCCAATGAGCGAGAGGTATTTAAAAAGAGTTGTTAAGGCAATCATCTCGCCCTAAAGAGTTTTCTTGCATAAAGAATTAATCCTATGAAAACAAAAAATGCAACAACTAACATTCCAATGACAAAAACGCTTGTTCCCCAACTACTGCTTGCTGGAGTTTGCGATTGCGTTGGGGTTGGCGTCGGAGTGCTTGGCGTAATTACGGTTGGTGCTGAAAAATTAAATGTGTACGTTCCCTGTAACGGAACTTCACCTTCGGCATAGAGAACGTAAGCCACTTGATAAATGCCAGATACCGTCAAAGGTTTCAAACCCACAGTTGCGGTGACGCCATCGACGGTAATAGTTCCATCGTCAACGCGTATTCCAGAAGGATCTGTGACTGTTAACTCGTTTGCATCAGCTATCAACGCAATTTGAGATGTGAGAGTTACCGAACTAGGTGGGGTAGTAAGTGTCGACCCACTCGTAGGTGATGTCGTAATCAATGAGTTAGCCGATGCACTTGTCATACCAAGACAAGCAAAGGTGATCAACAGCGCAGCTAAGCCCTTGATTTTCACGTAAATCCCGCTTCCGTTGGTCCCGATTCGACCCTATCGTGCCACTTCTTTAGACTTGGTATCTACCCCAATCGAGGGGTTATTGCCTTTGATTGGAGCGGACATGCCTACCTACCAATATGCCTGTAATGCCTGCTCTCACGCCTTTGAGGTAGTCCAATCTTTTTCTGATGATTCGCTGACTAAGTGCCCTGAATGCAAGGGTGAGATTCGAAAGATTTACTCTGCTGTCGGAGTAGTTTTTAAAGGTTCCGGGTTTTATAAAACTGATTCTGTAAAAAAGAAAACCTCGAGTGAGAGCACACCTGCTGCACCAGTCGCGCCCGCGCCTAAGAGCGATTAATCTTCGTGGTGTGGGGGTTTATCTGACTTAATCTCTTCGTCGCGTTTTGCCGCTTCGGCGGCGGCATCAGGATCAATTTCATCCGATGTTACCGTAGGGAAAAGTTCGCTCATGGGTTTTATTCTAGTCGTAGAAGGGCTGGGTTGAAAGTGTTCGAGAAGCTAGGCCGGTTTATAGTTCACCGTAAAAAGGGCGTTCTCGTTCTCTTCTTGTTGGCAACGCTAGTCGCCGGAGGCATTGGCTCATTAGCATTTGGCAAGCTGGACAGTGGTGGTTACTCAGACAAAAACAGTGAATCGTCAAAAGCGACCCAATACATTATTAAGAAGTTTAAAGTCCAGGAGCCGGTCGTTACTTTAG
Source organism: Actinomycetes bacterium (assembly GCA_037139795.1). Classification (GTDB taxonomy): domain Bacteria; phylum Actinomycetota; class Actinomycetes; order Nanopelagicales; family Nanopelagicaceae; genus Planktophila. Next base: position 30,229 of record JBAXFS010000009.1, read on the forward strand.
TAGTTGATTCAAAGGCCGGTATCGATGATCCTCAAGTTGCGCAAAAAGCGCGTTCATTAGAAAAAGAGATTTTGAGCGTTGCAGGGATTTCTAAAACTTACTCGTACTGGTCAACTGGCGGCGCTCCAACTATGCGATCTACGGATGGCAAAGCCGGTTTCATTCTTGTCTATGCCAACTTAAAAGCTAATGACTTCAAAGGTTACAGCGCACTTGGTGCCGCGATTCAAAAACGTTTTGATGGGAGTTACGAAGGTCTTTCAGTTTATGCCGGTGGTGGTGCTGTAATTACGCATGCAATTAATCACAAAATTGAAAAAGATTTATTTGTCGCCGAATCAATTGCAATTCCACTAACATTTTTACTACTGATTTTTGTCTTTGGCGCGATGGTTGCATCTGCAATGCCACTTTTCGTTGGCGTGACTGCGATTTTGGGCTCGTTTTTCCTTATCTACCTCTTAACGAATTTCACCAACGTGAGCGTATTTGCCCTCAATCTCATCACTGGATTGGGCCTTGGCTTGGGTATCGATTACGCATTGCTTATGGTCAATCGATTCCGTGAAGAGCTCCACCATGGAAAGAGTGTGGACGAGTCGGTGATTGCAACCGTTGCTACGGCTGGCAAAACCGTTTTCTATTCTGGCTTAACCGTACTTGTTACCATGGCATCGCTTCTCTTCTTTCCACTTAACTTTCTTAAATCCTTTGGATACGCGGGCATTGCAGTAATTTCACTTGCAATCGTTGGAGCGGTCATTGCTCTTCCCGCCCTGCTAGCAATTCTTGGCGAGAAGGTTGATAAAGGTGTAGTGCGTAAAAGTGCAATTACTCCAAAGGAAGATGGACGTTGGGCACATACTGCTCGAACTGTAATGCGCCGTCCAATTCCAGTTGTAGTCGCAGTCATCGCAGTCTTGGCAATTATGGCTTTGCCAATTAGCAACATTGGTTTTGCCCAGATTGACTCACGCGTCTTGCCTGCTACCGATCGCGCAGCAATCTCTTCTCAAATCATTGAAAACCGCTTCGACGGTTTAACTGGTAGTCCTATCGAAGTTGTAGTACCGAATGGTGTAGGTCAAGAAGAGCAGATCTCAAAGTTTCTAGACAAAGTCAAGGTCATCAATGGCATCGTTCGGATCGGAACTCTAGAAACGTATGGCCAAGATATTCGAGTTCAAGTTATTTCATCAGTTGCATCTCGAACTACCGGATCAGAGACAGTAATCCACGCAATTCGCGCATTAGATAAACCGTCAGGGACTCTCATTGGTGGCGCGGCCGCTGACTTTACTGACTCTCAAGACGGTATTGCACATAAACTTCCATTCGCACTTGGTTGGATTGCATTAACCGTATTGATTTTAATCTTCGTCTTTACTGGCTCAATAATTTTGCCTCTTAAAGCCGTGATTCTTAACGCTCTTTCCCTCTGTGCCACATTGGGCGCGATCTCTTGGATTTTCATCGACGGGCACCTTAAGTGGTTAGTCGGAGACTTCACTGTGACTGGAACCCTTGATACGGGATCAGTAATTTTGGTAGCCGTCGTAGTTTTTGGTCTATCTATGGACTACGAACTCTTCCTGCTCTCACGCATCCGCGAAGAACATTTATCGGGGAAATCAAATATTGAATCGGTCGCCGTTGGCCTCCAGCGTTCGGCTCGCATCATTACTGCCGCCGCACTCCTTTTAGCCGTTGTTTTTGCAACTTTTGTCACCAGTGGAGTCACTTCAATCAAGATGCTGGGCTTTGGTGTAGCACTTGCCGTCTTGCTTGACGCAACTTTGGTCCGCGCACTTCTTGTACCAGCGTTAATGCGATTATTTGGCGAACGTAACTGGTGGGCTCCGAAATGGTTGCAACGTTTTACTCTAAAACATTGAACCTCTACATAAATTACAAAGCGAGCTGAATAATCAATGTTTCTTCTAAATAGCTTAAGTACCGAGATAATATTTTGGTCAATTACTGTTGTCTTGATTACGTTGACAGTGATTTTCTGGAATCGACTTTCAGCCAAAAAGTGGCAACACGTCACGGCGCGCATACTAGTTCTAGTATTAATTCAAGTTCTTGCCCTGACCTCAACTGGTATCACAATTAACCGTGCAGGTGAATTTTACGCTAGTTGGGGAGATATTTTTGGGAGCAAGAATCAACTAGCGAAAATCGCCATTGAGCCAAGTTTATTGGCCCAGATTTCGGCTAAAGATATTCGTTCTGCCAAGAAAACAGCAGGGGGAAGTTTAATCTTTCGCGAAGTGATTAAGGGTTCTAGGTCGGGAATTTCAGATGTTGTCTATGTTGTACTGCCGCCCAAGATTGCAGCACAAATGGAGGCAAACCCGTCGACGCCGTCAGTCGGAAGTGATTATCAGGTTGTTGAATTATTCTCAGGATATCCCGGAGTTCCGCAAACATGGATCGGAAGTATGGCTGGAATTTCTGCACTTGAAAAACTTGAGAGCTCCGGTTTAGTCCAAAACACAATTGCAATCATCCCTTCAATTAATGTTGCACCAGGTTTAGATACCGAGTGCCTTAATTTTGTTGGTGGACCCCAAGTTCAAACGTGGATTACTAGTGACATGCGAGATTTTGCTTCGAAATTCATCGGCATTGATGGTCGACCTTGGAGTACTTTCGGTTATTCAACTGGAGGTTGGTGCGCCGCTGTGGCTGCAATTTTCCATCCGGAGATGTATTCGAACGCCGTCGTTTTAGCGGGATATTTCAAGCCGCTATTCAACTCGGGTGTGAGTAAGCGAGAAAAGATTTTCCTGACCAGCAAGTATTCTCTCATTAGAGAATTGAGGAAGAATCCAATGAAAGTACATCTGATGATAATTGCGAGCCAAAAGGATTCCTTCACAAATCGAGCAGCGCAAGAATTCATGAAGTCTGCCGCACCATTTATTTCGATCCGGTATGTCCCTATTCCTATCGGTGGGCACAATACGACTGTCTGGAAACCATTTATTCCGACTGCATTTAAGTGGATCAACGCGCAAAACGTTCTTGTCGTATCTCCCGCGCCGCATTAATAGTGTTTTTGCACTTGAGTGTCCTCGGCCGGAGTCGGACCGGCGACCTACCGCTTAGGAGGCGGACGGTTGCATTCATTTTTTACATTTCGTAAGCGTAATTTGCATTTACTGACACTTAGTTTAATGCTATTTAATTATTTTAAAGCCTACGGCTCGAGCATTAAAGGCGCCATTAGAATCAATATAGAGAGTTACTTTATCTTGAGGATATTTGATGCTAACAAACGAGAAGCTGATCTTATCTCGCTCTAATTTGACGTTTGCAGGAAGCACTATCTGAGTAGTGGCTTGGGAGAGGTACTTGAAGGCTGTTTTAGGATCGTTGTTGGTTGTGGCAAGAGCTCTAGCCTCTTTAATAACTGCGTCGCCTGCGGCAACTAGAATATTGGTGGTGTTACGTTCTTGAATTCTGGCTGCTTCTTTACTCACAGTAGAGACTACCCACACTAGCATGAGAGCGCCTGTCATCATCATTGTAATTCCAATTTTCCTTTTTCGTCTCATTTACATTCTCCTTTTTGTTGGAACTACGTTACCTTTGATTTGCCGTGAATCCAGATTCCTTAGCGAAGTTTCAAAGGTAACTGTTATGGAAATAAATGAAAAAGCAAGTGCTTAACCTACCTTTGTCAGTACTCCACACTCAGAAGCAAAGGTGACTCCCTCGGCATCGGCCGGAATCAACATATCTCTGACGCCATTGAGATTTCCGAACCCAACCTTTATTGTTTCGTCACCACGCGTGAGCACTGCTTTGCTTGCCAATGCAAATTCGCAACTTAAATTATTTTCTGCGTGATAAATACCAGGTTCTATATCTACTCCAACTAAGTGATCTCCCGGCAATAAAATATCTTGGAAAGTTGGGGGTCCGAACGTAACACTGCACTCGCTATTAAGTAACTGCTCCCCTGTATTGATCTGCACCACCGTAGAGCCTTTCTCGTAAGTACTGACATTGAACAGTGATTTATCCACTCGTCGAATTTGATAACCACAAACGGTGCCTGTCGAGTGGTAGAGACCAACCGGAATATCTGTCCCTGCTGTGTATGGCCTATTTGTATCGTTCCTTGGAACAACATCTCCACGCATTATTGGATAGCGACTTGTTGAAGTAGGTGAAGGCGAAAGCTTCACTTTTGGCTTGGCAATTGCCATGTGAGTGATCAGAACTTTGGGTGTCGATGCTTTCTTCGTTAGAGCTACAGGTTTTTGTACTGAGGTAGGTGTAGTGCTGGTGACTGCAGGAGTAGGTTTAACTAATGGCTTTATCAAGGCCAAATTGACTTTACTGTCAATGGTAGAGATTGAAGTTGATTGAGCATTCTTGATCCTTGTGTAATGGCTGAAAATACTTAAAATTAGAATAACCAAGATAAGTAGAGTTGCTGACATGAATATTTTTTCTTTACGTTTCATTTTCGCACTTTCTTTACTTTCCTAATGAAACGTTTAACCCTTTTAACTTCAATAAAGTTCTGAATATGGGGACTTAGGGAATACGAAAAAGGCATAAGTATGGTTTTGCCATCGATTGTCTCGATAACAAGGGCAGTTTTGACTATGAAAGGTTTTAAAATATTTATCAGGATTAGAATTGAAAGCGCAATTAAAGTTGGTTGGAGTAGCGCTTGTGAGTGAACTACGTGCGAGAAAATTTTATAGCCAAAAATTTTTTGCTTAAGCAATTGCTCATACATTTGATCATGTGTTTGGCGTAGTGGCACATTAAGTAGTTTTTGAACCCAAGGGGTAATTACAAGAATCTCAACCAAGAGAAGTGGTTGCAGAAGGAAATAGGAGTAAAGAAACCATAAGGCCAACCTAAGGATTTGAAAGGGCAGTTTCGCGAAAAGAGCGCGAGGATCCTTTGCCTTTATCGATTTGATATCTGCGATTGCAATTTTAGCTGATGGAATCTCGACAACTCCATTGATTAAACGTGCTCGAACTCGCACTCTTGGCCGATATCCGAGGTTAAGATTGAGGACTTCGCCGTCAATAACGTCGCCATCGTCATCGTAAGTTTTCCCTTGAGGACTCTTGCCCATTGAAGCGCGGCTTATCCGCATAATCACCCAGGGGAGCAAAACTGAAAGAAAAAGGGCCAAAAGGGTTGTGCTCACAACGTCAGATTTCTTCGCACTTGGGTCTGTGAGATCTGCATACAGAATAAATGGAACGCCAACTACTAACCAGACAGCCCACCTCTTGCTAAAGACGTAAGGTTTTCTAAATGGGTTGCGTATCATTTCGTAACGTTAGCAACTGCCATTGTTATTCGAAAGATAAAGACCTCTCTATTCTTGATCATTCCTTGAGCAAAAAATGGTGTCC
>JBAXFS010000010.1:0-32831 GCA_037139795.1 Actinomycetes bacterium
TGCGCTTCTTTGGAGCAGCTTTCTTAGCTGCTGCCTTCTTGCGCTTCTTTGGAGCTGCTGCCTTTACGGCTGCCTTCTTGCGCTTCTTTGGAGCAGCTGGTGCTGCTGCCTTCTTGCGCTTCTTTGGTGCTGCTTTCTTTGCTGCGGCCACGTGAATCTCCTATCGGAATGGTTCGGATCCGTCACCCAAACCTTTTCGTGGATAAGCGTGACACTAATTGGGAGAAAATGCCACACTGTGCGATAAATAATTTAGCGCGTGTCGCAATTTCTTTTTTTATTTTTTTTATGCATCTATGGGAAATCGATAAGAAATTTACTTACTCATTTTCGCGTAATTCATTTTCTCGGAGTTTTGCAAGGGCAAATTCATTGGTTTTGGCATCAAATCTGCGAAATTTGGGCATAAAACTGGCCAGTAGGGCTACAACAACGATGCAAATTACCCCTCCAGATGTTACTGAAAATGACAGGCTAGTAACGGCCGCCATTGCAGCTGCACGCATCTGTCCCGCTAATGGTCCGATTGAATATGAAAGAAGTTCGATTCCAGCAAGTCGACCTCGATAACTATCGGGGATTGTTTGATTCCACATCGTAGATCGAAAGAGGGCACTGACCATATCCGATGCTCCGGCCAGAGTTAGAAAAAGTAGAACCAAAATGAGGGAGTTCCATATGCCGGCCAGGGCAATCGCGGTGCCCCAACCCATCGCCGCCCACATGATGGCTCGACCATGTCGAGAATAATTTTTCGTCCAACCAGATGTCAAGGTGACCATGATCGAACCAACCGTGCCGGCGGCATACATCAGACCGAGTGCCCAAGGAGTACCGAGTTGGTCGGCCCAAAATGGAATCAACGCTGTCGGCATCGCAAAAAACATCGCAGCTAAATCGACAAGGTAGGTTCCCATTAAATCTTGGCGGCTAAAGGCATAGCGGATACCCTCTAATAAGCCTGCCAGAGATGGCTTTTCGGCCTCTTTCGAAGCTGGAATAGATCGAACGCGTGAAAGAAAAATTAATGAAATAATAAAAGTGAAAACATCTGCGCCATATCCAACTGGGATGGAAAAACTCGAAATAATAATTCCGCCGACAGTAGGACCGACGATGACACCTAGTTGCCAACGCAAACTCATCAGAGCGCTAGCAGCCGCCAAATCCTTATGGTCGACTAATCGCGGAAGAGCTGCGTCCATGCTAGGGCGTTGCAGACCATTGACGGCCGCAAATAATCCGGAGACGATGTAGATCAAAATCAGATGGGGATGAGGCATCAGCGCATTGATTAAAAGAAAAGAGGTCAATACGAGAGATGCCGCCTCGGTCGCCCAGACCATTTTTTTCCGATCCACGGCGTCGGCTAATACTCCGCCATAGAGACCGAAGATAATAAGCGGCAAAATTTCAACTAAACCGCTCAAACCTACGGCGACATAGGAGTGGGTCAACTCTTTAATTTGAAAAGGCACGGCAACGTAGGTAATCATCGAACCTAGGTAGGTAATTAACCCAGCACTCCATAAATTGCGGAAATCCCGCGATTTTTTAAGGGGCGAAATATCGATCGCTAACTCGGCCACGCTGTGTAGATTAGTTGAAAATCTGCTCTGGACCTGGGAAATTGCCGGCTCGAACATCTTCGGCGAACTCTGCCGTTGCCGCCAACATCTCTGCCCGCAAATTTCGATATGCCTTAGCTAATTTCGGTGGATTTTTGGTAATGCCCATCAAATCTGTCCACACCAAAACCTGTGCATCACAGTGCACTCCGGCGCCGATTCCAATGGTCGGAATGGTGAGCGCGTCAGTAATTCTGGCGGCAAGTTCGGCCGACATTAACTCCAGAACTAGCGCAAAAGCCCCAGCTTTTTCGATCGCTAAAGCGGCCTCAAAAATCACATCGGCATTAGATCTGCCCTGAACTTTGTAACCGCCTAATTGGTGGAGAGCTTGGGGAGTCAGGCCGACGTGGCCCATCACTGGAATTCCGGAGGCAACGAGTTTTTCAATAGTTGCAATATGCGCCCCCTCTATTTTTACTCCCATCGCGCCGGCCTCTTTGAAAAATCGAGTACTCGTAGCGAGCGCCTGCTCTGGAGAGGTTTCATAAGATCCGAAGGGTAGATCTGCAAGTACCAATGCCGACTTGCTGGCACGAACAACAGCTCGGGTGAGTGGGATTAACTCATCGACCGTTACAGGGATGGTGTTCTCGTGGCCAAGAAAATTATTTCCCGCACTATCGCCAACGAGTAAAACTGGGATGCCGGCCTCATCAAAGATTTCGGCGGTCATCGCCTCATACGAGGTGAGCATTGCCCATTTTTCACCGCGCACTTTGGCGGCAGCTAAATCCAGAATCGTGATGCGTCGGTGCATCGCACCGCCATATAAGGCTTCCATCGTTGTCCTCTCCTCGAGGCTCGCAGAATGCAAGTCCCCGGGTACATGAATAAGGGTACCCCTGTTACTCTTGAAAAATGAAGCTGCGTGTGGCTCTAGCCCAAGTCAATCCAACTGTGGGCGACCTTGCGGGCAACGCGCTTCTGATTACATCGGCCGTTAAATCTGCGGCACAAGCAGGTGCCCATATTGTGGCCTTTCCCGAAATGATTGTTACTGGCTATCCCGTGGAGGATTTAGCGCTTCGCCCTTCTTTTCAGAGCGCTAGCAAGAGCCAAATTGCCCAGATCGCCACAGGCATTCACGGTGATTGTGTTGCCCTCATCGGTTACTTAGATACATCTGAGGCAGGCAGGCCACAAAACGCGCTCGCCGTGATTCATGAGGGTTCGATCAAAGCTCGTTACGTTAAACGTCATCTTCCTAACTACGGCGTCTTTGATGAGTTTAGAAATTTCACGGCAGGGGATGAAAGCCTTGTTGTTCGAATCCATGGTGTCGATGTCGCGCTTGCGATTTGTGAAGATATTTGGCATCCACTTGCCGATGTGGCAAAACGGACTCCGGGCTTATTAGTCGTGCCAAATGGCTCCCCATATGAGCGAAATAAAGATGACGTGAGGTTGGCCCTTGTCCAAAAGCGGGCGCAAGAAGTTGGGGCGCCATTGGCATATGTAAATATGACGGGCGGTCAAGATGATTTAGTTTTCGATGGCGACACAATTGTCGTTGATAAAACTGGAGCGTTAATCGCTCGAGCTCCACAGTTCGATGACCTTCTTATGATTGTTGATATTGAATGCAGTGTTGGTACTTCAACTCCAGATGTAATTATTTCAACCGAGACGGGCGAACTTACACATACGATTTCAACCACTATCGCTGCACGGCTAAGCGATGAAGCCGAGATGTGGCAAGGGCTAGTTGTTGGTCTGCGCGATTACATCGCCAAAAATGGTTTTACATCGGTAGTGCTTGGATTATCTGGCGGAATCGATTCAGCGCTAGTAGCTGCTATCGCAATCGATGCAATCGGGGCCAACAATGTTTATGGCGTTGCAATGCCGAGTAAATACTCATCGGGCCACTCAGAAGAAGATGCACAAGCACTAGCCGATGCCACGGGCATTAACTTTAGGACGCTTCCAATCGCCCCGATGGTTGATGCCTTCATGAATAACTTAGTTTTAACGGGGCTGGCCGAAGAAAATCTGCAGGCCAGAGTCCGCGGTACAACGCTGATGGGGATTTCAAATGGCGAGGGCCACATTGTTTTGGCAACGGGAAACAAAAGCGAGTTGGCCGTTGGATATTCAACGTTATATGGCGATGCAGTCGGTGGATTTGCTCCCATCAAAGATATTTATAAGACCGATGTGTGGGCCTTAGCTAAATGGCGAAATGCACAAGCAACGGCCCAAGGATTAACAGCGCCCATTCCTGAGCGCTCCATTACTAAAGAGCCCAGCGCCGAACTTCGCCCAGATCAAAAAGACTCTGATTCTCTGCCCGATTATGCTCTTCTCGATCGAGTATTACGTCTCTATGTCGACGAGGATCATGGCTTTGAAGCTCTAATTAAAGATGGCTTCACGCCCGAACTCGTTAAACGCGTCATCGGATTAGTTGATCGCGCCGAATATAAGCGCCGTCAATACCCACCTGGCACCAAAGTCTCAGCCCGCGCCTTTGGCAAAGATCGCCGTTTGCCAATGACTTCACGCTGGAGTCAGTCGTAAGAGTTGCAAATAGTTCGCAACTCGCTTAATTCTTAACTCCTTGTAAACTTACCTACATGCAATCGATTATCACCTGGTTTTTCACACGTAACCGGATAGTTGATTTTTGCTTGTCAACTTCTTGCAGCTGCTGATTTTTTCTTAATCAGTTTTAAACCTGCAGTTTTTCATCAACTATTTCTAGGGAGAATTATGAGAATTTATAACAGCATTACAGAGGTTTTTGGAAACACCCCTTTAGTTCGCATCAATAAGTTAACGGATGGCGCGCAAGGAAATGTCTTTGCAAAGTTGGAGTTCTACAACCCAACATCTTCGGTGAAAGATCGCTTGGGAATTGCAATGATTGATGCCGCTGAAGCAAGTGGAGCACTCAAGCCGGGCGGCACTGTTGTTGAGGCAACTTCGGGTAACACGGGTATTGCAGTCGCAATGGTTGCGGCAGCGCGCGGATATAAGTCGATTTTTACGATGCCAGAGTCGGTTTCAAAGGAACGCCGCAAACTCATTTTGGCCTTTGGCGCCGAATTAGTTTTAACGCCAGCGGCCGAGGGCATGAAGGGCGCCGTTGCTGCAGCTGAAAAGCTAAGTGATTCGGGTGCGGTTTTAGTTCGCCAATTTGAAAATGAGGCAGGTCCGGCAATTCACTATGCAACAACTGGCCCAGAGATTTGGCGTGATCTAGATGGGCAAGTCGACGCCTTCATCTCAGGAATCGGTACTGGGGGAACGATTACTGGAACTGGCAGATACTTAAAAGAGAAAAATCCTGGAATTAAAGTCTTTGGTGTCGAACCTGCGGCCTCACCGATTCTAAATGGCGGAGCTCCTGGACCACATCCAATTCAAGGCATCGGAGCGAACTTCATTCCAAATATTCTCGATCGCACTGTCTACGACGAGATTTTGGATGCCACTGCAGATGATGCAATGAAATATGCCAGAAGGGCTGCAGCCGAAGAGGGCATCCTGGCTGGAATCTCATCGGGTGCAACGTTATGGGCAGCTACTGAAGTTGCTAAGCGCCCAGAGTTTGCGGGAAAAAATATTGTTGTAATTGTTGCATCATCTGGTGAGCGTTACCTATCAACGATTCTGTATCAAGATTTAGCTGAGTAAAATGATCTCTAGAATCTTAGAAGATCTCGACAACGCTCTGACTAAAGATCCAGCGGCTAGAAATCGCCTCGAAGTTTTACTGGCCTACCCAGGCGTTCACGCCGTGTGGGGCTTTCGCGTATCTCACTTCCTCTGGCGCAGTAATTTAAAACTCGTAGCCCGTATTTTCTCTAGCTGGGTGCGCACAGCAACGGGCATTGAAATCCATCCTGCGGCAACGATCGGACGTCGATTCTTCATCGATCATGGAATGGGCGTAGTTATTGGCGCAACTGCCATTATTGGTGACGACGTCATGATGTATCACGATGTGACTTTAGGTGCCCGTTCGTATGTGAAAGGTAAGCGCCACCCAACCATTGAAAATAATGTTGTTATCGGCGCAGGAGCCAGAGTCATCGGTGATATCACAATTGGCCACGGCGCACGCATTAACGCCAACGTGGTCATTACAAGGGATATACCAGCTCAAAGCACGCTAGATAGCAGTGAATTCTTCGTTATTTAATGAGTTAACACGGCCGTAACCTGCCTTTGGAAGAATGCAGCCATGTCACTAGATGCCGATAAGCAACAAGAGTTCGTTCTGCGAACAATTGAAGAGCGCAACATTCGTTTTGTGCGTTTATGGTTCACCGATGTTTTGGGTTTCTTAAAATCAGTTGCTATTGCACCGGCCGAACTCGAGAACGCATTTGATGAAGGTATTGGCTTTGATGGTTCGGCGATCGAAGGCTTTGCCCGAGTTACAGAATCTGACATGTTGGCCAAACCAGATCCCTCAACTTTTTCAATTTTGCCGTGGCGTACTGAGTCCCCTGGGGCGGCCAGGATGTTTTGCGACATCACGATGCCAGATGGAACACCTTCTCCAGCCGACCCACGAAATGTTTTGCGTCGAATATTAGATAAGGCCGCTGGAATGGGTTACACCTGTTACACCCACCCAGAAATAGAGTTCTTCTTATTTAAATCCATGCCAGAAGTTGGAACTGCCCCAGTTCCAGTTGATCAGGGTGGCTACTTTGATCACACTCCTGCCGTTGTTGGTCACGACTTTCGCCGACAAGCAATCACACTGCTTGAGGCAATGGGAATTTCTGTGGAGTTTTCGCATCACGAAGGTGGCCCAGGTCAGCAAGAGATCGATCTCCGCGATGCCGATGCCTTAACAACGGCCGATAACATTATGACTTTTCGCCATGTCATTAAAGAGGTCGCGATGGATCAGGGCTTTCATGCATCCTTTATGCCAAAACCATTTACCGATCATCCGGGTAGCGGAATGCATACACATGTATCGCTCTTTAAAGGTGAAGAAAATGCTTTCTATGATGCTAAAGCCCAGTACAACTTATCTAATGTAGGCCGCTCATTTATTGCCGGAATCCTCAAGCACGCACCAGAGATCACTGCAATTACTAATCAATGGGTGAACTCGTATAAACGTCTACATGGAGGGGGAGAGGCACCAGCTGTTATCAACTGGGGGCCAAGTAATCGCGGAGCACTTGTGCGTTTGCCAATGTATAAGCCCGGCAAAGAGAACTCAACGCGCATTGAATTTAGGTCACCTGATACTGCATGTAATCCGTACCTTGCATATGCCGTCATGTTGGCCGCTGGACTTAAGGGCATTGAAGAGAAATATGTTTTAAGTGATTCGCATGAACCAGTCTCGCTTCCGACAGATCTCAACGAGGCAATTCTTCAAATGGAGAAAAGCACTTTGGTGCGTGAAACCTTAGGCGAGCATGTATTTGAATATGTACTTCGCAATAAGCGCGCCGAATGGCTCGACTACAGCCGTCAAGTGAGCGCTTACGAACTCGATAGGTATTTGCCAGTTCTTTAACTCTCGGGCTACTCTTTACCCATGTTGCGCAGTCTCCTCCTTAGCTGCCGTGGCGGGGTCAAATAACCGATCCCCTCGCCGCGGGGTTTGTCGTTTCGGTAAACAAATGACATCCCCCGAGTACATAAGGAGCATTAAATGAACTTTCCGAAACAATCACCATCCTCGATGCCAGTGCATCGCTACGAACCCTTTCACCCGATCGATCTTCCAGATCGCACATGGCCTTCTAAAAAAATCACACATGCACCTAAGTGGTGTTCAGTAGATCTGCGCGATGGAAATCAGGCCTTAATCGATCCAATGGATACACCGCGCAAGTTAGCGATGTTCAAACTGCTTGTTGCAATGGGTTACAAAGAGATTGAAGTCGGTTTCCCCAGTGCTTCCCAGACCGACTTTGATTTTGTACGAAAGATTATTGAAGAGGATCTAATTCCTGATGATGTGATCATTCAAGTATTGACACAGGCACGTGAGGCCTTAATCAAACGTACTTTCGAATCTATCAAAGGTTCTAAGCAGGCAATCATCCACTTATATAACTCAACTTCGACGTTGCAGCGCCGCGTGGTTTTTGGTTTAGATAAAGAAGGCATTAAAAAGATCGCAACCGATGCCGCTCAAATCTGTCTTGATTTAGTGCCAACGGTTCCAGAGACAAAAATATCTTTCGAATACTCACCCGAGTCATATACGGGTACAGAGCTCGAATTTGCCGTTGAAGTCTGTAACGCAGTCAATGCTATTTGGAAACCAACTCCAGCCTGGAAGACGATTATGAACTTGCCTGCAACCGTTGAGATGGCAACTCCTAACGTCTATGCAGATTCCATTGAATGGATGTGTCGCAACTTAGAAAATCGTGACAGTGTCATCGTCTCCCTCCATCCGCACAATGATCGCGGCACTGGAGTTGCCGCCGCTGAGCTTGGTTATTTAGCTGGAGCCGATCGCATCGAAGGAACCCTGTTTGGAAATGGTGAGCGCACCGGAAACGTCTGTCTTGTAACTCTTGGAATCAACTTAGTTACCCATGGAATCGATCCACATATTGATTTCTCAAATATCGATGAGGTTCGACGCACCGTTGAGTATGCAAATCAACTTCGCGTGCCAGAGCGCCATCCATACGGCGGAGACTTAGTTTTCACCGCCTTTTCTGGTTCACACCAAGATGCAATTAAAAAGGGCTTTGACCATATGGCCAATGATGCAAAGACTGCCGGACGTGAAGTTCGCGATCACACGTGGGCAGTTCCTTATTTACCGATTGATCCATTAGATATTGGACGTAGCTACGAGGCGGTTATCCGTGTGAACTCACAGTCGGGTAAGGGCGGGGTCGCCTATCTGATGAAGAACGAACACCATTTAGATTTGCCGCGCCGCTTACAAATTGAATTCTCAAAAGTTGTTCAGGCTAAGACCGATGCCGAAGGCGGCGAAATTAGCGCCGATGAGCTATGGACGATATTTGAAGACGAGTATCTACCCACTGAGAGTGCGCCATGGGGACGCTTTCGACTTAAAGGTTTAAGTCAGAGCTCGGTTCTTGGTGAAGATGTGCACTTAACAGTTTCAATCTCTGACCGCGGAGAATTTCACGAACTTAAAGGTCAGGGCAACGGCCCAATCGCCGCCTTCTGCAATATCTTGCAGAACTACGGCGTTGACGTTCGAGTTCTTGATTATTACGAGCATGCCCTCGCTGCAGGTGGCGATGCATCGGCAGCGGCATATCTTGAGTGTGCAATCGATGGCGACGTCTTCTGGGGCGTCGGAATCGATCCCAATACGACGACAGCTTCGCTCAAGGCGGTCGTGTCTGCCATTAATCGAGCAATTCGCTAACACACGCACTACCTTTATCGCTATGAGTTTATATAGGGACGAGGCAATTGTGCTTCGCACCCAAAAACTCGGTGAAGCCGATCGTATTATTACGTTACTCACGCGAGATCACGGTCGAATTCGTGGTGTTGCTAAAGGTGTGCGCCGTACGATGTCAAAGTTTGGTGCCCGACTCGAACCCGGAAGTCATATCGATGCCCAGCTATATGTTGGAAAAACTTTTGACACGATAACGCAGGTAGAAGCGTTAATGAATTACGGTGAAGCTCTAACCGATGATTATCAGCGCTGGACAGTAGCTTCAGCCATCCTTGAAGCCGCTGAGCGCTTTAGTCCCAATGAACACGAACCAGCTTTTAAAGAGTTTGGTTTAGTTGTCGGTGCGATGAAAGTGCTAGCTGAAAATCGCTACGAGCCCTTATTGATTTTAGATGCTTTTCTTTTACGCTCCTTAGATGTTGCGGGCTATGCACCTTCAATGACGATTTGCTCGAACTGTGAGAAACCTGGACCACACCGTTATTTTTCTCTAGTTGGAGGCGGCTCAGTCTGCGCAGATTGCAGACCTTCGGCATGTGCAACACCTGCCCCAGAAACTTTAATTTTGATGGACGCCTTACTTCGCAGTGATTGGGAGATTGCATCGGCAAGTGAGGGAAAGTTTCGCCGAGAAGCTAGTGGTTTAATCGCCGCGTATTTACAATGGCATCTTGAGCGGGGATTGCGGAGTTTGCCGATGGTAGAGCGCGTATGACAATTCACATTCCTAACCACGTTGCGATAGTTATGGATGGCAATGGGCGCTGGGCTAAGCAACAAGGTTTACCTCGGACAGCAGGACATGAGGCGGGGGAGGCCGCGCTCTTTGATGTTGTAGCTGGAGCAATTGAGTATGGCGTTAAAGAAATCAGCGCTTATGCATTTTCAACTGAAAATTGGCGCAGGTCTCCGGAAGAAGTTAAGTTTTTAATGGGCTTTAACCGCGATGTCATCCGCAGGCGCCGTGATGAGATGAATGACATGGGCGTTCGAGTTCGCTGGGTAGGTCGGCCAAAACGCTTGTGGAGCAGCGTTATTAATGAGCTGGAAGAGGCCGAAGATTTAACTAAGAAGAACAAAGTTTTAACCCTAAACATGTGCGTTAACTATGGTGGTCGCTCTGAAATCGTTGATGCCGCGACAGAACTTGCACGGGACGTAAAGCGTGGAAAAGTTAAGGCCGATTCCATTACTGAAAAGGTTTTTGCTAAATACTTAGACGAGCCAAAAATGAGTGATGTGGACTTATTTTTACGCTCATCTGGCGAACAGCGAACAAGCAACTTTTTGCCGTGGCAATCGGTCTACGCCGAATTCGTTTTTATGGATGTTTTGTGGCCCGATGTCACACGTAAAACTCTGTGGAAAGCTATTGAAGAGTATTCAACGCGAGATCGAAGGTTCGGGAAAGCTTAAGTTGCTGCTACAACCAACCACATTATTAAAACACCAAATCCTGTCATAACTAAAGTCCAACGAGATTCATGACGTGAATGCGCCTCAGGTAAGATATGTGATGTCGCAATATAGATAACAAAGCCAGAAAATAGGGCTAGATACAGTGCAAGGTATTTGTCGTTGAGAGCAAGGTAAGTACCAAGGCTTGCACCGCCGATGCGCGCAATTGCATCTACACCTAATAAATATTTACTGGACTTAGTCCAGTGCCCGCTCTTTACAAGCATGGAGACTGTATTAAGGCCATCACTAAATGCATGAACTACTACGGCTAGGAAAACTGCGATTCCTAATGAGGTACTCACACGAAATGCAACACCTAGTCCAACGCCATCTAAGAAAACGTGACCGCCCATAGCAAGTGCGCCGATAGTTCCAGAGATCGTGTGGTGCTCGTGATCATGGCCGTAATCTGATTCAACAGGTTCGTGAGAGCCAAAGCTGCGTTCGAGAATATGTAGCAATAGGAAGCCGGCCAAAATTGCGATTGAGACGACTGGAACGCCTGCGAATACATCCTTATTCATGTCAAAAACTTCAGGCAATAAATCAAAGCCGACTAGGCCGAGAAGTAAGCCAGCTGAGAGCCCTAAAACTAAGTGAAAGCGATCATTGGATTTAAAAGCCAGAACTCCGCCGCCCGTTGTTGCCACGACTGTGAAGATGGCAAAAAGGATCGCGAGATTCATAATTTAAGCGTATCGCGATTAGGCTAGGGCTCATGTTCGCAGTCGCCCGATTTAATGTTCCCCTTGCCGAATCCGCTGCATTTCAAAGCAATCTTGAAGTGGCCCTTTCGGCCTTAGCGGCCTGCCCCGGTTATATAAAGGGTGAGTTTGGGCAAAATCTCGATGAGACCACGCTCTGGTCACTCACTACGCACTGGGAGAACGTTGGCTCGTATCGAAGGGCACTTAGCAATAACACGGTAAAGATGCAGGCGATTCCGATTTTAGCCCAGGCAATTGATGAGCCTGGAGCATATGAGGTGCCATATACCGAGTAAAATTTCCCGCACGAGAGTAACACCAGTTGCTTTTCGCCGACAGCCAGCCGGATGGAGATTATTGTGGCAACAGATCGTTTAGAAAATATCGTAGGTCTTGCAAAACGTAGAGGCTTTGTTTACCCCTCATCTGAAATTTACGGTGGACTTCGAGCATCGTGGGATTACGGCCCACTCGGTGTTGAACTTAAAAATAATGTTAAGCGCCAATGGTGGAAATCAATGGTTATGGGTCGCGATGATGTGGTCGGTCTGGACTCATGTGTAATTTTATCTAAAGAGGTGTGGGAAGCATCGGGTCACGTTGCAACTTTTAGTGATCCTTTAACCGAGTGCACTGCTTGTCATAAGCGATATCGCGCAGATCATTTGATGGAGGCTTACGAGGCCAAACATAAAAAAGAAGCTGCATCACTGACTGAGATTAACTGTCCAGCATGTGGCAATAAAGGCCAATTCACTGAGCCAAAACAATTTAGCGGAATGTTAAAGACTTATCTTGGACCCGTTGAAGATGAATCTGGGCTGGCATATTTGCGACCCGAGACGGCGCAGGGAATCTTTATTAACTTCGATCAAGTAATGACGACTTCTAGAAAGAAGCCACCATTTGGCATTGGCCAAATCGGTAAATCTTTTCGCAATGAAATTACACCCGGAAACTTTATTTTCCGCACGCGCGAATTTGAGCAGATGGAGATGGAGTTCTTTGTAGTTCCTGGAACCGACGAGGATTGGCACCAATACTGGATTGATACTCGCATGGCCTGGTACTTAGATTTAGGAATTAACCCAGAGCGCCTGCGTCTTTTTGATCATCCGAAAGAGAAGTTGTCACATTATTCAAAGCGCACTGCCGATATCGAATACAAGTTTGAGTTTGCCGGCACTGAGTGGGGCGAGTTAGAGGGCATTGCTAACCGCACTGACTTTGATTTAAAGGCGCACTCAGCCGCCTCAGGCAAAGATTTATCGTACTTTGATCAAGAAAAGGGTGAGCGTTGGACGCCTTTTGTAATCGAACCTGCAGCTGGTGTCGATCGCTGCGCACTAACCTTTTTAATGGATGCATTCACTGAAGACGAAGCACCTAATAGCAAGGGCGAAATGGAAAAGCGCGCAGTACTCAAGCTTGATCACCGTTTAGCACCAATTAAAGCGGCAGTTCTTCCACTCTCACGCAACGCTGATTTATCGCCAAAGGCCAGAGATTTAGCGGCGCAGTTACGTAAAAATTGGAACATCGATTTTGATGATGCTGGCGCAATTGGTCGCCGTTATCGTCGTCAAGATGAGATTGGTACGCCGTACTGCATCACGATCGACTTTGAAACGCTAGAGGATAATGCAGTCACAATTCGCGACCGCGACACAATGGCACAAGAGCGCATCGGCATTGATAATGTTGAAGCGTGGTTAGCTCCACGTTTACTAGGGTGTTAAAACCACTTTTACTGCCGCTCTCAAGCGGTGATCATTACATTGATCCACCGGTTGTTTTAGCTCCCATGGCAGGAATAACAAATGCTCCATTTCGCACGCTTTGCCGCGAACAAGGCGCGGGGTTATTTGTCTCGGAGATGGTTACTGCGCGTGCATTAATCGAACGGCGACCCGAAACTTTGCGCATGATTGTGCCGGGTAAAGATGAGTGGCCACGATCGGTGCAGTTATATAGCGTTGATCCAACGACTATGCGTGCAGCGGTAACGATGCTCGGCAAAGAAAACTTAGCCGATCATATTGATATGAACTTTGGTTGCCCAGTTCCAAAAGTGACACGCAAAGGCGGGGGAGCGGCGCTTCCATATAAACGAAAACTCTTTTCAAATATTGTTCAAGCCGCAGTCGAAGCCGCTAAACCATTTGGAATCCCAGTCACAGTAAAGATGCGCATTGGAATCGATAGCGATCACCATACTTATTTAGAGGCTGCGCAATCCGCTGCAGATTTAGGTGTTGCTTGGGTTGCGCTGCATGCGCGTACTGCGGCACAAATGTATGAAGGTAAATCTGATTGGTCGGCAATCACGCGTCTGGTTGAGCACTTAAATCCAAGCGGGGTGCCGGTTTTAGGCAACGGTGATATCTGGTCGGGCCATGATGCCGTCAATATGGTTCGCGAAACGGGATGTGCTGGAGTAGTTGTAGGCCGCGGCTGCTTAGGACGTCCTTGGTTATTTGCCGACTTAGTTGCCGCTTTAAAGGGAAGCGAAAAAGAGTTAACTCCAACACTTCACAAGGTTCGAGAAGTGATGTTTCGTCACGCGAATCTAATTGTTGAGTATTTAGAGTCAGAGGATCGTGGGATGCGCGATATGCGCAAACACATGGCCTGGTATCTCAAAGGTTTTCGAGTTCCACGCGAAATTCGCCATGACTTAGGAATGGTCTCTTCCTTGCTAGAAATGCGCGCCCTGCTTGATCAGTTAGAGGATCAGCCATATCCAGTTGAAGTTGGCGATAAACCGCGAGGACGTACTAGCCATGGTCGCCCACCAACTTTGCCCGATGGATGGCTCAATGATCCAGATGAACTTGTCCATGTCGAACTCGAAGATGCCTTTTCGGGGGGATAGATGTTTTTATTTCGCTGGATTGGCCGCTTAATTTCACTCATAATTATTCTCGCTTTAGTTGCTCCGGGTTATGCTGCATCAAAAGTTTGGCATGAGGCACATCATCCAGTTGTTCGCACGGCCGATGTCATCGTCGTGCTTGGCACTGCGCAGCTAAATGGAGTTCCTGGGGATGCATTGCTGGCACGTTTAGTTGAAGCTAAGCGGATTTTTGATTTAGGTCTTGCTCCAACAATTATTACTGTCGGCGCAGGCGCTCCAGGTGATCGCACAACTGAGGCGGCATCGAGCAAACTCTGGCTGCAATCTCATGGCATTCCCGCAAAAAAGATTACCTCCCTAGAAGTAGGGCGCGATACTTTAGTGAGCACTAAGGCATATACGGCCTTGATGAAAAAACGCATGGTCAGCGATGTCATCATTGTGACCGATCCATACCATTGCCTTCGTGCGATGACTATGGCAAATGACCAAGGTGTTGTCAGTACATGCTCGCCCGTAAAAACAGGTCCAAGTGCGATTGCACACGCGGGCTATAAGTATGTGCTTCGCGAGTCAGGTGCCTACCTTGTTTACATCACCGTTGGTCGCCGAGGGATTCACGTAAGTGATCATTTACCTGGATCTGACATTCTTATTAAGATTAATCCGTGACGTACTCCGAACACGACAGTGAGCGATTCTTAAACGAGCCAGCTAAGCGGGCAGGTCGCACTGAGTTCATGCGAGATCGCGCACGTGTAATCCATTCAGCGGCGCTGCGTCGACTTGCGGCAAAAACGCAAGTGGCAGTTCCTTGGGAAAATGATTTTCAACGCACACGTTTATCGCACTCATTAGAGTGCGCCCAAATTGGCCGTGAACTTGGTGAGTCATTAGGCGCCGATCCGGATTTACAAGATACGGCCTGTCTTGCCCATGACTTAGGTCATCCTCCATTTGGTCACAACGGGGAAGAAGCACTTGCCGACATTGCAAAAGATTTCGGTGGCTTTGAAGGAAATGCGCAGAGTTTTAGATTATTAGTGCGCCTAGAAGCTAAAACTGTTGACGGTAATGGCAAAAGTATTGGCTTGAATTTAACCAGAGCCTCCCTTGATGGCGCGACCAAATATCCGTGGCCGCGTTCACAAAACCCACGAAAGTTTGGCGTCTATGACGATGACGTTGAAGTCTTTAACTGGATGCGTAAAGGTGCACCAGTTGATAAGAAATGTATCGAAGCACAGATTATGGACTGGTCAGATGATTGTGCATATTCGGTCCATGATTTAGAGGATGCCATCTTTGTTAACCAAGTCTCTGTCGCGAACTTTGCTAATGATTATGCGCAAATATTTCAAGTCATGCGAAATGACTATGGCAGCGATGCAACTGAGCAAGAGGCAATAGATGCTCACCTTCGCTTATCTGCACTTTCGGCCTGGCCACACTATTTTGATGGTACGCACCGTTCTCTAGCCAGGTTAAAGGATTCAACGTCGCAGTTAATTGGTCGTTTTGTTTTATCTGCTGAAGTAGAAACAAGGAAAATTCATGGGCAAGGCCCACTCTCGCGTTATGGCGCTAACCTTGAGATTCCGCGCGAGCAAGTTGTAGAAGTTGATTTTCTAAAAGCTATCGCGGGCTACTATCTAATTAATGCCGCACATTCACAGGATCGTTATGCAAAGCAGCAAGTCATTATTAGGGAGCTGGTTGAGATGCTCAGGGCATCGGCACCCCGAGACTTCGATTCGATTTTTATTAAAGCATGGAATGAAGCCATTGATGAAAGTGCGAAAATGCGCGTAGTTATTGACCAAGTTGCAGCACTCACCGATCCTGGGGCATATGTCCTGCATGCGCGGCTACTGGCTAATCGCTAAAGTGAGCTCATGAGCGGTCGCATTCGAGATGAAGATGTTGCATACATCCGAGATCGTGCTCCCATCGATGAAATTGTTGGAGATTATGTACAGTTGAAGAACGCTGGCGGCGGACAGAAAAAAGGTTTATGTCCCTTCCATGATGAGAAATCTCCATCTTTTCATGTTACGCCGAGCAAAGGTTACTTCCATTGCTTTGGCTGCCAGACTGGTGGAGATGTTATTGCCTTCTTAATGAAGATTGACCACTTAACTTTTTCCGAAACAATAGAACGTTTAGCCGATCGCTTGGGATACACGCTTCGATATGAGGAGGGTTCAAGCAATACGCCAACATTTTCAGCCGGTGCACGTTCTCGATTAATTGCGGCAAATACAGAGGCCTCCAAATTTTACCAAGAGCAACTAAACGGTCCGGATGCCCAGCATGGTCGCGATTTATTGACAAAGCGTGGCTTTGATAAAGCTGCATGCATGCAGTTCGGTGTTGGTTTTGCACCCGATGAGTGGGATGCGCTGACTAAACACTTAAGGGCAATGGGTTACACAATTGAAGAGTTAGAAACTGCGGGCCTTTCCAAGATGGGCCAACGCGGCCCTATCGATAGATTTCGCAACCGACTCACATGGCCAATCAAAGATATTTCCGGCGATGTAATCGGTTTTGGCGCACGCAAACTGGCAAGTGATACCGAAGATCAAGGCCCTAAGTATTTAAATACACCAGAGACTCCAATTTATAAGAAGAGCCAAGTACTTTACGGCTTAGATGTTGCCAAAAAAGAGATTGCGAAAAAGCGTCAAGCCGTCATTGTCGAGGGTTACACCGATGTCATGGCAGCGCAATTAGCTGGAATAACAACGGCCGTAGCAACGTGTGGCACCGCCTTTGGCGCCGACCACATCCGTATCTTGCGGCGTCTGCTCATGGATGATGATGCTTTTAGAGGCGAAGTTATCTTTACATTTGATGGCGATGCCGCTGGACAAAAGGCGGCGCTGCGCGCATTTAGCGATGATCAAAAATTTGTAACTCAGACCTTTGTTGCCGTTGAACCCGATGGTTTAGATCCTTGCGACTTACGTCAACAAAAGGGCGACTTAGCGCTGCGCGATTTAATTGCTCGACGGGTACCGCTATTTGAATTTGCAATTCGAAGCGAGCTTGCACACCATAAATTAGATTCGGCAGAGGGCCGAATCAACGCTTTAAATGCTGCGGCGCCATTGGTCGCTCAGATTCGCGATAAATCGCTGCGCCCTGAGTACACGCGCCTCCTTGCAGGTTGGTTAGGAGTAGAAGTAGAGATAGTTTCTGCGGCAGTTTCACAGGGCGTTAAAGCTCGTCCGCGCAGCGAAGAAGCCATTGAGGCAACTAGCGAAGATTCCAATTGGCGTCCGGATCCAAATGATGCCCGTTTAATTTTGGAGCGCGAAGTTCTCAAAGCCCGACTGCAAGAACCGCAGTTATTTGCGGGGACGCTTTGGTCGGATTTAGAGGTGGCCGCATTTACGCATCCGGCATATCGGCAAATGCGCAAAACAATCGATGAGAATCAAGCGCTTTCAATGGAATCGATCGGCGATGAAAAAATTAAAACGCTATTTACAGAACTTACCGTCGAGCCGATTCGTGCAGATGGGAAACCAACGCCGCTGTATGTCGAAAGCATTGTTGCGCGACTACGCGAAGTAGCCATTTCCAGATCGATTGCTGAATTAAAATCGAGTCTGCAACGCCTTAATCCAGTTGAGAATGAGATTGAATATAACGCCGCATTTAGCGCTCTGGTAGCCCTAGAAAGCACGCGTCGCTCGCTACATGATTTAGCCCTCGGCGGCCTTTAGCCCCTCAATTTTCGAACATCGGCCGCGTGCGCTAGAGTTTGCGCTCGTACGCATTGATCCCTGATAGCTCAATGGCAGAGCAGCCGGCTGTTAACCGGCAGGTTCTTGGTTCGAATCCAAGTCAGGGAGCTTTCATTCAATAAAACTGCGCTTCAACCTTTATTATTGCCACCATGTCACTTATACAAAACTTCC
The DNA here is from genome assembly GCA_037139795.1 of Actinomycetes bacterium. GTDB lineage: Bacteria > Actinomycetota > Actinomycetes > Nanopelagicales > Nanopelagicaceae > Planktophila. The sequence continues at coordinate 17,973 of JBAXFS010000010.1, forward strand.
TGCGAACGACCACCAACTCATGGCGGGCTCAAAGCGCACCCCTACGCATAATGCGCTTATGGCTGGGAGTTACGTGGATTTATGCAGCCTGGAATAAGGCCACCGATGCCGGGTTTTTAACTCGTGGCTCAACGACTTTCATCGGCAAGCAACTCAGCGGATACTCAACACAATCTCCAATGGGTCACTTTGTTTTTAACAAATTGATGGAGCACGCAGTCCCAGTTGGCGTCTTTGTCATGATCAGTGAGTTTGCAATTGGTCTTGCAACGCTGTTGTGGGTTGCACCAACCTTGGCCGCCTTTGGTGGCTTTTCAATGTCGCTTGGCTTGTGGCTCGCAAGTAGTTTCCACGCCCATCCATACTTTTTAGCAAGCGATACGGCCTATGCCGTGTTGTGGCTTTCCTACTTCTTATTTATTTTAGGTAAGCGGCGAACATTAGATATTTCATTAAATCGTCGCGGTGCATTGAGAGTGGGAATTGTTGGTGCAATCGCTATTGCCAGTGCCGCCGTAGGGAAGTTAACTGCTCCATCGACTAAGGCGACTGCGGCCTCTAGTTCAAGTGCGGGAACAAAAACGCAACTGACCAAATTAATTGATTTCCCAGTTGGCTCTGTTGCAAATTTTGCTTTAGCAACGGGGGAGCCTGCGATTTTGTTTAGGACTAAGACCGGCGTATTTGCCTACTCTGCAATCTGTACGCATCAAGGTTGCACCGTTGGGTATTCTGCAGGTACTAAAACTTTGGACTGCCCATGTCACGGCGCGCAGTACGATCCCTTCAATTCAGCCAAGGTTATAACTGGCCCAGCCCAAAGCCCTCTAGGATCGATCAAAGTTGCAATCGAAGGCGATTGGGTAATACTCGCGTAACTAAATCGAAACACAAGTGAGTTAAGATTTACCCATGGCCCTCTTTCGTTTAAACGTCGCAATTCCAGATCGCCCTGGCTCATTAGGTTTACTCGCATCTGCTATTGGCGCTGCCGGTGGTGATATTCGAGAGCTTGTAGTCTTGAAATCTGAAGGTGGTCGCGGCTTTGATGATATTACCGTTGCAGTTCCTGGAAGTGATCCAGGCGATCTCATTGATCTACTTAACTCAATCGGTGGCGTAGAGGTTATTTCTATAATCCCCGTTGGATAATTTCGGCGCCTTGGCTCGGTAGCGAGGTAAAGAAGCGCGGTGCTTTAAATGAATTTCTTTTAAACTCTATCTCTATAGCATTTATAACCTCTTGCGTTTGACTGGCTTTAATAAGGGCGATTGCACTTCCGCCAAATCCACCACCAACCATTCGTGCACCTAACGCCCCAGCCGAAAGTGCTGCATTAACTGCGGCATTGAGCTCGGGACAAGAGACATCATAATCATCGCGAAGTGATGTGTGAGAGGCGTTGAGAAGGGCTCCGAGTTCGATAAAGTTTTTCGCCTCAAGGGCTGCTACTGCATCGATCACTCTGGCAATCTCACTGACTGCATGACGTGCCCGAATAAATTCAGTTTTAGTGATTTGATCTTTAGAGGTTTCGAGTTTTTCAATAGTTAATTCGCGCATCGATCTAATGCCAAGTTTTGCAACTACTGAATCACATGAGGCACGTCGTTCGGCATAGCCACCATCAGTCAGAGAGTGATGGGCCTGCGTATCTATTATCAAGAGCTCTAGTCCATTGGAGGCGACATCGAAGACCACATGTCTAACTGAAAGATCGCGGCAATCTAATAAAAGCGCCGAACCGGTCTTTGCCATCAGTGAAACCGATTGATCCATAATTCCGCAAGGCACTCCCACATATTCATTTTCAGCCTTTTGGGTAAGTCTGGCCAATGTCTCTACATCAAAACCAAGAGAGAATAAATCATTGAGCCCCGTTGCAACGCTGCATTCGAGGGCGGCCGATGAAGAAAGCCCTGCACCCAGTGGGACATGTCCATCGATCATTACATTGACACCTTGGTTAATCCCCATGGCCCAAATAACGCCGAGAACATAGCGCTCCCAATGGCCCTTAAGCTTTGGATTAATATCATCAAGTTTAACTGTGACTATCGCTTCTCTTCGTTGAACCGATGCTATGCGAACTAAACGGTCCGGACGTTTGCGAAGGGCTGCATATGTTCGATCGGCGATTGCAAATGGCAGAACATATCCATCGCTGTAGTCGATATGTTCTCCGATTAAATTAACTCGACCAGGGGCCGCAGCGATTACATCCGCAGTTTGTGCGAAAGCCTTTACAAACTCTTTATCGATTTTGGAGAGTGACATAGTTATTTAAATGAAGCAACGGTATCGGCGACCATCGCCTCGATTCCTCGAGTGGGTATCCAGTTAAGACCATCTCTAGCCTTACTTATATCTGCGATGAGAACTGCTGGATCACCAGCGCGACGGGGAGAGTCAAGCGTCGGTACCGCATAACCGAGTGCGGCAGATGCTGCGGCGACAACTTGGCGAACCGAGTAACCATCTCCACTACCTAAGTTGTAAATCTCATGGCGTGGAGCGGTCAGAGATTCTAAAGCTTTCACATGGGCATCAATGAGATCGATGACATGGACGTAGTCTCGGATGCATGTGCCATCTGGAGTCGGCCAATCTCCACCAAATATTTTAAGCGGGTTTTCAGCACTGCTTCGTAAAACATTTGGAATCAAATGTGTTTCGGGATTATGGCGTTCAGCCAGCCACCCACGATCACAGTGGAGTGCTCCGGCAACATTAAAATATCGAAGTGAAATGGCGGCTAGACCTCGCACGGCTGATTCGGCGCTAAGCATGTGATCAATTGCCAGTTTAGTAGCACCATAAGGATTAGTGGGTGCAGTTGCTGCGCTCTCTTTAATCGGAATCTGCATTGGCTCACCATATGTTGCAGCAGAGGATGAAAATACAATCTTCTTTACGCCCGCTTGGTGCATCTGATCGAGCAGGATCCGAGTTCCATCCACATTTACATGGTGGTACAGATCGGGTTTTTCTACCGACTCTCCAACAAGTGATTTTCCAGCAAAGTGCACTACGGCCTCTACTCCCGCAAGGGCTTGAGCAACATCAGATGGGTTTAACAGTGAGCCCTGAACAAAACTTAAACCCGTAGGGACCGTATCGGCATGACCTGTACTGCAATCATCCAGAATTGTGATCTCATGACCTAAGGCGCGCATTATTTCAACGGCCGTTGCTCCGATGTATCCAGTACCACCAGTTATTAAAACCTTCATAGCTATAACTGTACGTCCCGAAGTTGGGCCGCTGATTGCTCGGGCCGCATATCCATAATAAATGCACCCATTGCAGATTCTGAGCCAGCTAAATACTTCAACTTTCCAGGAGCGCGTCGAACACTCGTAATCTGCCAGTGAAGACGGAGAAGATCGCGACCAACGCGAACTGGTGCTTGATGCCATGCCGCGATATATGCCATCTCGATTCCAAAGACGCCATCTAATCGATTCATAACTTCCAGTGCGATGGCAGGGAATGCATCACGTGCGGCTTCAGATAGGCCAGCTAAATCTGCAACTGGTGAGAGTGGGGCGACGTGAATTTCAAAGGGATATCTCGATGCATAAGGGACAAAAGCGATCCAATGTTGATTTCGGACGATAATGCGCTCGTTCTCACGAATTTCCCGGGCGAGAATTTCATCGAATAAAACCTTGCCTGTCGACTCTTTGTATACACGTGCCGCCGCGAGCATCTTTTCAACTCGTGGCGGAAGATAGGAATAAGCATAGATTTGGCCATGTGGGTGGGAGAGAGTCACGCCAATCTCTTCGCCGCGATTTTCAAAAGGGGCGATGTGTTCGATGTAGGTTTCTAATGAGAGCTCTTCGGTGCGATCAATCCACGCTTCAAGAAGTATCCGTACTCGGGCAGGAGTTAGATCCTTAAAGGATTTTCCGTGATCTGCGGTGAAACAAATTACTTCACACTTTCCTGCCGCTGTTCCTAAATCCGTATCTGGTCCGACGCGATCGGGTAGTGCCCAGTCACCGATGGGAGGACGCAATGAAGGCGAACGATTATCAAATACAACGACTTCAAAATCAGATTCAGGAACTTCGGTGAGTAGTTCGCCAGTTGTCGGACAGAGAGGACAGAGCTCCTTGGGTGGCAAAAAGATGCGACCTTGGCGGTGAGCGGCCATCGCAACCCACTCATTAACAAGTGCGTCAAGTCGAAGTTCTCCGATTGCTGGCTGTTCTTCAACGGGGCGACGATCTGAGGCAGTACGCGATTGGTTGGCGCTGTCGTAATAACGGATGGTGCGCCCATCGGCCATCTCACGATTATTGCGAGTGATACCCGCCAACAATCTTTTACTCTCTGTCATAGTGTCGATACTCTACCTCTGTGACTAAGCAATCCGCACTCCTTCGCAGCGAAGCCAGTTCATTACTGCTCGAGGTCGTAGATGGTGCACTCGTTATTGGCCACTGGGGCGCACCTCTTGTCGGAGATATCACCGATAGCGCACTAGCTCGCAGGGCATCAATTGCACATAGCTCATGGGACCAGCCACAAAACCCGGGCATCATGCGAGAAAGCGCTCGAGGTTTCTTGGGCCGTCCAGCTCTGAGCGGCCATAGATCGGGACGCGCTTGGTCGACAAAGTTTGAAGTTACTGATTTTCACCACGTCGATAATCGATGCACAGTTACTTTGAGAGATTTTCATGCTGAGCTTGAAATTATCGCTACCTTTTCTTTGGATACATTTGGTGTTCTTACACAAGGTGCAACTATCAAAAATATCGGCGATAGCGATTACTTTCTCAATGAGTACATTCACTGGCTACCACTTCCACAAGAGGCGACGCAGAGTTTAGATTTCACAGGTCGATGGTCCAATGAACGTAACCCTCAACGCCGCAATATTGCAACTGGAACATGGGTTCGCGAATCTCGCGAAGGTCGTAGCGGACATAATTTTTCGATTGCAGATATTGCACTAGAGAGTAGAACAACTTTTAATAGTGGATCTGCGTGGGCAACTAGCATTGCTTGGAGTGGAAACTCGCATTACTTGCTCGATCGCGGCTTTGATGGTGCGCAATCGATCGGAGCCGGTGAGCTTCTATTACCAGGCGAAGTAGTGCTTGGGCCAGGGGAGACATACATTTCACCAGCGATGGTTTCGGTGTACTCCTCCGAAGGTTTAGATGGAGTGAGCGCGGCATATCACTCACATCTTCGAGCGCGAACGATGCATCCACGTACTCCACGTCCACTCACGCTCAATATGTGGGAGGCGCTCTACTTCAACCATGATGAGGTGGCGATAAGAGAGCTCGTTGATGTTGCCGCTGAGATTGGTATCGAGCGTGTTGTTTTAGATGATGGATGGTTTCATTCTCGGCGCAATGACCGCGCTGGTTTAGGCGATTGGGTTATCGACCCCGCAGTGTGGCCAAACGGCTTAACATCGATAATTAAATATATAAATACAAAGGGCATCCAGTTTGGTTTGTGGTTTGAAGGCGAAATGGTAAATCCAGACTCGGATCTTTATCGTGCGCACCCTGATTGGATTTTGCATGAAGGCGATCGTGTTCCGCCGCTATGGCGTCATCAATTGGTTTTAGATCTGGCACACGAGGGCGCATATAAGCATGTACTTGAACAGACTTCAGCGATTTTAGCCAATCATGACATCTCATACATCAAGTGGGATCACAATCGAACCTTAGTAGATGCCGGCCACTTAGGTCGCGCCGGTGTTCGCACGCAAACACAAGCGATTTATCGTTTATTTGCTGAGCTTAAGAAGCGACATCCAAATCTTGAAATTGAATCCTGCGCTTCGGGAGGCGGACGAATTGATTTAGGCGTCATTGATTACGTTGATCGTTTTTGGACAAGTGATAACAATGATGCACTTGAGCGCCAAAGGATTCAACGCTGGACTTCGCAAGTTATCCCACCCGAAATGTTAGGCACACATATAGGACCAACACATGGTCACCAGACTGGCCGTACATTAGAACTTTCCATGCGTGCAGTTACGGCGCTCTTTGGTCATGCTGGAATCGAGTGGAATATCACTGAGGCAACACCGCAAGAGCGCGCACACTTAAAAACTTGGGCAACATATTATAAAAATAATCGCGCGCTCTTACATAGCGCTCGAGTGATTCGCGTTGATTATCCAGATGAAAATGGTTATCTACATGGAGTTACCGCCCATGATAAATCACGGGCAATCTTCGCTTACGTTCAATTAACTCCAACAGTTGCAATTCATCCAGCAGAGCTAAAATTTCCTGGTTTAGATGAGAAAGCTACTTATTCGGTTAAAGCCGTTTATCCAGCTGGTAAACCTCGCTTTATGTTGATTTCACCGCCAACATGGATGGAGGGTATAAAGATTTCAGGATCGGCCTTAACCCATAGTGGCATCGCTGCACCGATTCTTGCACCGGCTAATGCGATTATTATTGAGATTGCAAAGATCTAATCAAGCCAGTTAAGAGTTCGCTCAACGGCTTTTTTCCACTGCGCATATCCTCTTTCGCGGCCGTCGTGCGTACTAGTTGGTGACCAGCGACGAGATTCCAACCATTGCTCTCGTAGTACTTCAGGGGATGACCAAAAACCAACTGCTAAGCCCGCCGCATAGGCCGCGCCCAGCGCCGTTGTCTCAGCGATCAAAGGTTTCGAAATATCAACACCCATGATGTCGGCCTGCATCTGCATGCAAAGTGAGTTTGCAGTGATGCCTCCATCAACGCGCATTTCCTTCATTGGTACTCCGCTATCGGCGGACATGGCATCCATAACATCGCGAGTTTGATAACAAATCGCCTCAAGGGCTGCACGTGCAAGATGTGCTTTAGTTGCGGCCCGTGTTAGACCGACAATTGCCCCTCTCGCATCACTGCGCCAATATGGTGCGAAGAGTCCGGAAAATGCTGGGACAAAGTAAACACCGGCCGTATCGCTCACCGATGACGCCAAATTCTCGACTTCTGCGGCATGGGTGATAATTCCTAGTTGGTCGCGAAGCCACTGAATTGCCGACCCAGTCACTGCCACTGAACCTTCTAAGGCATAACGTGCAGGCTCGTTACCAAACTTGAAACACACCGTTGTAAGCAATCCATTTTTAGATCTGACGATCTCTGTGCCGGTATTTAGGAGGGCAAAGTTTCCGGTTCCATATGTGACCTTTGATTCCCCGCGATTAAAACATACCTGTCCAACCATCGCGGCCTGCTGGTCTCCAAGAATTCCTGCAATTGGTACTGCACTGCCGAAGGGACCGTGCGGATCGGTAAGTCCGTACTCCTCCGACGATGAGGCAATAGTGGGCAGAGATTGACGAGAGATGGAAAAAATAGAGAGGAGCTCTTCATCCCAATCCAAAGTTTCAAGATTCATCAATAGCGTCCGACTTGCATTAGTTACGTCAGTTGCATGAATCCCACCGCGGACTCCGCCAGTTAAATTCCATAAAAGCCACGAATCTATGGTTCCAAAGCGCGCATTAGCCCCGCTGGCGGCAGCTACATTATTGCGCAGCCAGTTCATCTTGCTGCCAGAAAAATATGGCGCAATTGTTAAACCAGTTTTAAAACTAATCGTTTCTTTTTGGCTCACAGAAAGTGATTCTAAAAACTCAACTGTTCGTGTGTCTTGCCAGACAATGGCGTTAGATAAAGGTTGCCCGGTTTGAATATCCCACACCACGGTTGTTTCACGCTGATTAGTGATGCCAACGGCTGCCAAGTCCGAGCCTAAAATATCGGCCTGTTTAAGCGCACCAGTTATAACTTCTTGCGTCCGCTCCCAAATCTCATTGGCATCGTGTTCGACCCACCCAGCTCGAGGAAGAATCTGTCGGTGCTCGATTTGATGCTGACCTACAACTCTTCCGGCATGGTCAAAGATCATAAAGCGGGTGCTGCTCGTACCCTGATCCAAACTGCCGATGTATTTCACGTGAGGCAAACTCGTCTCTCTTGGGTTAGGCTTAACTCTACAAAGGCCATAATGGAGATGCAACGTATATGTTTCTATCGAATTTAAACCCTGAGCAACGCGAAAGCGCGATTGCCGCTTTGGGCACTGAGCATTTCGATGTTCTGGTTATCGGTGGGGGAGTTAACGGCGTAGGTGCAGCCCTTGATGCGGCATCGCGAGGACTAAAAGTGGCATTGATCGAATCCCAGGATATTGCCGCCGGAACATCGAGTCGCTCAAGTAAGTTGATACATGGTGGCCTTCGATACCTCGAGCAATACGATTTTAAGTTAGTGCGCGAGGCTCTGCATGAGCGCGAACTTTTAGTCTCGACTCTCTGCCCGCACCTCGTAAAACCTGTTGGCTTTCTATTTCCACTGACTGAAAAGTTCAAAGAGCGCACTTACGTAGGTGCCGGTTTAGCGTTGTACGATGCACTTCGCGGTTTTCAACGATCATTACCATTTCATAAACATTTAAGTCAGAAACAAATTAATGACATTGCCCCTTCGCTTCGCCCCGATATTATTTTGGGTGCAATTAAATACTTTGACGCCCAAGTCGATGATGCTCGCCATACTTTGACTGTGGCTCGAACTGCTGCGCGCCACGGAGCCATAATCGCAACGCGCGTGAGCGCTGAATCCCTTATCCGTGAAGGTAAACGCATCACGGGCGTAAAGGCCAAGGATTTGGTGAGCGGGAAATCAATTTCAATTAAAGCAGATGTAACCGTTATGTGTGCAGGTATTTGGAGCGATGAACTGCATGCAAAGTTCGAACTTCAAGCCGGATACAACGTAACTATGAGTAAAGGAGTCCATATTGTTCTGCCAGGATCTGCAATTAAATCAGGAGCCGGCATAATTCTAAAGACGCCAGTCTCGGTATTGTTCATTATTCCGTGGGGGGATAAGTGGATTGTCGGAACAACCGATACGCCGTACATGGGAGACCGAGCCGAACCTTTGGCTACCCGCGAAGATGTTCAATACATATTAGATCAAGCAAATCGCGTTCTTTCTCCACAGCTAAATATCGAAGAGATCATCGGTATTTATGCCGGCCTTCGTCCCTTAGTTGCTAACAATAAGAATTCACATACAACTAAACTCTCGCGCGAACACACCGTTGATCGCCCTGCAGCAGGTTTTGTTAGTATCGCCGGCGGTAAATACACAACGTATCGAATCATGAGTAAAGATGTTATTGATCTGGCCGTTAACGAGCTTCGCAAACTAACCCCCGAGTCCGTAACGGAGAAGCTGCCACTTGTTGGCGCCGACGGATACTTTGGTTTAGTTCAACAAGTTGATCGATTAGTCGAGGAAACGGGTTTAGATACCGAGTGCATTACACACTTACTTAATCGTTACGGTTCGATGATTAGCGAGATTTTAACTTTAGTGAAGGAAAATCCATCACTGTCGAAAAAACTCACCGAAGATTTGCCGTACATTAAAGCTGAAATTTACTACGCAGCAAGTCATGAGGGCGCCCTTAGCGTTGATGACGTGATTTCACGTCGAACTCGTATCGCTTTTGAGGCTAAAAACAATGGCGTTCATTTAGCCCAAACGGTCGCCGAAATTATTACGCCGGTTCTAGGTTGGTCGGCAAAAGAGCGAAAGAGCTCAATCGCTGCTTATGAAACATCGGTAGAGCGAGAAGTAGTAGCGTTGGCTGCGATGTTTAAAAGTAGCGAAAAAGTTAGTTCTTGATTTGATTTGCGCAGCTATCAACTGATGGCTTAGGTGTAGGCGCAATAGTTGGCTTTGGTGTGGGTGTTGACGATGGAGTTGGTGTTGGTGTTGGTGCTGGAGCTTGAACCACAGTGAAACTTACGGGTTGGTTGCTTTGAGCGTGTGTTCCAGATACGTCGTTGAATTGAATTTTCCCCACGTATGTTCCAACTGGCAAACCCTTAATCGAGAGAGTCCACGCTCCACTAGTCGCACGCACCTGAGTTTGCGTTGGTTTTTCACTCGGAGTGCTGATCGCATCAAGAACTAACTTAACGCCGCCAGTTACAACAGGCGTTGAGTCTGGGCGCGCAACACTGACTTTGAAAGTTACAACATTGCTTGTAGTTGGTACTAATAAATTTTCAATAGTTAAAACCGTGGGTTCATTTACTGGCATCAAATCAACCTGTGCCGGTACCCAACTTCCGGCAACTAAAGCCATAAATGCCTGCGCATCTCCTCTAAAAACGCTTAAATCCAAACGCGCACCGGGTACGCCATATTTAGGGGCGATTCCGCACGATGTGTACTGCCACATTGTCCACTGTGTGGCACATGCAGCACTCGTCCATGAGTGCACATAACAGCCACCGGCTTTTAAACCAGGTTGATTGAGGGGATCTGCAGGATCTATCGCATATTGTGCTAACCAGAGTGGATATTGAGTTAGCTCGGCAGTGCGCGCCATGGAGCCTTCTAGAAAACTTGAGTACGAATACACAATAGGAGTTTTCCCGGTCTTGGCTTTTAAAATACCCAGAAAAGTTCTCGCCCATAACGTTACTTGGGCTTGTGAAGCGTTCTTAAGACACGTGCCACTGCTAGATAGTCGAACACACTTATTTTCAAGGTCTAGTGCATATGGCAAATCTCGCTCTGTATATCCGCCAATTGAGGCAAGTCTCCACATTACTTTTTGTGCCTGGGCAGTTGCATCTTGAATAATTGCCGCATCATCTGTTACATCGGGCAGGGTGGCGTAATGATAAAAACCGGTATAGATTCCAGCGGCTTGTGCCGCGCTATGGTCCATTACTAGATATTTCAAAGCGAGTGCATCGGCAGTGTCCTTTGTATCAGATGCCTTAATCATGACAAAGCGAACTCCGGCGTCATACATTTTTACAAAATCAATCGGTTTTTCATTGGGATGTTGCCAGCGGCTAACGTCGGCACCATGAATACGTCCACCTGGACCAAACTGACCAACAACTAGGGCTGGATCGGTCTCAGAAATCTGGACCACCTGTTTAATGGTTATCGAACGGGTAGGAGAATAAATCTTTTTGCCGCGAGTTAGGGCACTTGCGCGGTAAGAAACTTTGGCGTTTAACGCCGTTGCAAGCGCTGAGACTTTCCATGTTCCAGCCTTGGCCGTTTTAGTCTTAAATAAAGTGGATTTCCATTTTCCAGCGGTGTTAATTTGAATTGATATAGCAACCCCAGATTTAGCGGGTTTGATGGCTCCGTAAAAAGTTATTAAAGCCTCACTTGCAGAAGGTGTTTGGCGCACAGTAAGTGAGAGTTGGGTAGTTGCCGCAGAAGTACTCGGAATGCCAAGGGCAATTAAAGCAAAGACAATCATGATCGCACGAAGCTTCATCGCTCTTTAATCTCCACCTCAAGGCCAAGAAGCTCTTTAATAGTTAGCTGGAGAAGGCGCACTTGTTTTACACGAGTTTGTGAGTATTCGTGGGCGGCACCGAGTTTGCGAGAATCAGAGAAATCCAGGGTTAGTACCTGCCCATCGAACTCCGCTAAGCGCGCATCAAAGAAGGCTAGCCACGTAATTCGATCCTTTGCCAAAAGCGCATCGAGAACCTCGTTCCAGCGATTGCGAATCTGGTTGAGCTCCATAGTCGAGAACTTTACTCGTCTTGGCCCTGCGCCTCATGTCTTAGTGGTGGGGCGCGCCTAACCACTTGTAATACTCATTGACTAGTTGGACACGTTGATTCTTGTTACGGTCGGGTTGAATATTAAATTCTTGAGCAACTCTAGAGATTATTTGTTCCACAGCTTTCTCACTAACATATCTCAGCCGTCCAATTTGGGCATTAGTTGCGCCATCTGCTACAAGTCGCAACGTTTGAACTTGGACATCGGTGAGTTGAACCAACAAACCACAAAGGGATTTCTCTTCTATAGAGACACTTCCATTTATCCATGCGACTTTTTGATTCTCATCGGCTGCCACTTTAGATTCCTTTATTGCTGAACAAAGAACCAAGAGGTCGGTAGCTGATTTTTTAAGTATCACTTTTGTACCCGATGGAATATCAATATTTCTCTCTCCAAGGAGACGAACATCTGAGCAGCTCTCCAAAATAACTATCCCAACATCTGGTTTCGACTTACGAAGGTTGATTGCAATTTTAATCGCTGAAATTCCGGCGATATGCATATCAAGTAAAACCACGTCGGGTTGCAATCTTTGTAGGAGGTTAAGTGCGACATTTTCACTTCTAGCTTCACCGATTATGTCAATGTCATGCAAGCGAAGGGCGGGAACTAATGTAGAGAGTTCGAAACCATCATCAACGACGACTAACACTCGTTCATTCATAAAAACAGGGTAACAAGAAAGAAAGTGGTTACCCCTACCTTAAGGATTTAATCTAGTAATTGAGAGATGGCACCAGAGATCTCTTTAACTATCATCTCCGCTGAGATAGGGCCTCCCCTAGAGGCATTTTTCGCCGCTTGTGCATGTATGAAGGCACCCGTTGCCGCCACTCGCGCCAAATGATTGACGTCATTTAGAATCTCAATTGAATTTGTAGCAACCAGAGCGCCAATGATTCCAGCTAAAACATCGCCAGAACCGGCCGTTGCAAGCCAAGGAGTAGCAACTGGAAGTTCCAGGAGAAGTTCATCGTTAGCTACGAAAGTGCGAGCCCCTTTTAATAAAACGGCAACACCTAAAGTTGATGCGGCAACTTGCACCCACTTTTTGGGGTCGGCCTCAATCGACTCAACTGATACTGGAACTCCACGCGCAGTGAGTAAAACTGAGAGCTCGCCGCTATGGGGGAGGATCAGTGTTGGTTGCTCCAAAGAACCTGCCAAATACAGCGCACCAGCATCTAAAACCGTTGGTACTGACTGCAATTTTGCTAATTTAAACCATCGATGTCGTAGCCACGTTGAAACATCTGAATACTTTTTTGCCGGTATACCAGAGCCGATTAACCACGCCGAAACTTTTCCAGGTTGAACAACGGCCGAAGGTGTCGTGTGCAGGACTAAGTGAGCCAATCCTGATGAGCTATGAAAACGAATCATTCCAATACCGGTTGCAGCTGCGGCCGACGTGGTTAATACCGATGCACCTGGATATTGCGCAGAGCCCGTAATGATGCCAATTACGCCGCGAGAATATTTATGATCAAGGTCTGTCGGCACAACGATGCAACGCTGGGCATCGCGCGAACTCCATTTTTTACTAACACGTGTTATTTCGGCCATGGGTAACTATGGCATGAAATCAACAATGAGTGATAACCCTTCAAGGTTGCGCAAATGAATCGCGCGCAAGTAACAGTAAAATACGGTGATGCCGTAGAAATGAGGGAGCGAGAATGAACACAGAGCAGTTTGATCGAATGCGCAGTGGTCAAGGATTCATTGCCGCTCTTGATCAAAGCGGTGGAAGTACACCCAAAGCTCTCAAACTTTATGGAGTTGAGGAGAACGCATATTCAAATGAAGAGGAGATGTTTAATCTCGTCCATCAGATGCGAACTCGAATTATGACAAGCCCAGTATTCACGAGTGCGCGTATTTTGGGTGTGATTCTCTTTGAGGAGACTATGAATCGGGCGATAGATGGAATTGGCAGCGCTGAGTACTTATGGTTGCGCAAAGGCATAGTTCCCTTTCTAAAAATAGATAATGGCCTGCTTGCCGAAGTTAACGGCGCACAGTTGATGAAGCCAATTCCAGAGCTTGCCCTTCGGTTACGCAGTGCCACTAGCCATGGAGTTTTCGGTACCAAGATGCGCTCACTAATAAAGTTAGCTAATCAACAAGGTATTAAGGCTTGCGTTAAGCAGCAGTTTGAAATTGCAGAAGCGGTTTTGGATTCTGGGTTGATGCCGATTTTGGAGCCTGAGATTGATATTAATAACCCGGAAAAATCTGCCGCTGAAGCGATTTTAAAACGTGAGTTGATTGAGCATTTAAATTCACTTGGTTCACGCACAGTGATGTTGAAATTAACGCTGCCAGATACTGCAGGCTTCTACACCGAATTAACCGCGCACCCGGCGGTCTTGCGCGTTGTCGCACTCTCTGGCGGATACTCGCGCAATCAGGCCAATGCGATTCTGACCAAGAATCCACATTTGATTGCCAGTTTTTCACGGGCGCTGACAGAGGGTCTGGGTAGCAAGCAGAGCGAAGACGAGTTCAATGAGTTACTCGATTTTTCTATCCAGAGTATTTATGAGGCCTCAGTTTTAAAGTAGTTTTACGACTGCTGATTAATCGACCAGAGTGTCCAGATGTGAGTGCGCACTGAACGAGGCTGCTTTAAAATAGTTGTAATTTGGAAAGCAATATCTTCAGATCGCAAGAAACTCGCCAAAATCGGTGTACCAGGAGTGCGACCGGCCCCTAAAGCAAACTCAGTCTCTGTTCCGGCCGGACATACAAGCGCTACGCGCACGCCTTTTTCGCGGAGTTCGCGATCTAGGCCGCCAGCAAGTCCAACCTGTGCATGCTTAGTTCCGGCATAAATAGACTCATCGCCGCCTCCACGAAAACCTGCAACGGAGGAGACGATCACAATATCGCCAGCTTTTTTATCAATCATTGTTGGCAGGCAGGCCCGAATAATATGCACTGTGCCCTCATAATTCGTTCGCATCATGCGATTTACTTCATCATCGCTGTAATCCAAAATTGAGCCGTACATTCCAATTCCAGCGTTTGGCACTACCGCATCAATTGTTCCAAATTTGTCCAGCGCCGCTTTTGCTACCGCGCGTGAAACATCAGGGTCAGAACAGTCACCAGCGACATATGTTGCATGTTCTTCGCCGAGTTCGATAACCATTTCTTTCAAACGCGCTTCATTGCGTGCGTTCAAAACAACTTTGGCGCCTTGCTCTACGAGCTCCTTGGCTGTAGCGGC
>JBAXFS010000011.1:0-32537 GCA_037139795.1 Actinomycetes bacterium
CCTTCTGCATCACCGCTTAGTTATCAAGCGGCAATGGAGGAATTTCACAACCAAATGGATGCGCGCGACCAGAACCGAAAAGATATTAATTCAAGTTTTATGGCCGCAGTAACGGCGGCCAATAAAGATGCAAAGTCAGCCATGCGTAAAGCTAAAACCGCTGAAGCTAAAACCGCGATCCTTGTGCTACAAAAGAATGCCATTGCCTTAGCAACAAGTGTGCGTGATGCTGCAATTGCGGCAATGGGCCCTCCTCCTATTGAGCCAGTAAAGCCAGCAATTTCCACAAATCCGATTAAGCAATCTGAACCTACTAAACCAAGTAAATCACCTAAAGAGTCTAAGCCAACGGAACCGAGCGAACAGACACCTGTGAAGAAGAAGAAGTCAGACTAAGCCAGCCCAACACCACCAACCTAAGCCTTGCATTCGCTATCGTTTAACCATGAAAAATTACAACTCTTTAATAGCTGAAAAGATAACTAATGGCGTTGCAACCATGTGGTGTGCATATTTATTTGGAGCGATAGCTCTTATCTCACTTCCTAACGCAATCAAATCTGGCGACTCGATCGTAATAGTTTCCTGGGTGGCCCAAACTTTTCTCCAACTTGTTCTACTGTCGATAATCATGGTTGGTCAAAAAGTTCAATCTCAGAATGTTGAAAATACAATCAATGAAACCCACACTGCCTCACTGGCTGAGTTTGAATTAGCAAAAGAGGCCCGTATGTTAGCCAATCGCCAGATCGACTCTCTGCACGCCTTATCGAAAGATATGCATATTTTGATGAAAGAGGTCGAAGCTAAGCTTTCTGCATAAATCGTTATAAATCTGCAACCTTAGAATGCATATTTCAGATTTGTTACATTGGCTGACCCACCTTGCTTGATTTAAGTTTGAGCCATGAAGTCAGAGCCATGGTGGAAAGAGGCCGTTGTTTATCAAATCTACCCCCGTTCATTTTTTGACAGTAATGGCGATGGCGAGGGCGATTTAAATGGAATTACAGCCAAACTTGACTATATAAAGAACCTCGGTGTCGATGCCATTTGGCTTAGCCCTTTTTATACATCCCCAAACAAAGATGGTGGCTACGACGTTGCAAATCCCCGCGATGTTGATCCCCGCTTCGGAAATCTGGCGGATGCAAAGACGCTCATCGCTCGCGCACACGAGCTAAAACTTCGTGTTATTGCCGATATTGTCCCTAACCATTTTTCTGATCAGCACGAGTGGTTTCAAGCTGCTTTGAAATCCGGCCGCGGATCTGCCGAACGCAATCGATTCCATTTCTATGACGGCAATCCCGATGGAACACCGCCTAACAACTGGATCTCACTTTTTGGCGGTCCTGCGTGGACGCAAGTAGAGGACGGGCAGTTTTATCTCCACTTGTTTGATTCGACGCAGCCCGATTTGAATTGGGAAAATCCCGAGGTACATGCGGATTTTGAAAAGACTCTCCGCTTTTGGCTCGATCTTGGCATTGATGGCTTTCGGATCGATGTTGCCCATGGTTTAGTCAAAGAAGATATTCATAAGAATCACCCTAATCCTCAAGGTTTAAGTGAGGCGCTACGTTTAGATTTCGAAATGGATGTCCAAGAGCGCAATGCCCTGCTTTTATCGGTTCCATTTTTTGATCGCCAAGGAGTGCACGAGATTTATCGCCAGTGGAGGAAGCTCTTTGACTCATATAAAGACCGTGAAGTTATGGCCGTTGCTGAAGCTTGGGTTCACCCACCAGAGAATGCAACTCGCTATGTTCGCCCAGATGAGCTGCACCAAGTCTTCAACTTTGATCTTCTGACAGCGCCCTTCGATGCGCAATCACTATTTGGAGTTATCAATCGCTCTATCCAGCTAAATTCAAGCGTTGGAGCTTTACCTACATGGGCACTCAGCAATCATGATTCACCGCGCGTTGCATCCCGCATCGGAGATTCAGAGTCTCGCGCTCTTGCTCTCTTTGTTTTCGCGCTCCCGGGTTCGGCATATGTATTTGCTGGACAAGAGTTAGGTCTGCCAGATGGCGAACTCCAAGATTCTGACCGCCAAGATCCTATGTTCATTAGAACTCAGGGCGAGACCAAGGGACGAGACGGCGCACGGGTGCCGCTACCTTGGAGCGGAGATACAACTCCCTTTGGCTTTACAACTGGAAAACCTTGGCTTCCAATTAATCAAACGTGGCAAAAATTAACTGTGGAGAGTGAGCAGGCTGACCCACAGAGTTCACTCAATTTTTATCGCGAAACTTTAGCCCTTCGTGCCGAACACTTAATTAATGCAGGTGAGGTCCACTGGATAGAATCACCCTTGCACGGAAAGAGGAGTTCAGATCTCTTAGTTTTCAAGCGTGGAGATGTGACCGTTGCAATGAACTTGTCAGAGAAGCCGCAAGAAGTGCGCATTGAAGGCCGGGTAATCATGCTCAGTTCCGGTTCTCTTGATTCCACTAACGGGAAAATTCTGATTCCAGCCCATTCAAGTATCTGGAGCCTTAACTAACTGACACAATAGCGCCATGGAATCTATGACTACATGGCTAATAACCGTTGGTGTTTTAGCTGCCGTCATAATCCTTGACCTGGCAATTGCAATCCTTCGACGCAATAAAGAGACCTCAATGCGTGAGGCTGCAATTTGGACCGTATTTTATATTGGAACCGCAGTCGCCTTTGGCGTGTTCATGCCGCACTGGACGAGTGCTGCCGGGCAGAAAGAGTTTTTTGCTGGTTGGTTAACTGAGTATGCACTCTCAGTCGATAATATTTTTGTGTTTGTCATTCTTCTTACTCAGCTAAAGGTTCAAAAGGAGAGGCAACAACTTGTTCTGTTGTTAGGAATCATGCTCACCATCGCTATTCGAGGAGTTTTGATTCCCCTCGGCGCCACCTTAATCTCTCGTTTTTCAAGTATCTTCTTTCTCTTTGGTGCATTTCTGGTCTATACCGCTTACACCTTGGCTCGAGAAAAAGAAGATGAGGAGTACAAAGACGGTCGTACCGTTACTGCTCTTAAGGCGCGAGGCATGAGTGTTTTTTCGATTGCCCTTATCGCCCTTGGCCTTACAAATCTTGTCTTCTCTTTAGATTCAATCCCAGCCATCTTTGGCTTAACCAAAGACCCATATATCGTCACAACGGCCAATATCTTTGCCTTAATGGGGTTGCGCCAGTTGTACTTCTTGCTTGAAGGTCTTCTCTCCCGTTTAATATTTTTGTCCAAAGGTCTTTCATTTATTTTGGCCTTCATCGGAGTAAAGATGATCATGGAAGCTTTCCATGGAGTGGGAATTGATGAGATTGCAGGAATTCATATCCCAGAAGTAAGTTTAGAGTTTAGTCTGGGAGTAATTGTGGCAAGTCTACTAATCACGGCAGTTGCCAGTCTTACCGCTACTCGGAAAGATGGCAGTGCGATAATTTAAACTATATTTTTACGTTTTCGAAGCGTATCCCGATCGTAATCCTTTGTTCTCTCATGGATTTTTCGTACCTGTAATGCAAAAGCTTTAACTGCCGTATCAAAGGCGGCAAGATCATTGAATTCAGCGGCCTCTGATTTAAGAAGTGGCCCAGCACCATGTGATGTCAAAATAACACGGTGTGAATTTTTCCCTTGGCGAGGGTTGGCTTCATGAAGAATCTCAACTTCAACGCGATCAATAGTTACACTGAAACGTTCCATTGAATTAAGTTTTTCTTCGACGATTGTCCTAAAGTCTTCTGCTAAATCTGCATTACGGGTATGAATATGAATCTTCATGCCTATAAGGGTAGTACGAATACCACCGCCGTTGCTATAAATGCTAAAAGAAAAGATTTCCCCAGAATTTTGAGCGCCGTTGCCCTATCGGCAATTCTGTCTGAGGGGTCACTCACACGAGAGATACTTCCCAATTTGCCAACATTGAAACTCCCGGCAAAACCATAGGCTAAGCAAAACTTGCTCCGGCTTTGAACAAAGCCAATGGATGCAACCATCAATGGAAGAAAAATTCCTAGCCGTGCACCACGAGCGGCGTGAAATGAAACTAAACCAATTAATGAGCTCAGTGAAAAAAATAAACCAGCTAGTCCGACAATCTGCCTGCGGCGAATTTCATTGCTACCGATGTTGCATGATCCCGGAATGTATGTTGCATTAGACATCTTCGAATTCGTCTTCATCAATCCATGCATCGGCAGTTGAATCCTCCTGATGCTCTATCCACGATAGAAATGAACCGACGGCGCGAAAGGCTAAAAGTGCAACAGTTATTGCTGCAAATAATCTGCGAATCGCTTTAATCATGTACTAAAAATACTCGCTATTGTTGAGAATTTCTCTAGATAGCCGCCAAAGCGCGATCGATGTCGTCCCAAATATCATCTATGTGCTCACATCCGACTGATAATCGGATGAGTTGTTCAGGAACCGACAGACTCTCCATAGGCCAGCGTCGGCGCCGTTCCCATAGCGATTCGACGCCTCCTAAGCTCGTTGCATGGGTAATCAACCTCGATGATTCACATACTTTTTGTGCCTGCTCACCAGTGCCATCTACCTCGAAGGAGATTATTGCTCCAAATCCTGGGTATCGAACGCGCGAAATCTTTGGATGCACACCAAGTTTTTCAACAAGTGCTTTCGCGTTTTCCTGTGATTTATTAAAGCGCAGTGGGAAGGTGCGAAGCCCTCGAAGAGCTAGCCACGTTTCAAAAGGACCTGGAATCGAGCCATTAAAGCTGCGCGAATCTTTGAGTCGATTAAACAGGGCTGAATCATTTGTAGAAAGTGATCCCATGAGAACATCGCTATGGCCGGATAAGAACTTTGTGACGGAGTGCATCACGATATCTGCGCCCATAGCTAGCGGAGTTTGTACCAGTGGTGTTGCAAAAGTGTTGTCTACCCCGACCCCAATTCCCAGCTTCTTAGCTGCAGCAATCAGGGTGACGAGGTCGGCAATATCTAAGCCCGGATTAGTAGGGGATTCAAGCCACACTAGTGCAGCACCTTTCATGGCATCGATGACTGATTGAGTATTTACAATATCGACGAATCGAACTTCCAATCGACCACTTTCATGAAATGAGTTAAGCAGGGTCATCACACCGCTATACCCCTGATTAGATGCAACGATAGGTGCACCTACCGGCAAAATTGAAAAGACTGCGCTAATTGCCGCCATACCTGAAGAAAAAATTAAAGTTGGTCCGCCTTCAAGTGCACCAATTGCTTCTTCTAAAGCGCTCCATGTTTGGTTACCGTAACGACCATAACCAATCTCACCGCCTGCATGAAAAGTTGCAGTTAAAACTACTGGCGGATTGAGTGCAGCATCGGGAGCTACATCTGGTCGTCCTGCAGTTATGGCAGTTGTCTCAGGATGTTGTTTCATGCGATTAGTCTAATACTTAGCCAACACGGCCATGGCGGCATTATGTCCTGGAACGCCGCTTACTCCACCGCCACGGATTGCTCCCGCGCCGCAGATAAAAATCCTCGGATCTTCGGTCTCAACACCCCAACTTGGTGTTGTTCCATCTTCGCGAAATGGGAAGTGTAAATCTCGATGAAAAATATTTCCACGAGGTAGGCCGATCTCTTTTTCAATATCCAAAGGCGTCTTAACCTCAATTCCAACGATTAAATCCTCGATTGGCTCAGCCAAGTGTTGATTGAGCGAGGCCAAAGCAGATTTCAATGCCAGCTCACGGGCCAGATCATTATTGTCATCAAAGAGAGCTGCGGGTGTGTGCAAACCAAATAGCGTCAAAGTTTGATAGCCCATCTCTGCTAACTCTGGGCTAAGAATTGAAGAGTCGGTCAGCGTATGGCAATACATTTCGATCGGCATAACTCCCGGCATGAAACCTGCTTTTGCCTCATCGAAAATCCCTTCGAACTGCGAAAAAGCCTCATTTGCATGAAAAGTCCCGGCAAAAGCTAAATGAGGATCAATTCCGGATTTGAGTTGCGGCAGACGCTTTAGCAAAATATTAATCTTCATTTGTGATCCATCACGACTACTAGGTGCTGGGGTACCACGTAATTGTGCCAGTACTTGAGGCGCGGCATTTGATAACAAATAGAGTGAACGCATTTTTTGACCGCTTGCAGTTGTTACGGTGACGCCGTCTTCATCGCTGGCGACATTCATTACGCGTTCATTCACTACTATTTCTACCCCTGCCTCGAGTGCTACGCGCTCTAGTTCGGCAACGAGTGCACCCATTCCACCCTTTGGAACTTTCCACTCACCGGTACCATTTCCAATTAAGTGATAAAGAAAACAAATATTTGACTGTAAATCAAAGGCAGATGAAAAAGTTCCAATTAGCGCATCGGTCAATACGACACCACGAACTAGATCATCCTTGAATCGCGCAGATATAACTTCGCCGATTGGCCGTTCAATTAAGTAATCCCAAACCGCTGGTAAAGCAATTAAATCCCGAAGTTCACTTCGAGACATGAGGGGTTTTAGAAATGTGGGGGCGATTCGCTGTGCAAACTCTGCGATTTGTGAATAAAACTCTTGCCAAGCCGCTGCCTCGTGACCAGTTGAATCTAGAAGATTAAATGATTCCTCTGTAGCCACATCCCATTGTCTGGATACGAGCAAGCCAGCATTTTTTCCATCCCGCATATACGGTGTATAGCTAGAAACTGTGCGGGAAATGCATTCGAAGTTAAGGCCTAAGTCAGCAACGATTGAATCTGGTAAAAGTGAAACAAGGTATGAATAACGCGAAATTCGGGCATCAAAGCCGGGGAAAGCGCGAACACTTGTCGTTGCTCCACCGACCTCTTCGTTGGCCTCCACGACGCGGACCTTCTTGCCTGCCCGTGCCAGATATGCCGCAGCCACTAAGCCGTTGTGGCCACCGCCAATAATGATTACATCACACGGTTCGTCTTTCATTTAAGCGTGGAAACGATCCGTTTCATTGCCTCAGTAATTATCTCTGGACTAGTTGCAAAGTTTAATCGCACATATTGCGTGCATTGTTGGCCATATAACGAACCTGGGTTGAGTGCGACTCTCCCCTTTTCAAGAAGCGCTTCGGCTGGGTTTTCGCCTAGATTCAAAGAGCTCATGTCCAGCCATGCAAGGTAGCCATTGTGCGGAATGTTGTACCTCACCGTTGGTAATTGTGCTTTCAATAAATCGCGGAGCAGGAATCGATTCTCATCGAGATTTTTTATTACCGCATCAAGCCATGGTCCACTATCAGCAAAGGCAGCTGCTGATGCATAAGCGCCTAAAATTGATGCACGAAAATGTACAGCCTTAGGCATTTCATCTAATTTTTTATGAATTGCATCATTCTGGGAGACGATAATCGCGCACTTTAATCCAGCGAGATTCCATGCTTTAGTGGCTGAAGTGACAGCGACACCAACCTCTCTGGCCGCATCACTCACGCTCAAGAATGGCGTGAACTCGTGAGGGGTGTAAGTCAAAGGCGAATGAATCTCATCGCTGATTACCAAAACACCATATTTCTTGGCCATATCTGCAATTCGAATGAGCTCATTTTTAGAGTAGATACGACCCAGCGGATTATGCGGAGAGCACAGCAGGTGCACTTTTAATCCGGAGGCATAAATTTTTTCAACTTCATCAAAATCTAAAATCCAAGGATTGGACTCCTCTGTCTCTAATCCGGTGCGTGTAAATGGAATATCAATCATCGTTAGACGAGTCTCATCTATCCAGTTGTAGAAGTTCTGATAAATGGGTGAGTTAACTAAAACGCTATCTCCAGGTTGCGTGAATACGCGCAAAGCTTCAACGACTCCAACCCCAACATCGGCGGCAATTCGAACTTGCGAGGTATCAACGTTCCAACTCCATCGCTCGCTCGCAAACTTCGCGAAGCCAGCACCGAGCTCTGGGATTAAACCCAAGTAACCTAGATCGGAACTATTAACCATTTCGAGTAATACTTTTCGGATTGGCTCAGCAACCGGGAAATCCATCTCAGCTACAGGCAGAGGAAGAACATCTGGATCGAAACCGCTCCACTTTTCCGAGTGATGTGTTGTGAGTTCGGCGAGGGAGAGAGCTCGTACGTTGATGTCAGTCACCTTCGAAGGCTACCTTGCGCGCCACAATAAAGACACTTATAACTTTTAAGCCTCTTCCGGGAGCAATCGCCGCGTGGTATTTCGAACAACGAGCGTTGTGGGCAAAACAATGGATGGAACTGGCACATTTGGTTTGCGCAGTCGCTCCATAATTGACCAGGCAGCCATTTCGCCCATCAAGGTAACGGGCTGTTCGATAGTTGTTAGTTCTGAGAACTCAGCCATCTCGTGCCCGTCAATTCCAATAATTGAAATATCATCGGGTGACTTCAGTCCGTGACGGCGAAGCGCCTGCAATGCACCCATCGCCATTTCATCTGATTCGCAGAAGATTGCCGTTGGTCTGTTGGGTCGCGCCAATAAATCATCCATTGCGCGCGCGGCCGTATGCATTGTGAAATCGCCATGCACTTCACGCGAAGGTAGCCACTCCAAATGATTTTCCGCTAATACCTGCAGGAAACCTTTTCGACGATCCTGCGGAACACTAAAATTAAATGGATCATCAGGCCGACCCGACATTAACCCAATTTTTTTATGCCCCTGATTAACTAGGTGCTGAGTTGCTGTGCGAGCCGCGGCAACATCATCGATTTTTATGCTTGCACATTCCGGATGAGCCATTCCCACCAAAGCAATTGGAATACCTAGCCCTAGAATAGAGTCGAACTCTTCGACGGTCGGAGGCAGTGAGATCACAATGAGGGCATCGACTCGACCTTTAAGAAGTTGATGTTGAAACAACCTCTCGCGGCCCTTCATTGCACTGAAGTTATAAATTAATAAATCTAACCCAGCCTCCCGAAGAGCTTGTTCTGCACCGCTAATAACCTGCGAGAAATACCAACGTGAAATATATGGGGCAACTACGCCAACGCTATTTGTTCGACCATTGGGTGTATCTGCTCGCGTTAATGGGTAATCAAGCTTCTTGGCTGCAGCCAAAATCTTTGTCCGCGTTGCCTCATTGACATGTTGTAGCCCGCGAAGGGCGCGTGAAACCGTTGCAGTCGAGACCCCAGCCTCGTCGGCGACCTCTTTGATGCCAGCCATCGGCCGCCCCTTTATCTGTAGATTCTGCAAAAAACCTGCAAAACCTCTGCAAGAAGTGTAAAAGTAGGGCATAACCCCCGCAAAAAGCAATGGGTTTTTTAGCTAAAGAGTAGATTTAGCCTCATGAACCAGCAAATCCAGACCCAGATTGATGTCTCACTCACCGAACGAGATCGAGTGAGCGCCCTATTTCGAATCATCCTCGTTGTGCCTATGGCTATATTTCTTACATCCTTTACGCCTCCAGATTTTAGTACAAATAACTCGGGCTACTTTGCAATCGGATTTTTAGTTCTTCCAGTTGCCCTCGCAATTATTTTCCGTCAAATTTATCCAAGTTACTTATTAGCATTTAACGAAGCTCTCCTTTCCTTGCAAACACGCGTTGATGCATATCTTTTGCTCCTTACCGATGAATATCCCTCCATTGAAGAAAATGACATTGTTAGCGTTACTTTTCCGCCAGTTGACGCTAAGGCGCTTAACCGCTGGTTACCTCTAGTGAAATGGTTGTTAGCCATTCCTCTGTATTTCGTGGGTGTTGTATACATAATTTATGCCGCCTTCTTAACGATATTTGCGTGGTTTAACGTTATTTTTACCGGTAACTATCCAGAAGCATGTGCCGAAGGTGTCGTTGGAACTATCGCTTACTGGAATCGAGTTGCAGGCTATGCCTTTCTTCTCGTGACTGATGAATATCCAGTTTTTTCATTGTAATTAATGGCGCTCCACTCCGCCCAAAAAATGCGGCGAATCGTCACAGAGGTCGGTGAGTTAGATAAAAAATTTGCTCCACTTATCGCGCGTAGACCACTATGCACAATAGGCAGAAAATTACCCACGGAGACGAATTTTGAATCACTAGTTAGTTCGGTAATCTCACAGCAACTCGCGACTAAAGCTGCCGACACTATCCATGGCCGATTGGTTCTGGCTTGCAAGGGTCAAGTCACTGCAAAGAAGTTAGCTGCTTTAGATGATGTGAAGTTGCGTGAAATAGGAGTTTCGGGGGCTAAATCACGCACTTTAAAAGGATTGTCGTTGGCCGTCCTAGATAAGACTATTCCAGTTGATCGCATCGACGAAATCCATGATGACCACGAGATTTTTGAAGCGCTTACCTCGTTATGGGGAATCGGCCGGTGGACGGTAGAGATGTTTATGATGTTTCAATTGGGCCGACTAAATGTTTGGCCAACTGGCGACCTAGCAGTACGGCGGGGCTGGGATATTATTCATAAAAATAGCGAGGAAATTGGGGCTAAGGCTTTGGATTTAAAGGGCGAAAAGCTTCATCCTTATCGCAGTGTTGTAGCGTGGTATTGCTATCAAGCCGTACATGAATCACGTGGCTTGGATTACTAAATATCCTCAAGAATGAGCGCAACTGAATTTATGCACCAGCGCTCATCCGTTGGAACGTCATAGCCCTCGCCTTTAAATACATGGCCCAGGTGAGACCCACAAGCAGAGCAACGAACTTCAGTGCGAACTCGTGGAAAAAGTGATTTGTCTTCAATGAGTTCTACGGCATCGTCGGCAGTAGGAGCATAGAAAGATGGCCACCCACAACCAGAGTGAAACTTAGTCTCACTTTTGAAAAGAACGGCACTGCATGCTTTGCATTTATAGATTCCGATTTTGTCGGTATCGGTATATTCGCCAGTGAAGGGGCGTTCTGTGGCAGCATGTCGCAAAACATCGTATGACAGGGGATCTAATTTTGCGGCAAGCTCTGCCTCATTAATTTGAACCGGGTAGTTCTTTTCACTCATACCGATACTCCAGCACTTGGGTATTCAATGCCCGTTGTGGAGTGGCAGTCATAACCATTTGGATTCTTAGCTAAATATTTTTGGTGGTACTCCTCGGCAAGATGGTAAACAACGCCATCTGCACTAATAATCTCGGTTGCAATGTCATCGAAACCCTGTGCAGTCAGAACGCCTTGGTAGATATTGCGAGATGCAACTGCCGTGACATATTGAGCAGGAGTAGTCGTATAGATGGAGCTACGATACTGAGTTCCAATATCTCCACCCTGTCTATTTAAAGATGTTGGATCATGCATAACCCAGAACTCTTCTAGTAAACGTTGATAGGAAATTTTCGACTCATCAAATGTAACTTTGACCATTTCGGCATGACCAGTTCGTCCAGTGCACACGCTTTCATAGGTTGGTTGCGGGTCGGACCCACCCATATATCCCACTGACGTTTCAACAACGCCTTGCATCGACCAAAAACGACGTTCGGCTCCCCAGAAACAGCCAGTTGCAAAGTAGGCGATTGAACTCATAGCTCAATTCTTTCAGGTGCACGGTTAATTCGCACGCGCTGATAACCTTGCACCCGCATCACCTTATGAGCCCCCGTAGCTCAGGGGATAGAGCACCGCCCTCCGGAGGCGGGTGCACAGGTTCGAATCCTGTCGGGGGCACGCGCGATATAAATCACCTCTATTAGGTGAAATCCCTAGGCTTTCAACCTTGTTTATATCCCAATAAGGCGAGAGAATTGCCCTCTTGCGCGCCATCCGTGCGCGTATCACCAACGAAGTTTTCGATTTATTGGGCCTCGCCGAAATGGGGCTAAAGGAGGCACGCACATGGATTGGCGACATCAATCGGCCTGCCGGGATGAAGATCCAGAGCTGTTCTTCCCAGTTGGAAATACTGGCCCCGCAATTTCTCAAATCGAAGAGGCAAAAAAAGTCTGTAATCGTTGCATAGTCAAAGAGCCATGTCTTGCCTGGGCGCTTGAGAGCGGACAGGATGCCGGAGTATGGGGCGGGCTATCTGAAGACGAGCGCCGCGCCCTTAAGCGCCGTGCTGCACGCAACCGTGCCCGACTTCAGGAACAGCAAAGCTCTTTCTAACTTAACGCCATAGGTTTTAGAGCGGAAAGCGCAAAGAGGCCGTAGTTCCCAAATCGTTAGAGGTTAATTTTAATACACCCTTTAATTCATTCTCGGTCAAAGTACGAACAATCTGTAACCCCAAATTAGATGACGTCGCTAAATCAAATTCGGTGGGTAGACCCACGCCATCATCGGTAATTGTCACGACGCACTCGTTGCTATAGCGCGCAAGTTCAATTGAAAGCGTTGATCCTTCTTCAGCTAGTCCGTGCTCAAGGGCATTGTGAATTAACTCAGTGACTACGAGCGAGAGCGGTGTAGCGAGTCGAGATTCAAGCGAGCCGAGTTCGCCCTTTCGCTCTATTTTCAACTCGCCCATTCGCGGACTGAGTTCTAAAGCGTGGGTAATCAAAGAGGATAATACGTTATCGAAAGTTACATCAGTATCACTCGTGCTAGATAAAGTCTCGTGAACTAGCGCGATAGATGCAATTCTGCGTACCGCCTCATTGAGCGCAGAAGCTGCGCCAGGATCTTCAATCCGCCTCGCTTGTAAACGCAATAATGCAGAGACAGTCTGTAAATTATTCTTCACACGGTGGTGAATTTCGCGAATTGTTGCATCTTTTGTTACCAGCTCACGATCTCGGCGGCGCAGTTCCGTCACATTTTGCAACAAGACAATTGCACCAATGCGATCTAAACCGGCAAGAATTGGGAGTACCAACAGGTCGATAGTTGCACCTTGATTATCAATTTCAACCCGGCGCAGAACTTTTCCATTCAATCTCGTTTTAATACCCTCTTCATGGGCATCCGGGGAGTTTTTAATAACAGCTTCTGCAATATCGCCTAGCTTGTGATTCTCAATCTCACTCTTCCAGCCCATCCGACTAAAAGCCGACCGAGCATTTGGACTTGCAAAGGAGATAACCCCATTCACATCCAAGCGAATTAATCCATCTCCTACACGCGGAACTGGTTCAAAAAGTGAACCCGCATTTTTATATGGAAAGGAACCCTCCGCGACCATTCGGTAAAACGCGTGCGCAATTTGACGATAGTTAAGCTCAAGGGCACCAGGTGAGCGCATTAACTCGGAGTTGCGATGGCGAGAAATTACAGCGAAGACCGTTCCATCGAGAGAGACTGGAATCGTCTCCTCCTTAATCATTAATTCACCAATCATTTCGGGCTCGCCATCGCGCACAATCTCACCACTGGAGAGCGCTTCATCGATTCGGTTTCTACTGCCCCACATAATTTCGTTACCAATAACATCATCGGAGAAAACAGTTGCTGCAGTTGTTGGACGAATATGTGCAACTGCAACATGGCCAGTGGGCCACAACTTCACATCTTTTCTAATCGGCACCCAAAGAATCAAATCGGCAAATGAAAGATCTGCGAGTAACTGCCAGTCGGCGACTAGTTCGCGCAATCGATGAGCTTGGTCGAGTGTTACCGAACTTCGACCATGAATCAGCGTTTCAAATTGTGGCACGCTAAATCCAATTTACTAACTCTGGGGCAATCTCTTGCGTCGCAAACCACACTAACTCGTCATCATCAGGATAGATCAACAGAGCACACTGAACTTGGCTCCATGTTAAAGGTGCAATGAGGTTTAGCACGTTCTCGACACTGTGGCCGCACTGTGAATCCTCGAGTTCGATTGCTAAAACCAAACCGGGGGCCGTCATTGAACTCCGAAGTTCTAGGGCTTTTTCACCGGCACTAACGGATAGTAGGTATTCAATCTCTTCCTCATCGCAATCTAGATTCTCATTGATGTAGAAATCAGTCGCTGCAAAAACCTCTTTTGCTTGAAGGCTCTGGCTAGTTAGGAAGCTCGATAAGTCAGCATGACTAATGGGGAGATAAGCGCGCATGCTCCAATAGTATTAGAAGTCAGCGCTCAATCTCGCTGGCAATCTTTGCTATCGCTTTGCGCAGGCCAGAGCGCTCATTGACCTCTATTAGCGTGGATTTTTCGTGCTCGGCTGTGCTTACTGCTCGCAAATCACGTGCAATAACACGCACACTCAAAGGTCGAAGTGGCGTTGTTATAGCTAAAAATTTTGCCTCTTCTTCCCCACCTTTGCGACCTTGAGAGCGCATATTCAAAGTAAAACTCAAAGCACTCCGGATTGAAGTCTTTTCGATCAATTGACTTACCTGTTCCAGGCGATGCATGCCGAGCAGATCTGGGCGTGCAACAACCATTAGTTCATCTCCGTGGTCGCAACACCATGTTGTCATCGTTGATGTCCAACGCCGATCGGTTAATCGATTTGATAATCCAGATATTGAACCTAAATCGATAATAATGCAATCGAAGGATTTACTTGCCTGCTCCATCAATGAATCGACCGACATCGCCTGCTCTTGAATAATCTCTGTAATTGAAAGTGAAGGCGCAATCGTGCGCCATCCGGTCTCACTATTCACATTGCGGATAGATAGAAGGGCTGCAATTGAAGGAGCTCGAAAGTTTGCATCAATGAGCAGCGTCGATTTTTCAAGAACGCTCAACTCCATAGCGATGTTTATTGCAAGAGTCGTACATCCCGTGTTGCTCCCCGCCGAACCGATTGCCAGAACGCGCGCACGCCGTGTCTGTCGTGGGGTTTGAGCACTTTGGCGCACCATGGGGGCTCGTACAAAACCACGAACCAGGCTAATGAGATCGGTCGCACTCGCTGGTACCGGATGTAGTTCACCTAGCTCACTCTCACGTGCTGCCCCATCGGAAAATCCAACAAGCTGCTTCACTCGGAGCGTTAATTCAAGTACATGTTCTTTAGTTATCCCCGGTAAATCTGGTGCAAATATCAGAATGGCTCCACGAGCAATCTCAGGGTTGGCCTTTACGTAGCTCTCAAGGCACTCTAAATCAATAGCTCGAAAAACAACGCTCCAACCTTGCGCAAAGAGAGTGCCCGCAATAAAACTCTCGGTTTCGGCGTTTGCAATGGCAGTTATAACGGTGGGTAGCTCGAGGTCAGACATGAGAGCGGACCAAAACCAATCGGCCGTGAGTTGTGGCAGTTAGCAGTCGTAATACTTGCGTCTTTTCTACTGCAACAGTAATAGCGGCGTCAGTTCCAAAGTTCTTACTTTTTTGGTCAAAACTCACAAGTGTTACTCCCCCAAGAATTAATACTGGGGTAGTTGGTGCCTCTCCATTTTGACTGTCAACGACCCAATAGATATCAACTCCATCACCGATTTGTAGGCCCGCGGCGAGATCAACCGAACGGATACTGACTGGAACCGCGCTCGATGTCAAAGTACTGCTACTTGAATTCACGCTCTGATTAGTGATTATCTGTCCCGGAACCATCTTAGTTATCACCGTTAATCCAAGGGGATCATCTGTGGCAGCAACATAGAGGGACGCACTTGAATCCAAATCGAAGTGGTGGAGTTGAACATCGCCAGTTGCGATTTGGTGGCCTGGGGCCATATCGATAGTTGCGACCCAGAAATCACTACCGCGATGTGAAAAAGTTGCGAGTAAGAAAGCAGAGATAAATGATGCAACGATTAAAGTAATAGCTAGGGGTGTTCGTGAGTGCGATAGAGCTTTTTTGTATGCCATGGCGCTAACTCAATGTGATTAGAGCGGAATCGATTGAGCTTTGTCCACACTCATCAATTCGTATGAGCCCGAACCACCTTCTTGGTTGAGGTGTTCTCTTCATCGGTCCATAAATATAGTTCTATGACTACAAACCTAACCTACGATGAGTTCCCACTATTTAATTCAATTTCAATTTCCCAGATTTCAAGTGACGAAAATGAGGACTGGCTACATCCAGTCCTTGAAATATTTCGACCAAGACCAATAATTATCGCCGAAAAAAAGAGCAAGCTATACCTAGTACCAACTGTCTTTGATGATGAGTTTGATCCAGATTTCGCGCCAGAACCCACGTCGGCCGAAGAGCTTCCAGAGCTCAACGAGTGGTGCGCTAACTTTGCCCGAAATGTATTAGAGATTCTTGCCGGACGAAGGCAACCAACCCAGTTGATTAAGCAGTTTCACCATCGAATTTTTAAAGAGCTTCTTAAGAAATCAGGAAGTGAAAAGGAGGTTGGCAAAATTCGCAAACTTCATGTCAGCCAACCTTTGGATGGAATCTGCGAAACAACAGTCACTGTGCGATTTGGTCATCGCCTTCGCGCCCTCGTCTTTAGGTTCGAAGGTGTCGATGGTCGCTGGCTGTGTACTGCTCTAACGTTGCTTTAAGCCGCGCCGTGACAACGCTTGTACTTTTTACCTGAACCACATGGGCACGGTGCATTTCGCGAAACCTCACCAGTCGTTTTAACACCTGACTCATCAGGAGACGTGTACTGCAAGCCCGTTGGCAGAGGTTTGGCCTCGAGTCCAGCACCAGTGACTTCATGGCTTGTGCTCTCGACCGTTATCTCAATATTAAATAGGAAACCAGCGATCTCTTCTTTGATCGCATCCATCATTGCTGAAAAGAGTTCGTAACCTTCGCGCTGGTATTCAACAAGTGGATCGCGCTGAGCCATTGCACGTAGCCCAATGCCCTCTTGTAAATAATCCATCTCATAAAGGTGCTCGCGCCACTTGCGATCTAGAACCGATAATAAAACCTTGCGCTCAAGCTCACGCATTACTTCAGAGGTCAAGCTCTCTTCACGGACGGCATAGGCTTTTTCGCAATCCTCAATAACACGGGCAGTGATGTAATCGGCATCGAGGGCACCGCGTGAACCAGCCGCTGATACTAATTCGTCGATGGTGAATGAGATTGGGTATATCGTTTTAAGCGCGTTCCAAAGAGTCTCTAAATCCCAATCTTCGGCATAGCCATTTGACGTTGCAATTCGAACATATGCGCTCAAAGTTTCTCGAACAAATTCGGCCACCTGATCTTTAATATCTTCGCCCTCAAGAACCATTCTGCGTTCACCATAAATTACTTGGCGTTGACGATTCATGACGTCGTCATACTTCAAAACATTCTTACGCATTTCGAAGTTTTGTGCCTCAACTTGAGTTTGAGCTGAACGAATTGCATTACTGACCATTTTGGATTCAATGGGCGCATCTTCGGGGATACCGGCTGCCGTCAAGAAACGTTCAACCATGCCAGAATTAAATCGGCGCATAAGCTCATCTTGAAGTGAAAGATAGAAACGTGACTCACCAGGATCGCCTTGTCGACCAGATCGACCACGCAACTGATTATCAATTCGTCGAGACTCATGTCGTTCAGTACCTAAGACATAAAGACCGCCCAGAGCAATAACCTCTTCGTGTCCCTTAACAACTGCAGCTTTCTGCCGAGCAATTTCAGCCGGCCAAGCCGCTTCGTACTCTTCGGCATTATCAACTGGAGAAATTCCACGGCGTTGAAGTTCGAAGTCGGCCATGAACTCTGGATTTCCACCAAGCATGATGTCAGTACCGCGACCTGCCATGTTAGTTGCAACCGTCACTGCGCCTAATACTCCAGCACGGGCAATGATCGCGGCTTCGCGTTCGTGGTGTTTAGCATTGAGAACTTCATGCGGAACGCCTGATTTGCGCAAGAAACCAGAGAGCTCTTCAGATTTTTCAACACTCACTGTTCCAACTAGAACCGGCTGGCCTTTGCGATGCTTGTCGGCAATGTCGGCAGTTACTGCGGCAAATTTTCCTTCTTCTGACTTGTAGACCAAGTCAGGTTGATCGATGCGGACCATCTCGCGGTTAGTAGGAATAGGAACCACGCCGAGTTTGTAGATTTGATAAAACTCAGAGGCCTCTGTCATGGCCGTACCGGTCATGCCCGCTAATTTGGAGTAAAGGCGGAAATAGTTCTGCAATGTGATGGTCGCAAGCGTTTGGTTTTCATCTTTAATTTCAATGCGCTCTTTAGCTTCAAGGGCTTGGTGTAGTCCCTCGCTATAACGGCGCCCAGCCAACATACGACCAGTGTGCTCATCGACAATGAGAAGCTCACCATTCATTACAACATAATCTTTATCGCGCTTAAATAACTCCTTTGCGCGGACGGCATTATTGAGATACCCAATCATTGGAGTATTGGCCGCTTCGTAAAGGTTGCCAATTTGCAGCATCTCTTCAACCTTTGTGACACCCTCTTCTAAGATTGCGACGGTCTTCTTTTTCTCATCGACTTCATAGTGAACGTCACGCTGTAACTTACCGACGTGATTTGCAAATTCGACATACCATTTCGTTGCCTTGTCGGCAGGACCACTAATAATCAATGGTGTACGTGCTTCATCGATAAGAATTGAGTCGACTTCATCGACAACGGCAAAGAAGTGATCTCGTTGAACACAATCTTCGAGCGACCAAGCCATGTTGTCGCGAAGATAATCGAAACCAAACTCATTATTAGTTCCATACGTAATATCGGCTAAATAAGCTTCGCGACGTTCGGCGGGCGACATATTGGCAAGAATTACATCTACTTTTAAACCTAAGAAACGGTGGATACGACCCATCCACTCACTGTCGCGCTCTGCTAAATAATCATTTGTAGTTACAACATGGACGCCGCGTCCAGCCAAAGCATTTAAATATGAGGGAAGCGTAGAAACTAAAGTCTTTCCTTCACCGGTACGCATTTCAGCGATATTGCCACGGTGCAGAGCAGCTCCACCCATAATTTGAACGTCATAGTGGCGCTGACCTAAAGTTCGCTTTGCCGCCTCACGGACAACGGCGAAAGCCTCTGGCATTAACTCATCGAGAGTTTCGCCATTTGAATACCTTTCCTGGAAAAGCGTTGTCTGCCCACGCAGTTCGATATCTGAAAGTGCGCTTATCCGAGGCTCATGTCCATTGACGATTTCGACAACCTTGCCGAGTTCGCGAAGTAGGCGACCTTCACCGGCTCGCATAAGTCTGTCAAAAAACGCTGGCATCGCCGGACCTCTCGCACTTCATCGCTTGAATCAACCCTCCTATCGTAGAGGTTGGGCCACACAAGCGGTAACTGAGGCAATCACGTGAAAACCCTGGGATTTAAGGACCCTAGCGGCCTCGCCTAAGGTCGCACCAGTTGTGACGACATCGTCGATAACAATCAGATCTCCTCGTGGAAATACACCCCTCTTGAGACCAAAGGCACCATGCAGATTGTGCGAACGTGCTGTGGCATGCAAACCACTCTGATCACGTACTTTTCTTATCACCTCAAGGCAGTCAGATTGTGGCAACCCCATAATTTTTGCAACTGTTTCCGTAATTTCTACAATGAAACTGCGTCCCCGACGACGAAGTGCGGCATTAGAAGATGGGATTGGAACGAGCCGAATATTATGGCGGTCAAATTGCCCTTGTGATAATACGTGCACTAAAGAATCGATAATCAAAATATCGGCGCCTTTTAAGCCCTGTTCTTTAGCGGCTAAAAGGATTCGGCTTGCAGTTTTTGAATAAATTACAGCTGAATGTATGCGCAGTTTTGAAATATGGCTTAAATAATAGTGAGGGCTCCATTCCTGGCGGCATGTGGAGCATATAGATATGCCGACTGCATTACATCCGAAACAACGAGTTGGGAAAAGGAGTTGGCTTACTTCTTCATAGAGCGCCATCTCCCGATGATAATTGGCAGGCTTTGCGAATCAATTCAGTTGTGGAAATCAATCATGAAAATCATCGGGCACTAATTTAATCAATCGTGCAGCAATTGCTTCGCCAGCTTGTCGTGGGAGAGTCACTACAAAGTGTGCTCCTTTGCCAGGTCGTCCCCATGCCTCTAGTTCGCCATTATGCAACCGTGCATCTTCAAGTGCGATTGATAGCCCAAGGCCAGTTCCGCCTCGAGTACGCGCACGCGACGGATCTGCTCGCCAAAATCGGTCAAAGACGCGAATTAAGGCCGACTCTTCAATGCCCACTCCAAAGTCGCGAACACCGATTGCTACATCTTCATTGCTGGCAACAATTGTAATTGCTATCGGTTTTCCATCTGCATGGTCTATGGCATTCGAAAATAGATTTCTTAATATGCGCTCAACACGGCGGATGTCGGCCCTTATTTGTATGGACTCTGAAATGGAATAAACGCGAAGTTCGGTAGATCGCTCCATGGCTACAAGGTTTAGATCCTCGGCACACCGTTTTGCTAGAACAACGAAATCGAAGTCAATCGCTTCAATCTCTGCAACCTCGGCATCAAAGCGACTAATTTCAAGTAAATCTTCGAGCAAGCGCTCGAAACGATCGAGTTGAGCGACCATAAGTTCGGCGCTTCTGCCCACAACGGGATCAAAGCCCTCGCGGGCAGAGTTGATGACTTCAGATGCCATGCGCAAGGTGGTTAATGGGGTGCGCAGTTCATGAGAGACGTCAGAAACAAAGCGTTGCTGAACTCGAGAGAGATTTTCCAGTCGTGCAATCTGTTTTTCAAGTGACTCTGCCATCTCATTAAATGACTGGCCAAGGGTTGAAATTTCATCTTGCGAATGCACGTCCATGCGCTGAGTGAAATCACCAGCCGTAAATTTCAATGCAATGTTTGCGGCCTGACGCACTGGGCGCACTACCTGTCGAACCACTAGCCACGTGATTAATCCAATCATCAGAATCAGAAAAAGTCCGGTGAGGAAAAGATAGCTTTGGATTAGATTTAGTGTCGCATTTTGATTTGCAAGTGAAAAAAGCATATACATTTCATATTTACCTGCATTAGGAATTTCTACTTTTTCACCGATTGCTAATCCAGGTACCCTTTGACCACCAACATATTTAATACTTACATAGTGCCACGCTAAATCGCTCGACTTTCTTACTGCTTTGCCTAGCGAGGCAGGTATTGAGCTTGGATCCACTAAGTTCGATGTTATTTCATAGTTCAATTTCTTAGTATTCCCGGGGCTTTTAAGAAAAATAACTTCCCGGGTGCTCTCATTAATCGTTAGTGAAGTTGCCGAAGAAATTACATCATTTACGACTTTTCTGACGGCCGTGTCTTTTTCGCCTTGAGCCAAAATTAAACGGTATTGGGCAGTAAATATTGTCGAGCGGGCTTCAATAATCGCTGAGTCAAGATTCACCTTTTTAATTCCATTAGCCAATTGAGAATTAAGTGCCGAACCAGCGACATAGATCACTGCAAGAGAAAGTGCCACCGTTGAAACGATGACCTTAAGCGCAAGGGACTTTCGAAATACAGATATGAATCGGCTCATTGCTATGAACCGCCCAAAACTCCAGCTTTATAGCCAACACCACGCACAGTAACCACTATTTCTGGTCGCTCGGCGTCATGTTCGATTTTGGCCCGAAGTCTTTGAACGTGAACATTAACAAGTCGGGTATCGGTGGAGTGTCGATATCCCCACACATCACTCAAAAGCGCATCTCTTGAAAATACTTTGCCTGGATCTTTTGCTAATGCCACTAACAAATCGAATTCAAGGCGCGTAAGGGTAATCTGCTTGCCAGCACGAAGTACTTGGTGAGCTGCAACGTCGATAGCTAAATCACCTATTGTTAGTAACCCTGAAATATCGGTATTGGTGCGTCTTAATCTCGTCCGAATTCTTGCAACAAGTTCGGATGGGTGCTTGAAGGGTTTGACCATGTAATCATCGGCTCCGGCTTCCAGGCCCCGAACAACATCATATGAATCACCTTTTGCACTGAGCATAATGATAGGAACCATTGATTCGGCTCGGATTAATTTACAGACCTCAATTCCATCAAGGCCTGGCAACATAACATCGAGCAGAACTAAATCCGGTGGATTGTTCCGAAAAACATCTAGAACTTCATCGCCTCGACTTACGAGATCAACGTCAATTCCTGCTCCGGTTAAAACAATCCCAAGCATTTCAGAAAGGTCTTGGTCGTCATCGACGACCATAACCAAAGTCATTAGCTACCGTGCTCCCAAGAGTTCAAGTACATATCTTGCGCAGGAGTAAGAACGTCAATACGTCCTCCCATGCTGATGAGCTTGAGGCTTGCAACTTCCTTATCAATATATGTAGGAACATCGTGCACGCCTGGCTTTAAGTTCTTAGCCTCTTTAACTAAGTACTCAGCGGTCAGAGCTTGATCCGAGAATGACATATCCATAACCGATGCTGGGTGGCCTTCTGCAGCACCTAAGTTAACTAGGCGACCCTCAGCAAGAAGCAGTAGGCGGCGTCCGTCAGCTAAAACGTACTCATCGGTTTGGTGACGCATTTTGGCGTTTTTAACTGTGGAGTTTTGCTCTAGCCATGCGACATCGATTTCAATATCGAAGTGTCCGGAGTTGGCCATGATTGCGCCATCCTTCATCACTTGGAAATGCTCTTCACGCAAAACATCGCGGTTACCAGTAACGGTAATAAATACATCTCCGACCTTTGCCGCATCGATCATCGGCATAACTCTAAATCCTTGCATCATTGCATCGAGTGCCTTAGTTGGATCGATCTCTGTCACTACGACATCAGCGCCCATTCCCTTAGCGCGCTCGGCTACACCCTTACCGCAGTAACCAAAGCCAGCTACAACCAAGATTCGTCCCGCAAGTAGGAAGTTAGTTGAGCGAAATACAGCATCAAGTGTTGACTGTCCGGTGCCATAGCGATTATCAAACATATGCTTTGTATCGGTGTCATTGACGGCAATCATTGGGAATTGAAGTGCGCCATCTTTCGCCATCTGGTTAAGACGAATAACTCCAGTTGTTGTCTCTTCGCAACCACCAGCAATATTTGGAATTAACTCTTTACGTGTTGTGTGAAGGGTATTGACGAGGTCGCAACCATCGTCGAAAACTTGGTGAGGTGCGATATCCAGGGCTGCATTGATGTGAACGTAGTATCCATCGCGATCGATGGCGTTGCGCGCAAAAACGCTAATGCCATATTCGTGGACAAGGGCCGCTGCAGTGTCATCTTGAGTTGATAATGGATTTGATGCGCAAAGAGCGATATCGGCTCCGCCGGCTTTCAAAACTCGCATGAGGTTTGCAGTCTCGGTTGTAACGTGCATACACGCTGCAATTCGAACGCCAGCAAATGGCTGTGACTTCTCAAATCGCTCGCGAATCTGAGCAAGAACAGGCATGTTGCGCTCTGCCCACTCGATGCGCTTGCGACCTTGGGATGCAAGAGATGCATCGGCGATGTCATGGCGTGGAAGAGTTGCTGTAACTGGTGAATTCACGAAAAGCTCCTTTATGGACGAGTCTGTAGGACCTTAGGTTACAGGCAAGGGGGCTAAAGGGAGTACTAGAGGCGCAGGGCTAGCCACGAATGAGCGAGAGAACTTCATCACGTAGCTTGGTCATCGCCGCGGCAGTCTTAGCTTCAACGTTAAGGCGCAGCAAGGGCTCGGTATTAGATGGCCTCAAGTTGAACCACCATGTATTGCCGATCACGCTCAAGCCATCAAGGTGATCAATTTCAACTCCAGCTCTGCCGGCAAAACTTTCTTCAACATGGTTTAAGGCCGACTCGGCATCCTTGACGGTGGAATTTATCTCTCCGCTAGATACGTAGCGTTGATACGGTGCCATGATTTTAGAGATCGATTTTTTAGTCTCACCTAACGCGGCGATGGCGTGAAGGGCGGCAAGGGCGCCGGAGTCGGCACGCCAGAACTCTTTAAAGTAAAAGTGGCCCGAATGTTCTCCCCCGAAAATGGCTCCGCTTTCGGCCATCATCGCCTTTATATAGGAGTGTCCAACTCGACTTCGTAGGCCAACTCCTCCATTTTCTTCAATAACTTCAAGGACTGAACGGGATGAAATTAAATTATAAATTATCGTTGCGCCCGGATGTCTAATAAGTTCGCGTTGGGAAATCAAAGCCGTTAAATCTGATGGATTAATTGCTGCCCCGTTTTCATCAACTAAAAAACATCGGTCGGCATCGCCATCAAAAGCTAAACCTAAATCTGCTTTGTGCTTCTTGACCGCCTTTTGTAAGTCTCGAAGATTAGCCGGGTCAATGGGATTAGCTTCGTGGTTGGGAAAACTGCCATCTAACTCAAAATACATTGGAATCAGCGTGCAGTTAAGTCGAGCAAAAATCGCTGGCGCCGTATGGCCAGCCATTCCATTGCCCGCATCAACAACAATAGTCAACGGGCGGATTGAATCTAAGTTTACGAGAGAGAGTAAGTGGTCTACATATTCGTCAAGCATGTCGCGCTCTGTTTCAACGCCAACTGATCGAATTTCAATTGGTGAACCTTGGCGGACAAAACTTTCAATTCTCTGCAGACCAGACTCTTTTCCTATTGGGCGGGCACTGCTAAAACATAGTTTTATTCCATTGTAGGCCGCTGGATTGTGGCTTGCGGTAAACATTGCACCCGGTAATCCAAGTTTTCCAGATGCGAAATACATCATGTCTGTTGATGCTAAGCCGATTCGAATTACATCAAGACCCGTAGACGTAACCCCGGCAGAGAATGCATCGGCCAATGCTGGCGATGATGGGCGCATATCTTGGGCGATAACAACCGTGGCGGGCTCGCGTTCTTGCTGCAAGAATCGCGCAAAAGCTAAGCCCGTTGCAAAAGTAAAATCTGGCGTTATTTCAGATTCAACTAGGCCACGAATATCGTAGGCCTTAAATACATCCGGTATTTGTTTCATAGTGACCGTCTTATTTTGGAACGGCGCGAAGGTGGCCTCTGCGACCAATCTGTGTTTGTGAACTCTCGCGCTTCGTATTTTCATCTGAATTAACAATTGGCATGGCCACTTCGCGGACTGCGTCGGCTATTGCCATCAGGTCATCATCGGAAGGTCCATGCTCTTCGCCACTAAGCTCTTGTTTAATTACGCTCCATCCATGCGGAACTTTTAAACGCTCACCATGTACGGCACAAAGATCATAGGCATGAGGTTCATTAAAAGTTGCAAGAGGACCAACTACTGCCATTGACTCGGCATAAATGTAGGTCAGAGTCATCGTCGCTGCAGATCGGCAACCAACGCGAGAACAGCCGCGTCCTAACTTTGCCTGTGAACTCATATAAGTAACTTTAGTGGGGAGCCGCTAGTTTTT
This sequence comes from Actinomycetes bacterium, assembly GCA_037139795.1. Lineage (GTDB taxonomy): Bacteria > Actinomycetota > Actinomycetes > Nanopelagicales > Nanopelagicaceae > Planktophila. The sequence goes on from JBAXFS010000011.1 coordinate 25,029, forward strand.
TTGGGATTGTCATGGATTTAAAACACGGATGTTTGAACGGGGTACTTCAACTCTCGTGAGCAGACTTCCGGGAGCAATTGGAATATACCCGTAGCCATTACCATCGCTGGTTAGAGCTCCCGCATAGGTATCTATACTGGACTTAATAATCCTGATAGTTCGCGCGCCATTTGGAACGTGCCAGGCGGTCACGTCAACGCCTTTTACGATGACTCGCGACTTTTTACTATTGAAGAATGTGACCTCGATTTGAACTGAAATTGCCGGTGAAGTGAAGACGATGGCAGGGGTTAAGCCGGAGATGGCCATTGTCATCGGTGCCAGAGCAGGGGTTGGGGTACTCCACACTAAGTCTTTTCCGGTTTTTGTGCTCACTACTGAGGAAATTGCTGCAACTACTGGTTCGTCTGAAGTAATTCGAACGGCAAATGCGCTGGCAGCTACGATCGGCGATAACGCAAGTTCAGTTACTACCCCTGGCGCGAGATTCTGAGAATCAAATCCAACTGGAATAAAGTTTCCATCCGTCGATTGAAGTTCAAGCGTAAAGTTTGCCTTTATAGACGATGTATTCATAATGCGCACAATGTGACGAGTGGCAATCTTTTGACTCTTATTTACTTTTTGATTTGGAACGGCAGGAATAACTAAAGTAGTGGAGGGTGCGGAAACCGAATTTACAAAATCCCCGCCCATGCTTGTTAGACCCGTGCCTCTTTCATCGATCATAAATGCATTTATTCGCCCTGAACGTGGGATCACGTGCACCGTCAAAATCTTATTTCCTGTGGCTAGCGCATCCAAAGCAAATGCAGAATTACTCTTTGCTTTAATGGCTAGGGAGGTTAATTTCTGTTTACCTTTTTCAGAAAATACTTGAACATCAACGATGGCATCACTCAGACCACTATTAGTAACTATGAGGTGCCCTCTGGAGGTGACATCAGAGCTTCCACCAACAAACCACTGGGATGACGTCGGTCCTGAACAGATAGTCCCACCTGCCCACTTACCAGCACGAGTTTGCCAGATAATAGGCGTTACTCCGTTTGCCGAGACTATAAGTGCATCTTTATTAATTACGTAGCGATAGCTCTTAAAAACGTTGGTCTTAGCGCTGCGATTGGCAAGTGACTGGAAAGTTGTTTTGGGAGTTGAAATTTGAGACGTAAGTCCGCTCAGCGTCGGCGGACAAACCACAGCTGGATAACTCTCTGAATAAAGCGAACCGCTGGTACTTTGATTCAATAACGATGCGCACATAAATGAAAGTGCCAGTGTGATGAGCGCTGCAGCTGTGCGTTTCATGCTAACTCCTCATTGGAGATTTCACGCTTTCTGCGTCCAGCTGGGGCGGCAAAAATAATCAGTACGACCCAGGCAATGGTTTCAAAAGAGATCCAGGCTCGCCGTGTAGTGCCATCATGGAGGATGGAAATATCACCCGCCTGTGTCACGATAAATATTGGCAGACCCTGTTCATTTTTTTGCCGCTCTAAGCGAACGCCATTTTCTATGATTTGCCATGAACGATCAAAATTCTCGGTTAATAATATCTTTCCAGGACCAGTGACGCTGGTCTGAGAACTTAGATCGCTAATTTTGAGATTTTTTCGTACCCCATCTGCGCCAACAAAAATGAGTCGCCCGGTTACCCCAGTTACTCGCCAGACAACTCCTGAAGTTGTTGCCGACGTACGACTGAATCCACCAAGGCCATCGATCGTTCGAATAATATTAAGATCGATGGGTGCTTTCGCAAAAATGTACTTAACCCCGAAATCTGCAAAAGTTTTACTACTTGATATTCCAGAGCCGTCAATAAGACCTTGAGTAGCTGTCACAATCTGCATAGTCTGTTTCGGTGCAACATCGGGTTCGCCCAGAGTGATATCCCTACCGCGAGAAATGTAGTACTGAACATTCTTTGTTCCGTTCCCACCAACTTCGCGCAACACAAGTACCTTCGTGTCCTTCTCAACACTTAAGAATGCCGGCATAACTGTAGGCAAATTGCTCTGAACTGGTGAGGTTGCGCCTACGGAAATCGACCACCCAAGGGTGAGCAAGGAATATAAAGCCGTGAAAAGTAATAAGAGCGCGGCAAAAATATGCCGGAAATGGATATTGCTTGAAACTAAAACAGATCGCAATCGATCGAGTATGACAACGGCAGCAGCGATTGCTGCAATCGTTGCAGCAACTAAAAATGTGCCTGCCCAGACTTTGATGGGAGCGCTTTCACCGTGCGCAGATGTAGAAAGGGATGAGAAGAGAACGGAAGCAGATAAGAAGCCAGTTCCGTATAGTGCAAAAATTCTCGCTTTGCTTGATGAAAAGAGCGCGAAGATAAGAATCGGAAGCAATGGACTCATAAGCCACCACGGAAGTGCGCCAACACCACCTGGGTTGCCGAATAATACGAGGGTGGCATTGCCACCGGCTATCGGTAGTCCGGGCTCACTTAAAAATCGTGAGGGTGTAAGAATCGCCTCGAGAGAGTAAGGCGCAGTCAGAATAATAGGTGCAATCAGCAGCACTAAACGTTTAGAAATGCGATCGCGAAAGAGTGACGTATTTTTATCGCGTACAAAATCTTGGTAGTCCCCAAAAGCGCTCATAGCAACTAGCCCGATTAGGATTATGAAAATTGTAAGCGCAAATGAATAAAGTACTCCAAGCGCGAGTGAAAAAGTAGAAATCTGACGCCAAGAATGTAATTCTATCTTTTTCCAGTTAAGTAAGTACACCGGAATTAAAGGCATAATAATGAGCGCAGCTACTGTTGCAATTCGTCCAGAGTTGATTGCTGCAATTGCAACGGGTGAAATAGCATAAATAAAACTCGATGGAACAATTATAAAAGCGTTGCTACTGAGTTTTCTAAAAAAGCGTAGAGATGACCACATCATCAGAATTGGTGCACATAAGAAGAATAGCGTCAGTAAAAGTTGGGCTTTGCCAAAAAATAGGCTGGCGCCAATTGCCAGAATTGCCATCCAAGGCGGGGAAGCAAAGGAACTTCCCATTCCAACTTGGTGCCATGACTGAAAATACATCCGCCATAAATCTCTTGCACCACTCGGCGAAGGTGGCAACGCTCCACCTACGAGAGAGCCAAGTCGATTACGTGAAGCGATAAAGGTAATTAGCGCTAATAGCAAGAAGCCTGCTACCTCAGGTTTGCGAAATACATTAAACCAATGCGCGCCTTTAGTTGGCACAAGCAAATCTTCATCTTCAACTGAATCGAGAATAGAGTTCGAAACGCTAGGCGGATCTGGCATTAGTCGCGAGCGCAAAGAATTAAGTAAATTCGATGTTGCAAGGCGCCACTGTGACCAGCGCGGAGGAATATATGCTGCAACGATTCTTGAAGATACAAAGCGATGGGCTTTACGCGATCTACGTGCCTTAATAATGATGCCAGGCTTAATGATAAGAATTGCAATGGCAAGAATCTCATCACTTGCATAACCCGGAAGCTTTGCCAACAAGTAGCCAACGGCGCGCACCATAGCCGAAGCAAGGAGGCGTAGTGCCAGCCATGGGATTAACCACCATGAAGAGTTGGCTAGGAGAACATATGCAGCATTTCTACGATCGAGCAAAAGTGGGCGACCAAGAAGTGCGCCCTCAACATCGACTGTACGTCTCTCACTTGCCGATGCTTGTGCGTGAAAAACAACGGCATTGGTCGCCGCGATAATGGAGTGCCCCGCAACTCGTGCACGCCAACCAAAGTCAACGTCATCTCGAAAAAGCGGTAAATTTTTATCAAAGCCGCCAAGCTCTTCAAATATATCTCGTCGGATTAACGCACCGGCAGTGCTGACTGCAAGTACGTCATGGATTCCATCGTGTTGGCCTTGATCATATTCAAGTGGTTCTAAGCCGGTCCATCGCGCACCATTGCCAGCAATACTTATTCCCGCTTCAAGCAAGTGTGTGTGATCATGCCAACCAATAAGTTTTGGACCAACCATTGCAACTTGTGGCCGATCCTCAATGGCAGCTAGTAAAAATTCAAGCGCAGTTGGAGCTGGCGCGCAATCATCGTGGATTAACCAGATCCACTCATGTGCTTGTGCAGGTTTCAATGAATCAACTGCGACAGAGACTGCTTCACCGAAGCCGCACTCGCGCGCGGCATTGATAGTTGGAATTCGTGCAGATTTTAATAAGGCGCGTGATGAATCTTTAGAATCAGTATCGACTGCAACGATGAAGTCCACGGGCCGAGACTGCGAGTTAAGTGCTGCAACAGTTTCGGCTAACCACGTTTGACCGTCGTGAGTAACAATAATCGCGCTAACGCGATAACGATCTATTGCCGCTGATGCAGCCATAGCTCAGACCTTAGAAAGGCTGCGAACTTACGCAGAGCGACGCTTTAAGCGACGACGCTCGCGCTCTGATAAACCGCCCCAGATTCCAAAGCGCTCGTCATGTGCCAATGCGTATTCCAAACACTCTGAACGGACATCACATGAAAGACAGACGCGCTTAGCTTCGCGGGTGGATCCCCCCTTTTCAGGGAAGAAGGCCTCTGGATCGGTTTGAGCGCACAGTGATCGCTCTTGCCACGATAGTTCAAGATTCTCTCCGCTGGCCAGCGTTATTTTTGGGCCTGATGTGGGGATTGGGGAACTTACGGCTTCAGGTCGGATCGGCATACCGATTCTCCTTAATAGCTTTGAGTCTGATCCCTCTTGGAAAAGACTTACTTAAGAGTGAATTACACGCGTGTAAGTCACAATTGTCAAGTGGCTTGAGAGCCTTCATTCGCCTTTTTGAAGCAAAAGTTGGCCTAAATTGAGAGAATCTCATCCTTTGTGACAAAGGCGTGCGTAATATGCGCATTTTTTTCGACAATCGCACCGGACTCAACAAAGGAATCGATCACAATTGCTCCCGCATTAACAGTTGCTCCTTTATCGATAATTGAGCCAGAAATTTCTGCGCTAGCTCCGATAGTTGCCTGTCCCCCAATACTCGATCCACCAGAGATGATGGCAGTGGAATCAACAACTGCCTCCTCCATAATTAAAGCACCGCCATTATGGCGTGCTACATGTGCCATCGAGAGTGCTGATGCATCGGCTACACCTAGTACTAAATCACGTGAGCCTTTTAATAATGCATCAGGAGTTCCAATATCCAACCAATAAGCGTTGTCGAAAAAGCCAAATACTTTTGCATCCTTCGAAATAAGTTCGGGGAAAGTTTCGCGCTCGATGCTTATAACTGTATTTAACGAAATTGCTTTGATAACTGCAGGGTTAAATACATAACAACCCGCATTAATCATATTAGTGACGGGGCTATCCATTTTTTCTAGAAATGCCGTCACACGACCATTTGAGTCAGTAGGAACGCAGCCATATGCCCGGGCATCTTCAACAGCCGTTAAATGTAGAGTGACATCAGCGTGATTGGCCTCATGTTGGCGAATCTGTTCCTTCAAATTATGCGAGCTTAAAACATCACCATTGAAAACTACTATAGATTCTTGGGTATCAAGCAATTGTGCGGCGTTAGCAATTGCTCCACCCGTACCTAAAGGTTTTTCTTCCACGGCATAAATCAATTTCATGCCCCATTTAGATCCATCACCAAAATATGGCGTGAAGAGTTCTGATAAATATGAAGTAGCTAGCACCACAGTTGTGATTCCAGCATTGCGTGCCATCGCTAATTGGTGTTCTGTTACTGGCAAACCAGCAATGGTTAACATAGGTTTCGGTGTGTGCTTAGTGAGAGGCATTAAACGCGTGCCAAAACCGCCAACGAGAAGAATCCCAACGGCCATTTCTTAAGCCTTCAAACGTGAAACCGCTGCGCTGATTTGCGCATCCGTGGCAGTTAAAGCGATTCGAATGTGGTGAGCACCAGCTGCGCCGTAGAAGCTGCCAGGTGTAGCCAAAATTCCACGTCGCGCTAACCATTCAACACTGCTCCATGCATCCTCTTGTCTTGAACACCATAAGTACAAGCCAGAGTTGCTGAACTCAATGGTGAAACCAACGGCCTCTAAAGCTGGGCGCATCGCTTCGCGCCTTGCGTTGTATCGTGAACGCTGTTCTGCAACGTGCAACTCATCGCCAAGTGCTGCCGTCATCGCTTTTTGAACAGGCAAGGGCACCATCATCCCGCTGTGCTTGTGGATCTCGCGGATACGCGAAATAAGTGCTGAATCGCCAACCATAAAAGCGGCACGATACCCAGCCATTGAGGAGCGCTTTGATAACGAATGAACTGCGAGAATATTTTTATTGTCTCCGCCGGTTTGAGAGAGAACTGAAAAAGATTTCGCGGTGTGGTCGAAATCGATGTAGCACTCGTCGGATATAAGAATCGAATCGTGCGTTCGGGCCCAATTAATGCAGGCCTGAATTTCCTCAACATTATGCACTCTACCCGTTGGATTTGAAGGCGTATTGAGCCACGCTAAATCTGCACTCGGCCATGTAGCGGCATGGATATCAACTGGGATTGATTCGGCACTAGCAAGCAATGCACCGACATGATAAGTCGGATATGCAATCTCTGGAATTAAAACTTTACGTGATTCAAGAATTGTTGGAAGCCAGGCAACTATTTCTTTAGATCCAATCAAGGGCAAAACGTCAAAATCGCCAGTTGCACCAAGTCGATCAATGGCCCACTTTTTTATGGCGGCGCGAAGTTCAGGAGTTCCAGCAGTTAGTGGATAGCGTGGAGAATCTGAAGCATCGCGTAGAGCGCTTTGAATAAACTCTGGCGTTGAATCAACTGGAGTCCCGATTGATAAATCTATAATCCCATCAGGGTGAGCACGCGCTATGTCGCCAAATGATGCCAGAGCATCCCACGGAAAATCGGGGAGTTGCGCGCGCAAAAAGTTTTACTCGCTCTTTGGAGGAAGAGCTACTACTTGCGCGTGATCTGTATTAATAGGTCCCATCTTGGCGGCGCCTCCAGGAGAGCCAATTTCAATGAAAAACTCGGTATTTACTTTGCTGAACTCGCTCCACTGTGCTGGCACATCGTCCTCATAGTAAATCGCTTCAACGGGGCACACGGGCTCACAGGCGCCGCAGTCAACGCACTCATCAGGTTGGATATAGAGCATTCGAGAACCCTCATATATACAGTCAACTGGGCACTCGGCAATGCAGGATTTATCTTTAACATCCACACATGGCTCTGCAATTATGTAGGTCACTTTTGTTCGCCTCCAGGTAAATTTTCAATCGACTGGGCTGATTGTAATCACATAGCCCTATTGCGCGCGATATTAGAGCAAGGTTTATCGTTGTGCCATGGCTCATGAGCTCGAAGGTCGATTTGAAGCACTAATCGGCAAACGCCTGACTATTCGACTCCACGATCCGGAGGGTGGCTTTCGTGACATCGTTGGGGTCCTAGAAAGCACTAACTCTCTTCGAAACCGGCACGGACAACTTTTGGAGTTCTCGCATGACGAGATTTTTATCTGGAGGGAAGTGATTGCTAAGGCATGACACT
>JBAXFS010000012.1:0-32017 GCA_037139795.1 Actinomycetes bacterium
ATCAATGATGTCCTGAATTCTTTGCCAGGAAACCGTCGAGATCTCTGAAATATGGCTCATCGCATTTGCAAAAGTAATCGTCCCTGATTGCCCAACCGGTAGCGTGATTGGCATCGGCGCATTAAAACTCGTTGGAGTTCCTTTATCCCATAGAAAATTACCCAAGCGATTGGTGCCCTCACAGAAGTATCGCTTATCGCCAACAGTTTTCCACGCACCCGCCGTGGTGCAACTTGATCCGGCGATTTGGGCATTGGTAGGTGCTGCGCTTGGAGCTGGAGTCGGTGTTGCGTCGCCCTTATTCGCTGAACTATTTGTGGGAGCTGACTTATTCCATTTCTGCCATACGAGTTTTTTCCCACTCTTAACGCAGATAAACCTTACTTTCGGAGTATCGCCGAAGATGCCGACTTTAGAACAGGTGCCGCCGAGTTTAGGTGTGGCAGCGTTGGCTTGAGTTACTGCCAATGGTGAAGCAAGAAGTACGAGACAAGTAAGGATCGAAAGTTTGCGCAAGTGAATCTACCTCTCCGTAGATTTCGCCTCAAGCTATTGAGGTTCGGGGCTAAGCCCACACTCTGCGAAGTGAGAACGGTTAAACCGTGCATCTGCTTGGAAGGCTAGACCTTACGCATCAGTATTAGAAGCAATTAAGGAAAGTATTTAGCTTCGTAATCGAAATCTGCCCATAAAACTGCCCATATTTGCCCATCGATTCCCCATAAAAACATCTAAATCTGCGACAGGTTATGTAAGAACTTGCACAAGCAAAATGTAAAAAGGTGAGCGCAGATTTACCCAGCGCCCACCTAATTGGAAGAAGAGTCGCCCTATAAGCCGGAAGAATTCACTTCAAGCCTAATTTAGCTGATTGCCCCTACTTCCTCTTATACAGAGTTACATAAAGTTCAGAAAAAAACCGGTGTACGTACCGAAAGGTCTTGATTTATTAGATCAATGGGGCTTAAATCAGTTATGAAGAGATTGACCGCTCCAAGATCTAAAAGATATTTTTTCCCTATTCTTCTCCTTACACTCACAATTTCTGTAACTCCAGGTTATGCCGAGCCACTCACATCAGCTGATAAAGAGGTGTTAAGAGATTCGATTGTGATTTCCGCTAGGCAAGATTTTCTAGCTCAAGTTTCTAAAATGACAAATAAGACTTCTAATCTTGTTTTCCATGTCGATCCACTCCTGAGTGAAACTCTCTCTCGCCAAATTAAGATTGATTCACAATTTACTTCAGATTACTTTGCGAATGTGCGCCCGATAGAGGAAAAAGTTCATATCTATATGGCACCTACAAGCGATTTTCAATATTTTATTGACAATATGGAACCGACGCTAACAGAGCAAGGTAATTACGGAAACTGGATTGAGAACAAAGCTAACCAAGCCAAGAAAGATCCCTTATTCATGGGTGGAGGCGCACCTGAGCACGACAAGAATGGTGATGGCGTCTTTATGATGTACGGCCCAAATGACATGCAACCCGGAAAAAATGAATGGACCGCATTAACCAGTCACGAATTCACGCATCTTGTTCAGCGCAAAATCATGAAACAAGATTTCTCTCCCCTTTACAGTTGGATGGTAGAAGGTCAAGCAGATTACATTGGGGGCAACATCGGTACGCGCAATAGCAATTTGGCATTTGCGAGTTATTGGGCTGGATTGATACAGACTGTGGCTAGAAATTCTAATCATCCCGAAATGCTTAGTTGGAGTGCTGCAGAATTCGTGAAATGGTTCAAAGATAGTGAAGTTACACTCGATCCAAGTACTGGAAAAGTTGGCGATGTCGGCACTGAAACTTACATCTTTGGTGCTATTGCAATGCAGTATTTGTACGGTACTTATGGATCTGACGCCGTGAATAACTTATTTAAGAATTTTGCAAGCAGTGTTGGTTCACAATGCCCTCGCGGAGCAAGCGAAGGTAATCCGAATTGCACACCGGCAAGAAATGCCGCTTTTAAGAAAGCAATTGGAATTAATCTTTCTGATTTTTATCCAAAGGTCGCTTCATTTATAGTGCGGCAAATTTCTTGGTCTAATGAAGTTTCAAAATCACTTTCAAGCGACCTCTCAACATTCGCACCACCGCCGTTTACCGTCGAGCAACTTCAGCCACCGTACACAGGAGTTAGCGCTCCAGTTGATAAAAGCATTACCTATCCGCCGGGTCCCGCACCTGGAAAAACTTGTACTAAATCGAAAGCAACTGCCACATTATGGGGTGCAAAAATGACTTGCATCAAAGGTATTTGGAAGCTAAATCCTGGCCAGGTCCTGCATCCACCTAAGTAACATTTTTAATTCATAAAGAACAAAAATAAAGAAGAGTCGCCCTATAAGCCGGATCCTGTCCTCTTGCGAGGGATCACCATCCATCTAGATCTGTAATTACTTACAGATTCAAGCAACCTACCCGTTGACTCGAGCGAGCAGCTCTCAAGCGCCAACTGCATGGTCTTGCTCCAAGTGGGGTTTACATAGCTAACTGCATTGCTGCAATTACTGGTGGTCTCTTACACCGCCGTTTCACCCTTACCTTTTATTTCTAAAAGGCGGTTTGCTTTCTGTTGCACTAATCCCGCGGATTGCTCCGGGTGGGCGTTACCCACCACTTTGCTCTATGGAGTCCGGACTTTCCTCGGTGCATTACTGCAACGCGGTGATCCGGGCGACTCTTCTTAAGGGCAATACTATCGAAAGATATCCCCGTACGATAAACCCATGTCTGCAGCTACATTGCCTCATGACCCTAAGTGGGCGCGTGCTCATACTTTGTTTTCAACTAGTAATAGCAGCGCTGATGTAGCCCTTATTGGCGTTCCAGCACATGAGAGTTCTATTTCAAAAACGAGCGCTCACTTAACGCCTGCTGCAATTAGAGACGCGCTGGCCCGTTACTCGACTTTTTCAACATCGGCCGACATTGATTTAGTTGGAAATACTTTTACTGATTTAGGAGATGTGCAATCTCCTGATGGCACAGAGGGTCATGCGCGAGTGAAGTTGGCCGTTAAAAATCTACTGAGCGCTCATAAGCTAGTTGTGGCGCTCGGTGGCGATAATTCAATAACTTACTCAGTGGCATCTGGTTTGTGGCCAGATTTAACTAACGTCGGACTAATTACCTTTGATGCCCACCATGATTTACGTGATGGTAATTCCAATGGCTCCCCCGTGTGGCAGTTAATTCAAGCGGGATTGCCTGGAAAAAACATTATCCAGATTGGAATCGCTGACTTTGCAAATAGCGCCGAATATTCAGCACGGGCCAAAGAAAATGGCATTACAGTAATTTCGCGCGCAGATTTACGCACTCACTCAATCGCAGAAGTCGTTAAGCGGGCCTTAGATATTGCAGGTCGCGGTGGTCGCGAAATTTATGTTGATTTAGATGTCGATGTATGTGATCGCGCAGTTGTGCCAGCTTGTCCGGCAGCAATGCCCGGTGGAATATCTGCCGATGAGCTGCGTCAAGGTGCATTTTTGTTAGCCGCCGATAAGCGGGTACGAGCAATCGATATTACAGAGATTGATGCCGCTCTTGATTCGCCAGATCAACGCACTATCCGTCTTGCGGCATTGCTTGTCTTAGAGGCCGCTAGCGGTTTTGCTTCTAGATAAGCGCTTTAACAACTTCTTTAGCTGCACTGACTACCGCGCCTGAGTTAATTAAATTTGTTGCCGCTTCTAGTTCGGGAGATAAGAATCGATCTGGACCAACGCCTGGCACTGTCTTTCGCAACTCTTTAATCACTCGGGCAGTTGCTGGCGATGGCGTAAGGCCTTCGCGAAACTCTATGGCACGGGCCGATGTCACTAACTCAATTGCCAGAATACGGCTTAAGTTTTCTACTACTTTGCGAAGTTTGCGCGCGGCCGACCAACCCATCGAAACGTGATCTTCTTGCATGGCAGATGATGGAATTGAATCAACGCTTGCCGGAGTTGATAAGCGCTTGTTCTCGCTGACTAACCCGGCTTGGGTGTATTGAGCGATCATTAACCCTGAATCAACCCCTGGATCATGAGCTAAAAACGGTGGCAGGCCAGCCGATCTGTGCTGATCTAAAGCGCGATCGGTACGGCGCTCGGCCATTGAGCCCAAATCCGTTGCGGCAATTGCAAGAAAATCTAGTACATAGCCAACGGGTGCTCCATGAAAGTTGCCATTGGATTCAACTCGACCATCGGGCATGACGACTGGATTATCGATAGAACTTGCTAACTCACGAGCGGCGATAGTTGATGCATGGGCGATGGTGTCACGGACCGCACCATTTACTTGCGGGGCGCAACGCAGCGAATACGCATCTTGCACACGAGAGTCATTTTCCAAGTGCGATGCAACAATTCCAGATCCCTTGAGTAGCGCATAGATATTTGCCGCACTTATTGTCTGACCAACTTGTGGCCGAAGAGGACCATGTAAATCTGGCGCAAAGACGCGATCGGTTCCAAGTAATCCTTCAATACTCATCGCCGTTGTTATATCGGCCACTGCGCATAAGTGTTCTAAATCGGCGCAAGCCATGATTAACATTCCGAGCATGCCATCGGTACCGTTAATTAACGCTAGACCCTCTTTTGCTTCGAGTTCAATTGGCTTTATTCCCGCTGCAACTAAAGCTTGCATCGTTGGCATTTCAATCCCATGAGCATCGTGAACTCGACCTTCACCCATCAACGCAAGTGCGCAGTGAGAAAGTGGTGCTAAATCTCCACTACAGCCCAGGGATCCAAACTCTGGAACAACTGGCGTGATTCCTTTATTGAGGAACTCAACATAGGTCTGGGCAAGAGCAACACGTACTCCGGTGCGCCCTGATGCCATCGTGCGAAGGCGCAAAAACATTAATGCGCGCACTACTTCGCGCTCAATCGCCGGACCTACACCTGCGGCATGCGATCTAATCAATGATTTCTGCAACTGCACGCGATCTTTAACATCAATATGACGGTTAGCAAGGGCTCCAAAGCCAGTTGATACTCCATAGACCGGCACTCCACCAGCGGCATAGCCCTCAATAAATGCGCGCGTTGTGTTCATCGCATCGATTGCGCTTTGCGAAAGTTGAACCTGGGCGCCGTATCTAGCAACCGAAATTACATCGTCGAAAGTAACGCCCGACGTCGAGAGCGTAATTGTTTTAGTTGAGTTGGAGGCCATTGCGCCAAACCTGTTCTACTAAGTTAACACCAGGGCGATATGCCAAGTGAATATACGATGGTGCGTTAAGAATTTGAAAATCGGCACAAGCGCCCTCGACTAAGTGGCCAATATCGTCGCGGCGCAACGCCTTAGCTCCGCCTCTGGTGGCCGACCAAATCGCTTGCTCCGGGGAAAAGTGCATCTCGCGCACTGCTACGGCGATAATAAATGCCATGCTCGTTGTGTAGGAAGATCCCGGATTGCAATCCGAAGCAAGAGCAACAGTGATGCTGGCTTCAAGCAGAGGGCGGACATCTGGGTAAGCCGATCGCGTTGAAAACTCGGCCCCCGGTAACAGCGTTGCAACCGTCTTTGAAGTCGATAGCGCTCGAATGTCCTTTTCGCTCACATGCGAAACATGATCGACCGAAGCGGCATCGAGTTCGACACCTAAGAGTATTCCTTGCCCCTCTTGTAATTGATTAGCATGAATGCGCGGCAATAAACCTTTGGCGATTCCAGCTTTCAATATTGTGCGTGCATCATCAACGGCAAATGCACCTTTGTCGCAAAATACATCGATCCACTTTGCAAATGGTTGAACTTCATTCAACATTGGTCCGCATACTAAATCTACGTAATCTTTCGGTGAGCTCTTATATTCAACCGGTACAACGTGGGCGCCAAGGAAGGTCGTTTCATCGGTGATTGTGCTGGCGATTTCAAGTGATCGGCGCTCATCTTTAACCGTGAGCCCATAGCCGGATTTAATTTCAACCGTTGTGGTACCGCCTGCATTAGCTTCGGCTACAAGAAATTGAGCATGTGAGCGCAAAAGTGCATCGCTGGCGTTACGAGTTTTCTCTACCGTTGATGCAATTCCACCGGCCGAATAACTCTCCCCCAGCATCCGTGCGCGAAACTCATTACTGCGATCTCCCGCAAACATCATGTGCGTATGGCTATCAACATAACCAGGTAAAACACATTTGCCTTCAGCATCGATAGTTTTCTTAATGTGGTGTGTTGGTGCATCGGCATTTGATCCTGCCCATGCAATAACGCCATCTTCAATTAAAAGCGCAGCATCTTTAATCAGGCCTAGTTTTGTTCCATCGTGGCTAGGGTCATTAGTAACTAATTGGCCGATATTTGTAATCAGTGTGCTTGTCATTATTCAATATCTAACATCGGAACATGCACGTGGCGTGTCTTTGCCGTGTCGATGGCACCTTCATAGCCAGCATCGGCATGGCGAATTACTCCCATGCCCGGATCGTTAGTTAAAACGCGCGCTAATTTTTGTGCAGCTAATTTTGTTCCATCGGCGATAGAGACTTGACCAGCATGAATTGAACGACCCATACCGACGCCACCACCATGATGAATGGATACCCATGATGCGCCCGATGAAATATTGACCATTGCATTTAGCAGTGGCCAGTCGGCAATGGCATCGGATCCATCCATCATCGCTTCGGTTTCGCGATATGGCGAGGCAACAGAGCCACAATCCAAGTGGTCACGGCCAATAACAATCGGGGCCGAGACTTCACCGCGTGCGACTAAGTCGTTAAAGGCAAGACCTGCCTTATCGCGCTCTCCATATCCCAGCCAACAGATTCGGGCAGGCAGACCTTGGAACGCCACTTTTTCCTGCGCCATTGTTATCCAGCGATGTAGACCTTCATTCTCTGGAAATAAATCCAAGACGGCCTTGTCGGTGCGGTAAATATCTTTTGGATCGCCCGATAAAGCCACCCAGCGAAATGGACCTTTGCCTTCACAAAATAGGGGGCGAATATAGGCCGGAACAAATCCAGGGAAGGCAAAGGCGCGCGTGTACCCACCTTGACGGGCCTCATCACGAATCGAATTACCGTAATCGAAAACTTCGGCGCCCTTGTCCATAAAACCGACCATCGCTTCAACATGTTTTGCCATTGAACTTTGGGAGCGTTTAGTGAAATCGACTGGATCATCTTTAGCCATTTGTGCAGCCTCATGAACATCTACACCGATTGGAATATATGAAAATGGATCATGGGCCGAGGTTTGATCGGTGACGATGTCAATGGGAACATCCATTGATAGTAGAAGTGGGAAAAGTACGGCGGCATTTCCAACTAGTCCAACCGATAATGGCAGGCCAAGAGATTTAGCTTTTAATACCCGTTCGATTGCATCATCGACGCCATCTGCGATTTCATCTAAGTAGCGAGTTTGAACCCGCTTTTCTAAGCGAGACTTATCGACATCGATAATTAAACACACTCCGCCGTTCATTGTTACTGCAAGTGGTTGAGCTCCACCCATTCCGCCACATCCACCAGTTAAAGTGAGTGTTCCCTGCAATGTGCCTTTAAAACGTTTCTGTGCAACTGCGGCAAAAGTTTCATATGTTCCCTGCAAAATTCCTTGAGTTCCAATGTAGATCCACGATCCGGCAGTCATCTGTCCATACATTGTTAAACCTAAATGCTCTAAGCGGCGAAACTCTGGCCAGTTCGCCCAATCCCCAACAAGGTTTGAGTTAGCGATTAATACTCGCGGTGCCCACTCATGCGTTTGAAATACTCCAACGGGTTTTCCCGATTGAACTAATAGAGTCTCATCATCTTTCAAGTTAGTAAGACTCTTAACGATTGCATCAAAAGAGGGCCAGTTGCGTGCAGCTTTGCCAGTGCCCCCATAGACAACTAAGTTCTCGGGATGTTCTGCGACGGCCGGATCTAGGTTGTTGTGCAACATGCGAATCGCAGCCTCTTGCGCCCAGCCTTTGGCCGTTAAATTTGTACCCGTTGCAGCATGGAGAATTCGAGCAGAACTATTCATGCGGGCAAGACTATCGGGCCGTCAAGCGTTTTTGGTCATCAAGAGTTAGCCCGTTTGTGGCTAACAACCGTAGCTTTAGCGTAGGTGTGACTGCTCGTTAAGGGTTCGAAGTGCACGTAGGCCATCACTTGGCCAAATTGATATCGTTGTGATTGAACATGGTGAGATATCAATATGAAAAATTGAATCCGCATGTGCGCCGATTGCTAGCTTGGCCGCAGTTTTTACGGTTCCATTGTGAGTTACTACTACCACGCGCTGACCGGGATACATAGCCACAATTTGCTCCAAGGCTTCATCAACGCGCACAGCAACGGCGTCATAGGACTCACCTTGTGGCGGTGCAAAGCCCGTTGAACTAACAAAAGCTTGGTAATCAGCTGGATACTTCGCTTTAACTTCCTCGATGGACATGCCATCCCAAATTCCAAATGAACATTCAATCCATGCTTCATCAAAGTTAATCGGCAAGCCCGTTGCCCGTGAAATTGCTTCGGCCGTTTGTTTAGTGCGATTTTGAGGAGAGGCAATAATTACTTCTGGTTTTAACTCAGCCACTGCTTTAGCAACGAGTTCGGCTTGAGCTAAACCAATGTCAGTTAGCTCTGGATTGAGTGGACCAGAGCCTGAGAACTTCTTGAAAGGCGTCAAAGGAGTCTCACCATGGCGAATGAGAAATATTGTTGTAGCTATTTCTGGCGACATGAGACGCTCAGTTAAGTAGTTTTTTCGGATTGAAATTATCTCTCCGCCGCCAGCCTCTTGATCTAAAGCCTTATTAGCTAAGCGATCGGCATGTGAATTTTGATCGCGCGGAATCCACGTATATGTAACGAGGGAAGGTGTATGAGCGGCTCTGGCATCTTGGGCAAGGGAACGCATATCGGCATGTTTAATTTGCCAGCGGCCTGACATTTGTTCGACTACTAATTTACTATCCATTTTTACATCAATAGTTGCATCGGGATCAATGGCGTTAATTGCTGTAAGGCCCGCGATGAGTCCACTGTATTCGGCAACGTTATTAGTTGCGATACCGATGAAATCATAGAGTTCGGCGATTATCGATCCATTTTCAGTGATAACCGAACCATATCCAGCAGGTCCAGGGTTTCCGCGAGATCCGCCATCGGCAGTTAATGAAAAATGACGCGCCATCTACTTAAACCCCGCGCACCAAGATGCAACGGCACTCTTCGCAGCGAATAACTTCATCCGGCGCTAGATCGGCAATACGTTTTAGTTCGACGGCATTAATTGAAAGATGACAACCGTTGCACGTTCCACCGCTTAGGACCGCAGCTCCCGTACCATTATTTGATGCGCGAATTTTCTCGTACAGAGCAATAAATTCAGGTGATACAGAGGCTAGGGCCTCGCTGCGCTCTTTAGCGATTGATTTGAGTTCGGTATTAAAAGCTGCGAGCGCATTCTCTTTACGAATCTCAAGGTCGGCAATTTCGGCAGCATATGTAGTCTCTTGGGCCGTGAGTTCGTCGATGCGTGCATTGATTTCATCTACCCGCATCATTATTTCGAGTTCAATCTCCTCAAGCTCACTACGGCGAACGCCAAGAGTTCCAACCTCGTGTTGCAACTGCTCTAACTCTTTTGGAGATGCTGAGCCACCATTGAGGCGGGCTTCATCGCGTGTTATGCGTAGAACAATCTGCTCTACATCGGCTTCAGCGCGTAAAAGTTCGCGTTTAACATCGCTCAATTCGGTTTGTGCGCCTATGCGAAGATCGCGAGCGTTGTGGGATTTTGTCGTAACGCTTGAAAGGAGGGCGTGCTCTGGAAGGGTTTGCACTTTGTGGTTGATGGCAGTGGTCGCTTGATCTAAACGGGCAACAAGTAAAACTTGCCCTTGATCACTTGGACTTGCCTTCATGATCAACCCCTTCGCATCCTTTTGTGGGCGCTGAGGGTTTCGAACCCCCGACATTCTCGGTGTAAACGAGACGCTCTACCACTGAGCTAAGCACCCGCGCACTCTTAACGAGCACTGGGGAATCTTACTTCACGTGAGTGAGAAACAGTAAATCCGCTTATAAAGCGGCGATGGCCGCCTTGTAATCGCCCACATTTCGCGCATCACCCATGCCATTGATGACTTGCCAGCGCACAATGCCGGACTTATCAATGATGAAAGTGCCACGAACTGCGCACCCACGTGTTTCCTCGAATACTCCATATGCCTTAGCTACTGCGCCGTGTGGCCAGAAATCACTGAGCACTGGGAATGTGTAACTCTCTTTTTCAGCAAAGATCCGCTGTGTAAACATCGAATCACAGGAAATTGCTAACACTTGAACACTTTCGTTTTGAAATGCCGAAAGGTCATCACGCACGGCGCAGAGTTCGCCAGTGCACTTTCCAGTAAATGAGAATGGATAAAAGAGGAGTACAACATTTTTCTCACCTTTAAAAGATGATAGTGAAACTTTCTCACCATTCTGATTATTTACTTCAAAATCTGGGGCGGCTTGACCGATTGTTATTGACATGCGGGCAAACCTATCGCTTGACCGTCTTACGTGCCACTAGACGCGTTGCCGCCCAATCGGGAGCTACTGAAATAGTTGACGTTTGGCTTAACCCTGCTGTGGGCGCGGCATCTTGAATGTCACTGGGCTCAACATGGCCCTTACGATTGACCTTAGGAGTCAATATCCAAATCGCGCCGTGCTGAGATAAATATGTGAGCGAATCCATTAACTCATCGACTAAGTCACCATCACCATCGCGCCACCAAATAATTACGGCATCGACAACTTCTTGAGAATCTCGATCCAGAAATTCAGTTCCGGTTATTGCCGATAATTCATCCCGAACTTTGATATCACAGTCGTCGCTATAGCCGACCTCTAGAATCAGGTCACCTTTCTTGAATCCCATTCTGGCCGGCACGGGCTAAGTCCACACAATCTCACCAAGATATGCAAGGGGTAGAGGGCTTTGATTTTCTATTTCGACTTACTGGCCAGTTCAGGCAAGAATAGACCCATGAGCAAAACCTTCGAAGCGCCAGATCAAATCATCGACCAGCTGGTCGACACTGACCCAGCAGAAACGGCCGAATGGCAGGCGTCTTTTGATGCCGCTCTCGCCCATGCTGGACCTGTTCGTGCGCGATATTTGATGCTTAGCCTTCTAAAACGTGCACATGAGAAAAATATTGGAGTCTCAAGTCTTCGCACCACCGATTACATGAACACAATTTCACCTGAAAATGAACCGGTTTTCCCAGGTGATGAAAATATCGAACGTCGAATTCGCGCAATAAATCGATGGAATGCGGCGATGTTGGTGCACCGTGCTCAACGCCCTGGAGTTGGCGTCGGCGGACATATTTCAACGTATGCCTCATCTGCCTCGCTCTATGAAGTTGGATT
Source organism: Actinomycetes bacterium (assembly GCA_037139795.1). Taxonomy (GTDB): domain Bacteria; phylum Actinomycetota; class Actinomycetes; order Nanopelagicales; family Nanopelagicaceae; genus Planktophila. Next base: position 11,401 of record JBAXFS010000012.1, read on the forward strand.
TAACCACTTCTTCCGCGGGCAAGATCATGCCGGTGGTGGAGACCAGATTTTTTTCCAAGGCCATGCAAGTCCTGGAATGTATGCTCGTGCTTTTCTTGAAGGTCGATTGAGTGAAGATCAGTTAGATGGTTTCAGACAAGAGCTTTCACACCCATCTGGAAGTTTGTCTTCATACCCACATCCACGATTGATGCCAGATTTTTGGCAGTTCCCAACTGTGTCAATGGGAATTGGGCCGCTCAATGCAATTTACCAAGCGCGCTACAACCGCTATTTACATAACCGCGGATTTAAAGATACGACCGATCAGCATGTCTGGGCATTTCTAGGTGACGGCGAGGTTGACGAAGTTGATTCACTCGGTGCAATTGGCCTTGCAACCCGTGAAAAATTAGATAATCTAACTTTTGTTATTAACTGCAACTTACAGCGCCTAGATGGCCCAGTTCGCGGTAATGGAAAGATTATTCAGGAGCTTGAATCAATCTTCGGCGGCGCCGGGTGGAACGTAATTAAGGTCGTATGGGGCCGCGAATGGGATCCACTTCTTGCCCAAGATCGCGAAGGCGCACTGGTTAAAATAATGAACGACACGTTAGATGGCGACTACCAAACATTTAAAGCTGAATCTGGCGCCTACGTACGCGAAAACTTCTTTGGTCGCGATCCTCGCACTGCTGCGATGGTTGCCGATTGGAGCGATGAGAAGATTTGGAACCTCAAACGTGGCGGCCATGATTACAAAAAGCTATTTGCCGCCTATACCGCTTCGGTTCAACATAATGGCCGCCCAACAGTCATCTTGGCTAAGACCATCAAGGGTTGGACTTTAGGCTCAACTTTCGAAGGGCGTAACTCAACGCACCAAATGAAGAAGATGAGCCTTGAAGATATTATGCAATTTCGCGATACGTTGCATTTAGATATTCCAGATGAGAAGTTAGATAAATATCTTCCGCCTTATTACAAACCTGCCGAAGATTCTGAGGAAGCAAAGTACATCGCTGAACGTCGCGCAGCACTTGGTGGCTCGATTCCACGCAGACGTTCGATTTCGCGTCCATTGCCTCAGCCCGATGACTCAGTCTATGAATCGGTTAAACGCGGTTCGGGTCATCAGGAGATTGCAACGACGATGGCATTTGTTCGAATGTTAAAAGATCTCATTAAAGATCCAGGTCTTGGCTCGCGAATTGTGCCAATCATTCCAGATGAGGCGCGCACCTTTGGAATGGATTCGCTTTTTCCAACGTTGAAGATCTACTCTCCAAATGGTCAGCAATATAAGGCCGTTGATCGTGAACTTATGTTGTCGTACAAAGAGTCAACATCAGGTGTGATCCTGCACGAAGGTATTAATGAGGCGGGTTCAGTTGCATCCTTTACTGCAGTTGGATCCTCATACTCAACACATGACGAACCAATGATTCCGGTGTACATCTTCTACTCAATGTTTGGCTTCCAGCGCACTGGAGATGGTTTCTGGGCAGCAGCTGATCAATTAGTACGTGGCTTTGTTATCGGTGCAACAGCTGGTCGAACTACGCTCAATGGCGAAGGTCTGCAGCATGAAGATGGGCACTCACATCTTTTGGCATCAACTAACCCAGCCGTCGTTGCTTATGATCCAGCTTTTGCTTTCGAACTCGGGCATATCGTCAAGGATGGACTTCGTCGTATGTATGGCGAAAATAGTGAGAACATCTACTTCTACATCACTATGTATAACGAACCATATGTACACCCAGCCGAGCCAGAAAATCTAGATGTCGATGGCTTGCTCAAGGGCATCTATCTGTATTCACCTGCGGCTAATCCTCGTAAAAAAAGCGCGCAGATTTTAGCCTCTGGAGTTGGCGTTAACTGGGCGCTGAAAGCCCAAGAGCTTTTACGTCAAGATTGGGGCGTTGAAGCTTCGGTCTGGTCTGTTACCTCGTGGAATGAACTTCGCCGCGATGGTTTGAAAACCGATCGTCATAATCTGCTCAACCCAAGTGATACACGACGTGCCTATGTTTCTACCAAGCTCGATGGTCGCAATGGTCCAGTAATCGCTGTCAGTGATTACATGCGCGCAGTGCAAGATCAGATCGCGCCTTGGATCCAAGCCCCATTTATGTCACTCGGAACCGATGGTTTTGGACTCTCCGATACTCGCGGGGCTCTGCGTCGACACTTCAAAGTCGATGCGCAATCTATTGCCGTTGCAACGCTTCAAGAGCTTGCAAAATTAGGCCAAGTGAAGCAAAGCGTTGTAAAGGCTGCCATGGATAAATATCGTATTCACGATGTATCTGCCGCCGATGCTGGAAATACCGAAGGTTCAGGTTGATCTCAAGAATTGCAATTAGCGATGTCTCCCCCGCAACTTACTTCGGGGGAGAATTTCTTCCCGTTAAAGCAGTTCCGAATGAGGCAATTACTGTTAGTGCAACTGCAGTCATAGAGGGCCACGAAAAATTAACTGCCGAAGTTGTTGTGCATAGAATTGATGGCAAAGTTCTCTCTCGCACTCCTATGCTCGAGAATTGGCCAGGATCAAACCGATATGAAGCATCAATCACCGTTCCTAGCGAAGGTGATTATTTCTTTATCGTTGAGGCCGATTCAACCTCCCAATATCGCACAGTCTTAGGTTCAAGTGAGAAATATCCGATACGCGCAGTTCGCGAACGCGCACTGGTTGGCTCTTGGTATGAGTTCTTTCCACGAAGTGAAGGCGCAGTTAAAAATACCGATGGCACAATTACAAGTGGAACATTCAAGAGCGCGAGCAAACGAATCCCAGCAGTTGCGGCAATGGGCTTTAACGTTTTATATCTACCTCCAATTCATCCGATTGGCCTGTCCTTTCGCAAAGGTGCCAATAACTCGCTAACACCAACTGAGAATGAGCCTGGCGTCCCCTGGGCAATCGGTAGCGCACAAGGTGGGCACGATGCAATACATCCAGATCTCGGAACAATGGCCGATTTTGAAAACTTTGTTGCTGTCGCCACAAAGAGCGGTATTGAAATCGCTTTGGATTTAGCACTGCAAACCTCCCCCGATCATCCATGGGTTACTTCAAATCCTGAGTGGTTTAACAAGCGCACCGATGGAACCATTGCTTACGCTGAAAATCCGCCCAAAAAATACCAAGATATCTATCCATTGAATTTTGATGATGACTACGAGGGTTTGAAGGATGAAGTTCTGCGCATTATCCGACTATGGGTTTCAAAAGGTGTAAAAATCTTTCGAGTAGATAATCCACACACTAAGCCCGTGCATTTCTGGCAAGACTTGATTGAAATCATTTACAGCGAAGCCCCCGATGTAATCTTCTTAGCCGAGGCATTTACGGCCCCTGCCATGATGCACACGCTCGGAAAAGCCGGTTTTCACCAGTCTTATACGTATTTTACCTGGCGTACGAGCAAGAGCGAGTTAACTGATTACGGCCGTGAAGTATCACAGCAAACGAGTGCATTCTTCCGGCCAAATTTCTGGGTCAATACCCCCGACATCAATCCATTTCATTTGCACAGCGGCAATCCCGCAGTTTTTGCTCAGCGCGCAGTTCTGGCTTCAACCCTTTCGCCCTCATGGGGAATGTATGCAGGGTACGAACTCTATGAACATCTCCCAGTAAAACCCGATGGCGAAGAATATCTTCATTCGGAGAAATATGAGATTAAAATTCGCGACTGGGATGGTGCAGCTAAAAAAGGTTTAACTCTTGTGCCATTTATCACGCAATTAAACGCCATTCGTGCTGCCAATCCAGCCCTGCATCGTTTGCGCAACTTAGTTTTCCATGCAAGCGACTCTGAAGCCATAATCGCTTATTCAAAGCGCGAAGGTAAGAACTTAATTTTAGTTGTTGTAAATCTAGATCCGAGTTATGCCCAAGGCACAATTGTTCACTGGGATATGAAGGCGCTAGGCCTGGATGGAACAAACTTCGAAGTCAAAGATTTACTCGATGGCTCAGTTTTTAATTGGTCTCCCGACACCTACGTCTCATTAGATCCAACCCGCCCAATCGGCAAAGTTGCCCATATTTGTAAAGTTAAGATTTAAAAGTGGGGACTCTCTCAAAGTTTTTTAAGAAGAAGACCAATCAAGAAGTTAGTGCGGTTAGCTTCCTTAATCCGAATTCGACTTTGGGAGAGCTCGATCTTCACTTAATTTCCGAGGGTCGACATGAGCAGTTGTGGAAAGCACTTGGTGCCCATGTTCGCCGCGACAAGGAAGGCGCATTGCTAGGCACCGCATTTTCAGTTTGGGCACCTAATGCCCGCGCAGTGTCCTTAATTGGAGATCACAACTTTTGGGATAGAAATACTCACCAAATGATTAGAATCGCCTCAACTGGTATCTGGGAAATCTTTATCGCCGATATCGGATGTGGAATGAAATATAAATTTGCCGTATGTGGAATAGATGGACATTGGGTTGATCACGCCGATCCTTTAGCCCGGGCGACGCAGATTCCACCTCTGACTGCCTCAATCATTGAAGAGTCGAGCTACCTTTGGCAGGACGAGAACTGGATTACGGCACGTAAGGAATTCCAGTCTTGGCGAGCCCCGGTGAGTGTTTACGAAGTTCATTTGGGCTCATGGAAGTTAGGTCTTACCTACGTCGAATTAGCAACCGAGCTAGTCTTCTACGTTAAGTCTCAAGGTTTTACGCATGTTGAATTCATGCCAGTGACCGAACACCCATACGGCCCATCATGGGGATATCAAGTCACATCTTTCTTTGCACCAACATCGCGTTTTGGATCTCCCGATGAATTTAAGTTTTTAGTTGATGCACTCCATGCCGCAGATATTGGAGTAATTCTGGATTGGGTCCCGGCTCACTTTCCTAAGGATGAATGGGCCTTAGCTAACTTTGATGGAACTGCTCTTTACGAGCACTCCGACCCACGCTTAGGTGAGCATCCAGACTGGGGAACGTTAATCTTTAACTTCGGACGAAATGAAGTCCGAAACTTTCTGGTCGCAAGCGCCTTGTACTGGCTTACCGAGTTCCATATCGATGGTCTACGTGTCGATGCCGTTGCCTCCATGTTGTATTTAGATTATTCGCGCGAGGAAGGTCAATGGCTTCCTAATAAAAACGGTGGCCGTGAGAATTTAGAGGCCGTTCAACTACTACAAGAGGCGACATCGACGGCTTACAAAACTCACTCAGGCATCATGATGATTGCCGAAGAATCTACAGCGTGGTCAGGGGTAACTCGAGAGACATCATCGGGTGGACTTGGCTTTGGTTTTAAGTGGAACATGGGCTGGATGCATGACACTTTGCAGTATTTGCAGCATGATCCGATTCACCGAATTTATCACCATAATGAAATTACTTTTTCAATTCTCTACGCGTGGAGTGAAAACTTCATGTTGCCGCTCTCTCATGATGAAGTTGTCCATGGTAAGGGCCAGCTCGTAAATAAATTCCCTGGCGACCGCTGGCAAAAATTAGCTACGTTGCGTGCGCTCTATGGATATATGTGGGCTCACCCAGGTAAGAAACTTATCTTCATGGGAAGTGAGTTTGCTCAAAATGACGAGTGGAGTGAAAGCGCTGGCCTGCAGTGGTATTTAACCGAATTCGATGAGCACAAGTCGATCCAAAAGACTGTCGCCGCCCTTAACACACACTATGTAGCCACCCCCGCGCTGTGGCAGAAGGACACATCTCCTGAGGGTTTTACTTGGCTAGTAGGTAATGACGGTGCGGCCAACGTTTTAGCTTTTGCGCGCTGGGATGATGCGGGTACACCACTTGTTTGCGTTACTAATTTTTCTCCTATGCCACATGAGCGCTATCTACTCCCATTTCCAACTACTGGTACATGGCGCGAAGTTCTAAATACTGATGATCTCGCTTTTGGTGGAAGTGGCGTTACAAATTCGCAAATAACTTTAAATGATGGAGCTCATCTCTTGGCTTCCATTTCAATCCCGCCGCTAGCCACAGTCTGGTTTAAACGTTTTTAAATGCTTTGGCAAAAAACGGAACCGTTAGAACGAGAATAGCTGGAATTAGTAACGCAATTGATAGGGAAAAGGCCTGCGCCGTCCATGCAATTACTAGGCGCATAATAAATGATGCAGAGTTATTAATTAGGCTCAATTGAGCTACTAAAACACTACTTGGTGAATCAGATCGAGTATTTCCAGCATTCATGATACTCGGTACAAGGAATGATGATCCAAGTCCGGCCAATAAGAAACTAAAACTCAAGATACACAAAGCGAGAGGCTTATTTTCTACACCAATAATTTTTATTGCAAGAATTCCCGCTATAAAGGAGGTTCCAGAAATTACTGAGGCTATCTTGACTAAGTTCAGTATTGAATACCTACCAAATAAGCGATGAACTGTTATTCGCCCAGCAATCATCGCAAAAGTAAAGAGAATATACGGAAGGGTATTGAGCCCACCTTTGATGCCAATATCCTCTTTGAGGAAAATTGAAGCCCAATCCCCCACGCTTAATTCAAGAAATCCTGCGCAAAACATAACTCCTGATATGACTCCATCGATCTTAAAACCCTTGAATAATTCAGAGATCAGATTCCTTGTCGCGATATTCGTATTGGGCTTTATTAAATTTTCGCCGATGGCCGTGATTATGAAAAGCATGAGAACTAAAACAATAATGGCAAGGCTAGAAATGTGCCTACTCAGCGAAATTCGATCAACAAGAACTCCGGAAACGATCGCCGTGATAAGAGCTCCGCCACTCCAGAAGCCACTTAACTGGGTCACTACGTGACGCTTACGTCGATCCTGAAAATTAAATCCCTGGGCAGTTATTGAAACATGAAAAGCGGATATTGCAGCACCATGAACTATGTTGCTTATGAAAAATATCACTGCCGAGTGCGTGCTGGTCAAGAAAATAAGACTACCCGTCATAGAAACTATTGCAATTCGTAAAACTAACTTGGCACCGAAATTGTGAACAAGGTGCCCGACGGTGAATAATGAAATTAGTGAACCAACTGCAGAAAGGCTCATCAGAGAGCCAAAGGCGCCATTTGATAGACCTAAATTAACTTTGACCTCAGGAAATCGAGGCAACCAAGACATAATCAAAACACCAAATAAGAAATATAGGGCTCTTAAATACTTTAGTTCCCTACTTGCAGCCGGTGTATTCATTAATAGAGTGCATTCGCAAGTGCGCTGCGCGCCGATATTAATCTTGGATCTGCTGGATCGACTAAGGTAAAGAGAGTAAGTAGATGCTCTCGCACCCTGGTGCGATCATCTCCAGATGTACCTTTCACCATATGCAACAAGCGATTAAAAGCATTCTCTACGCCACCATGTGCAATCTCCATATCGGCCGCCTGTAACTGCAACGCGATATCGCTTGGGGTCTCTTTAGCTTTCTCAAGTACGGTGCTCAGTTCTAATCCATTAGTTCGAATAAGTAACTGAGTTTGTGCAAGGCCTAACTTTGCAAAACTATCGGCAGGTTTACGCGCGAGAAGTTTTTTGTATGCAGCCTCTGCAGTTACAAAATCACCGACTTCAAGCGCAGCCATAGCTTCGTCCTCTTCAGGCTCACTGATCTCTACGGGCGCTGCACCGACGCCTTGCTCTGAAGCCAGAGTTAAAACTTTATCTAGAACTAAACGAATTTGGGCTTCGGGATAGCTCTGCTCAAAGAGTGGAACCATCTGTTCGCCAATTAGAGCGACGGCGTAAGGAACGTTTTTTGTTTGAAGTGCCTGTGCCACTTGAGGTTCGGCATCGATATCTAAACGAGCCAGTGCCCAACTTCCTTGATAGCTCTTTTCTAACCCTCCGAGAACATTGACCATCTCCATCGATTCAGGTGACCTCGCAGACCATGCAATAACGATGACGGGCTTAGTGCTAGATAGCGGCAGAAAATCGGCCGTTAAATTTGCGGCAGTAACTTCTATGCCTGGCATTGGTCCGGCCGGTGTTGCTTTAGGTTTGCCGAGCGAGCTCAGATCTACAGCTTGTGCAAAATTAGGAGGGTTGCTCACACCGAAATCTTACTCGGTAATGAGATCAACACCTGAATCTCGCCTGTAAGGGAGTATTTCATTGATGTAATTGTCGGCAGCAAACTCAAGACCTACATCTGAGCCTTTTTGCTCACTAAGATACCAACGGTTTTCAAGAATCTCATGGAACATCTGAGCATGTTCAACACGACCACGCATCTCTTCCGGAACTCGGTTAATGATTGGTTCAAATACTTCTAAGAACCATTTTTTAGCCATCTCGGTGACCGAGGCGCCGCTGCGATCTTCACGTGCTCTATAGCGATCAAATGATGCTAGCAAACGCTTTGCTTGTAACTCTTCCGTGTCCAATCCCATTAATTCGCGCAAGCGAGCCTTGTGGTAACCGGCAGCAACTAGTTTAGGTTGGAATGAAAGCATTTGAGTGTCGCCATCTATTGTGATTGATACCTCTTCAACGGCAAAACCTAAATCGTGAAGTGCACGCATTGCACGTTCAACTGCGTGGCGATCTTTAGGATCTAATAATTGGCGATCCCTCAGCGCTGTCCAAATACGGCGATAGCGACGTATGACGGCTTCAGCTGCGCGCACTGGATCCATACCGGGATACAGAACACCCGAGAGAGACAAATCCTCAAGCTCGGCGGCAACATTAAACATTGCAATATCTAAATCATGTTCGCGTTGCCCATCACTTAAACTCTTTTGAAACTCGCCAGTTTCGGCATCGACAAGATAGGCGGCAAAACCTTCGGCATCGCGTCTAAATAAAGTATTTGATAGCGAGCAATCGCCCCACCAAAAACCGAGTAAATGCATTCGTACTAGTAGTAATGCAAGAGCGCTTGCCATCGTCGTAACATCATGGGCTGTAACTGAGCCAGATAAGAGAACTCGATAGGGTAATGAGTACGGCAAAAATCTTGTGACAATTGCGCAAGGTAATTCTTCGCCCGAAATATCGGTACGGCCTTCAACAACTGCAATTGGTTCTACGCAGGGAGCCCCCAAGTGATTGAGTTCGCGAAGAATTTTATATTCTCGATTGGCGAATTCTTCCACCGTCTCTTTCACGGCATACACTTGAGATTCCGGATCATCAGTTGCGCGAACTAAGCGCACGATATGGCGCGAAATACCACGTTTTTCAGCCAGGACTGGATCTTCAGGCCATTCTTCTAGGTTTAAATGCCATGGCAGGCCAGTAACGGCAGCGATCTCATCGCCTAGACCAGTTATTTTCAGTGCCATGGTTCCTATTCTTGCCTATCAATGTGTCGATTATGTGAACTGCGTGATACCAATTCACTTGCAGTGCACTTTACAATAGATTCATGGCTATTTCAGCGCGAATAAAGAAGGCGTCCCAGCGAACAGTTAAACCGGCAACGCTTGCTCCAGACTTTGGAGCCCTTGGTGAACCCATCAACAGAGCACATCCATTTTATTTCGGTTTTATAGCCACTTTAGGTGTGTTAACCGCGATCGTATTAATGCGCGCACTGGCAAGCGTTAGCCAGATATTTGTATTGATTCTTATTGCTCTATTTCTAGCAACAGGTTTAAACCCCGCAGTTGAAGCTCTTCGCCGTAGAAACTTATCTCGCGCTTCGGCTGTAGCAATCATTTTTGCATCGGTCATCATATTTGTTGTCTTCTTTGCTTTAGTTGTGGCACCTCCAGTTGTTAGCCAAGGCACTCAACTAATTAATAAGGCACCTGGATTACTAAATGATTTAACTAAAAATGCGGCAATTCATAAACTCGATGTGCAATACGGAATTATTTCCACCTTGCAAGAGAAATTAAAGTCCGTAACATCAAATGGAACGCTGCTTTTTTCGACTTTCGGTGGCGTCCTTGGAGTTGGAAAATCCATTCTTTCGGGCTTTTTCTCGGTTCTAACGGTTTTGATTTTGACGCTCTACTTCATCACCTCTCTACCTCAAGCCATAAAGCTGGGCCTCTCACTTGTACCAGCAAGTCGCCGTGATCGCGTAGGGCGGTTAACTGATGCCATTATTGGACGCGTTGGTTCATTTGTGGGAAGTCAAATTATTATCTCGATAATGGGTAGCATCTTTATTCTTATTCTCTCGTTAACTTTAGGCCTACCATCACCTTTTGCAATTGCAATGATTATTTTGGTCTGTGGTCTTATCCCGCTAGTTGGGCACATGATTGGCTGTGCAATTGTGACCGTTATCGCGCTCACCCAGTCGGTTCTAATTGGCGTGGTGGCTTTTCTAGGTTATGTCATTTATATTCAAGTGGAAAACTACATTGTCACACCGCGCATTATGAAGAAGACAATGTCAGTACCAGGCGCTGTAACTATTATCGCCGCCCTTATTGGCTCATCTTTACTTGGCCTTATTGGCGGATTACTTGCCGTTCCAGTTGCTGCATCAATTATTTTAATTATGGATGAGGTCATCATTCCTCGTGCGGAAGCTTCCTAGAACTCCAACGGTAAAGGTTCTGGTCTGCCCGTTACAATTGAATTTATTTCCGAGAGCACGCGATGGACAAATGGTTCCCCCAGCCATAAGTGCTTAGCTCCTTCAACGGCAATAATTGTTAACTTGGGAACACAAACAAAGCGCAATCGTGCTTGATCGGGTTTTAAGTAATCATCAAACTCCGGAACGAGGGCAATTATCGGACGCGGGTCGGTATTCCAATACAATAAATCTTCTTCGTTAGTAGTGCGAAGTGGCGGGCTCAACAAAATTAAACCCTTGTGCCGTGAGTCTTTCGCGTGGCGCAACGCTAAATCAGTTCCAAATGACCAACCAAGAACCCATACATTTTCAAGTTTTAAAGTATCGAAGCAGTATTCAAGCATCGCTTGAACATCCAGTGCCTCTGAATCTCCATTATCGAACTCCCCGGTGCTGCTGCCAGCCTCGCTGCTTGTTCCGCGTGAGTTAAAACGCACAACCGTAATGTCAGCCAGCGCCGGCAATCTATTGGCCGCTTTCTTGAATACATGGCTATCCATCATTCCACCTGCCGTTGGCAGAGGATGCAAGCAGAGAATCGCACCCCGACTAGCAGCAAGCGGAGCTGCAACTTCGCCAATAAGTTCCACACCGTCTTTAGTGCGAACATGAAATGGGGTACGTAGAGCCGGCAAGAGAGTACTGGGTCTAATTATCTCGCTCATGCTACAAATTGTATCGACGCACCAGTACGCTTCAAACCATGGCAACTAAACGCAGGCCCGTCTTTAATTCGCATAACCCCGCCACTGGTGAAGTAATCGGTACATATCCAATGATGAATAAGAGTGAAGTTGCGGTACTTGTAGAGCATGCAAGGACCGCTAGTACCAAGTGGCAAGCTTTGAGTTTTGGCGGACGAAAGCAAGTTTTGTTGGCGTGGAGCTCATTAATTATTAATCGTATTGAAGAGATCGCCCATTTAATATCACTTGAAACCGGAAAGCCTCTCAGTGATGCCAGACTTGAGGTGGGCATCGCGGTAAGTCATATTGGTTGGGCCGCGCGGCATGCAGAATCAATAATGCGTACGTCTTATCGCCGCCCTGGATTATTAATGGCCAACATGGCAGCCACGGTTGAACGATCACCGCTTGGCGTCATAGGTGTAATTGGCCCATGGAACTATCCGATTTTTACTCCAGTTGGTTCGATTTCATACGCACTTGCTGCAGGCAATACCGTTCTCTTTAAGCCAAGTGAATTCACACCTGGTGTCGGAATGTGGCTTGAAGAGAGTTTTAGTGAAGTTGCACCTTTTGCCGATATCTTCACAACAATTACCGGCCTAGGTGAAACTGGAGGCGCGCTTTGTACAAGTGGCGTAGATAAGATTTCATTCACGGGTTCAACTCGTACAGCTAAGTTAGTAGCTGCCCAATGCGCAAGCGTCATGACGCCAGTTGTTCTTGAATGCGGTGGAAAAGATCCAGTCATTGTGGCAGCGGATGCGGATATTAAACGCGCCGTTGATGCGACCATGTGGTCTGCCATGGCCAACGCTGGTCAATCATGTATCGGCGCAGAGCGCGTTTATGTAGATGAAAAAGTAGCCGATGAATTCATTGCGCGTGCAATTGAACTTGCTTCTACAATTCACTCCGGCGCTGCGGGGGATGCAAACTATGGTCCGGCAACAATGCCATCTCAAATAAAAGTTGTTCAATCCCACATTAAAGCCGCTATTGCAGATGGTGGAACCTGTGTTTATGGTGGACCTACTTCGGTGAAGGCGCCTTTTATACAACCTGTAGTATTGATCGACGTCCCAGAGGATTCCATCGCAATGCGTGAGGAGACTTTCGGTCCAATTATTATTATTAATCGCGTTGCTTCAATGCGTGAGGCAATTGAACTATCTAATTCCTCGCGTTATGGACTTGGCGCCAATGTCTGGTCCAAGCGAAAGGGAAAGCAGATTGCATCAAAACTACAGTGTGGAATGGTTGCAATTAATTCGACCTTTGCTTTTGCCACTATCTCCTCAGTGCCCTTTGGGGGCGTAAAAGATAGCGGTTCGGGTCGGGTTCATGGCCCTGAAGGCTTGTTGGAGTACACATTTGCACGCACAGTAGTGCGAACACGCTTTCATCTGCCGCTCCATTTCTTAAGCTTTAGGCGACGTCCAGCCGATGATTCTTTAATTATTAAATTAATAAAAATATTAAAGGGCCGACTCGGTTAATATCTAGGCGCGTTTCGTGTTCGCTCAGTATTAGGTCGGCGGTTATTCTTCTTCGCCCAACATGCACTATGCCAATGTCGGCGGCTCTCTTCATCATCTTCTAGCCACGCAACTATGTGAGGAGTTGCCATTGGAATCATTTGGTCACAACCTGGGCACCTATAAGGTTTTGTTGAAGCGGAGCCCGTTAATTTACGAACGGTATAGAGCCCCTCATGATGTTCTTCAAAAGTTTGATTCGACGTGGCGATATCGCGATCTTCAGATTTTGGCCGCTTGTTCTTGGGGTAGTTTCTGCGCGGGCTCATGGCCATATTTTCTCACAGTAGTTGGCATGGTAGTATCACCACATGAACGCAATCGAGGTCAAAGCTCTGACGAAGAGCTACGGTGATATCCATGCCGTCCAAGGAATTGACCTAACAATTGCTCAGGGCGAAATCTTTGCCTTACTTGGTCCAAACGGCGCAGGCAAAACAACGACGGTAGAAATTCTTGAAGGCTTTAGGTCGCGCGATAGCGGTGATGTTTCGGTCCTAGGTTTTGATCCGCGCCTTGATGGTCAAGAGGCACGCCAATGGCGCGACCGAATTGGAATTGTGCTGCAAGCGACCTCAGATTCGGGCGATTTAACGGTGGTTGAGACTATTCAACACTTCAGTGGTTATTACTCCAACCCGCGCGAAGTTGACGAAGTTATTAACTCAGTTGGTTTAGATGACAAGACAAACTCTCTGATTCGAAAATTATCGGGAGGGCAGCGTCGACGCTTAGATGTTGCTTTGGGAATCATCGGTAATCCCGAACTACTCTTTCTGGATGAGCCGACTACTGGTTTTGATCCACAAGCCCGCCGTAACTTTTGGGCTTTGATTGAGAAACTGCGCGGCGATGGAACGACAATTCTCCTCACCACCCACTACTTAGATGAGGCTGAAGCTCTTGCCGATCGCGTTGGAGTAATTAATGCTGGCAGTATCGTTGAAGTTGCAACCCCTGCCGAGCTAGGCGGGCGATCAACTTCCAAGGCCATGGTTACTTGGCGCGATGGCGATGAAATTAAGTCAGAAGCTACCGATAACCCGACTGCGCTAGTTGGCCAACTGACCACATCTTTCAACGGCGAGATCCCCGAACTTACGATCACTCGCCTCTCACTTGAAGATATTTACTTAAAGATGATTGGTGTACCTCATGAATAAGATACCGAGCGCGCTCTCACTCGGCCTTCGTCGTGGAGGGTTGGAGATTCGTCAGTTCGCGCGCCAACGCGAGTCGGTGGTCTTTACGCTTTTATTTCCAGTCATCCTCCTCGTAATTTTTGGTTCGGTATTTAAAGACACGATTGCTCCGGGCGTAACTTTCTCTCAATATTTTGTGGCTGGAATGATTGCATCAGGTCTTGTAAATACTGGTTTTCAAGCTCTAGCTATCACCATTCCGCTCGAGCGTGACTTCGGAGCACTTAAACGTTTGCGTGGAACACCGATGCCAGCATCGAGTTATTTCATCGGTAAAGCCATATTGGTCTCTGTCAGCATGGTGATTCAAATACTTATGCTCTTTGGCTTTGGCGTAATTTTCTTTGGCGTTCATATGCCGACTGATGCGAGCAAATGGCTGACTTTCGCTTGGTTAGTCCTTCTTGGTAGCGCATGCTCGACCGCTCTTGGAATTGCATTTTCAATTGTTCCAAAAAGTGGTCGTGGTGCATCCGCCGTTGTTTCACCAATCGTAATTATTTTGCAGTTCTTTAGTGGCGTTTTCTTTATTTTCACGCAACTACCAGCATGGATGCAGCAAGTTGCAGCAATCTTTCCCTTAAAGTGGTTAACCCAAGGAATGCGATCGGTTTTCTTACCTGACTCATTTGCAACGCAAGAAGTAGCAAAGTCCTGGGAAAATGGCCGTACTTTCATCGTACTTATGATGTGGCTAGCAATCGGGATTTACTTTTCAGTTCGTAAATTTAAGTGGGATCGTGATTAAACGCTTTCTAGCGATGGTTCTAGTGACTACTTTGGTAACTCCAGTCGCTTATAGCGCTACTAAATCGCCCACCCCCACACCCAAAGCAACTACAACTAAGAAAGCGACCCCGGTAAAGAAACCTGTTGTCAAGAAGAAAACAGTAACTCCATCGCCTTCGCCGAAGTGGCCGCCAGCTGGATTTAAATCTAATGGTGAAGTCTTTGCCAAAATTCCAACCGCTAAAGAGTTGGTGAGCACGGTGTCTAATAACGTGTCTCTGACGCGGCAGTTAGCGCAAGTTGTAGACGGAGTTCGAATTTGCGAGAAATTCACTTGTGGCGCCGTTCAGTTAGCATCCACAAATGGTTGTACTTGGTGGGAAATTAGCGCCAATGTTGTGGGTCAAACGTCAGCCGATGATAAAACAATTCGCAACTTTGGACTAATCAATATGTTGGCTGCAGGAACAGCACCTAAAACGATTATTACGATTTTGCTGATAAGTCAGGAACCCATTGAGCTTCATCATGTAGTTTCCGGGGTTTCTGCAAATTGTCACCACGACGCTACGACAATAAAACTACCAACTTCTTCGTATACTGTCGTCAATAATTAACGATTGGCTCCAGGTACCCAGAGTTGGTCACCAATTTCTTTATTTGCATGACGCGCCAAAACGAAAAGAAGATCGGAACATCGATTTAAGTACTTGGCAGTTATCGGACTTACTCCTCCGCCAAAGGCGTGTATGGCAGCCCACGTGCAACGTTCAGCACGGCGTACAACCGTACGTGCTACGTGCAAATGAGCAGCTGCGGGAGTTCCAGAAGGTAAAACAAAAGAGCGAAGAGATTCTAGTTCACCATTGTATTTATCAATTTGAGTTTCTAAATATGTAATCTGTGACTCCAAAACTCGCAACGGTTCAAAAGCAGGTGAATCTACAACCGGGGTACATAAGTCAGCACCTACATCAAATAAATCATTTTGAATTCGAACTAAAAGCGCGCGAACATCGTCACTCAATTCATCAGTTGACAGCACCACGCCAATTGAGGAGTTAGCTTCATCTACTGTGGCATATGCCTCAAGGCGCGGGTCATTCTTTGATGTTCGACTCATGTCTCCGAGAGAAGTCGTACCGTCATCGCCGGTCTTGGTATAAATACGCGTCAAATTAACCATGCCCCTAGCCTATAAGTAGACTGCGGGCATGGCATCTCTGGATCGTTTCCGCGTTACTGGCGGAGCCCGTCTACGTGGTGAAGTCAGCGTTACCGGTGCTAAGAACTCAGTCCTTAAACTAATGGCCGCCTCTCTCTTGGCCGTGGGTAAGTCAACTATTACAAACGTTCCAGAAATTGCCGATGTTGAAATCATGGCCGAGCTCTTGACGCGTTTAGGGTGCACAGTCGTACATTCCAAAGATATTTTAACTATCGATGTTCCAGAGGTTCTTGGTCACCGAGCTGATTACGACCTCGTTCGTAAAATGCGCGCATCGATAAATGTTTTAGGCCCTCTAGTTGCACGTATTGGAAAGGCTGAGGTGGCTCTCCCGGGTGGAGATGCAATTGGTTCACGTGGTTTAGATTTTCATATTAAGGGCCTTGAATCCCTAGGCGCTAAAGCCCATATCGAACATGGTTACGTCATTGCCGAAGCGCCGAATGGGTTAATCGGCACTCGCGTCGAGTTAGATTTTCCAAGCGTCGGTGCAACTGAAAATATTATGACCGCGGCTGTTTTAGCTAAGGGTCAAACTATTATTGATAATGCCGCTCGGGAGCCTGATCTAGTTGATCTCGGTGAGTTTCTCGTTGCAATGGGGGCGCAGATTGCCGGCCTCGGATCACCGTTGATTACAATCACGGGTGTCAAAAAATTGAATCCAGCTTCACACGCCACCATCCCCGATCGCATTATTACTGGAACGTGGGCATTTGCTGCAGTAATGACCCAAGGAGATATCACGATTCATGGAGCTCGTTCTCAAGATCTTGAACTGCCTTTAGAAAAGCTAGCATCTGCTGGTGCGATTGTTACGACAACTGCCGATGGGGTTCGCGTGCGAATGGATTCACGCCCACAAGCCATTGATGTAGCAACGCTGCCCTACCCCGGATTTCCCACCGATTTACTGCCAATGGTTATTGCGCTCAATGCGATTGCAGAAGGCAACTCATTAGTTACTGAAAATGTTTTTGAATCGCGTTTCATGTTTGTTAACGAACTCATTCGGCTAGGTGCTCAAGTTGCAGTTGATGGTCATCACGCATCCATCGATGGTGTACCAGAGCTCTCAGGAGCCCCAGTTGAAGCGACCGATATACGTGCTGGAGCGGGATTAATCCTGGCAGCCCTTGTGAGTGAGGGTGAAACTACGATAGATGGTGCTTTCCACGTTGATCGTGGGTACCCTAACTTTGCCGAACAACTCTGTTCCCTAGGTGCGAAAGTGAGCCGTGAATAATGCCTCCAGTCCCAGATCGCAACTTAGCTCTTGAGTTAATCCGTGTTACCGAAACGGCAGCGATGGCTGCTGCGCCTTGGGTGGGACGAGGAGAGAAAAATTTAGCCGACAAAGCTGCAGTTGAGGCGATGCGCGAAATGATTAACACGGTCGATATGAGCGGAATAGTTGTTATTGGTGAAGGCGAAAAGGATGAAGCACCAATGTTGCACAATGGTGAACATGTTGGTAATCAGGAGGGGCCTGCATGCGACGTTGCAGTTGATCCAATAGATGGAACATCACTGACAGCAAATGGAATGGGCGGTGCAATTTCGGTAATTGCACTCGCACCTCGCGGCACTATGTATGACCCAAAGACCTCTTTTTATATGAATAAGATTGTGACCGGACCAGAGGCTGCGGGTGCAATCGATATTTTGGCCTCTACTGAAGCCAATATCAAAGCCGTTGCTAAAGCTAAGAATTTACCGGTAAGTGACATCACTGTAGTAGTCCTGAATCGACCACGCCATGAAGCGTTGATAAGTGAGATTCGTGCTGCAGGTGCTCGCATCCGTTTAATTCAAGATGGAGATGTCGCAGCTGCAATTGAAACTGCGCGTCCTAATACTGGCATCGATTTATTGATGGGAGTCGGAGGGACACCTGAAGGCGTAATTACTGCAGCGGCAATGATTTGCTTAGGGGGATCAATCCAAGGTCAGTTGCACATCGATGGGAAAGCATCTGGACCAGTTTTACATACTAAAGATTTAGTTAACTCCGATGATGTTTTTCTTGCGGCCACCGGCGTAACTGATGGCGAGCTTATTAAAGGCATTCGTTACACAAGTTTCGGTGCCGTTAGCCAGTCAATTGTCATGCGTGGAAAATCAAAAACCGTGCGAATTATCGAAACTGAGCACCACTTAAAGTAGGTTAGCTACTGACCGTTTCAGAGAGAATTGACACTCGATTGTTTGAAACTGATAAGAAGCCACCACTGACGTTGAAGTCAGAGGTGCTTCCATCAACACCAGTAATACTTACTTTTCCGTCGACTAGGACACCAAATAAAGGTGTGTGCCCGGTCAAAATGCCGAGATCGCCATCGATAGTGCGAGCAGAGACTGAAGTTGCCTCCCCTGACCACACGCGCTCGGTTGGCGATACTAATTCGACGTTAAGTGTCATGTGAAATTACTTTCCAACACTCGCTGCTAGTTCGGCGGCCTTGCGCTCTACATCTTCTAATCCACCGCACATAAAGAATGCCTGCTCTGGAATGTGATCGTACTTTCCATCGGCAAGAGCTTCGAATGCAGAGATTGTTTCAGTAACTGGCACAAATGAACCTTCTAGACCAGTGAAGACCTTGGCCACGAAAGTATTTTGTGACAAGAAGCGCTGAATGCGGCGTGCGCGACCAACCAAAATGCGGTCATCTTCAGATAGCTCATCGATTCCCAAGATTGCGATGATGTCCTGGAGATCCTTGTAACGCTGCAAGATCTGCTTAATGCGGTTAGCAACACGGAAGTGGTGCTCACCGATATAGCGAGGATCGAGAATACGCGACGATGAATCCAGAGGATCCACTGCAGGATAAATTCCAAGCTCTGAAATTGGACGAGATAGAACTGTTGTCGCATCTAAGTGCGCAAAAGTTGTGTGTGGGGCCGGGTCGGTAATGTCATCTGCAGGAACATAAATCGCCTGCATAGATGTAATTGAGTGACCACGTGTTGACGTAATGCGCTCCTGCAATTGGCCCATCTCATCGGCCAAAGTTGGCTGATAACCCACGGCAGATGGCATACGGCCAAGAAGTGTTGAAACCTCTGAACCTGCCTGAGTGAAACGGAAAATGTTGTCGATGAATAAAAGCACATCTTGCTTTTGAACATCGCGGAAGTACTCAGCCATTGTTAGCGCAGAGAGTGCAACACGAAGACGCGTGCCAGGTGGCTCATCCATCTGACCAAAGACCAATGCAGTCTTATTGATAACGCCGGTTTCAGTCATTTCCAAAAATAAGTCGTTACCTTCACGAGTACGCTCACCAACACCGGCGAATACAGATACTCCACCGAAGTTTTCAGCTACGCGATAAATCATTTCCTGAATCAAAACTGTCTTACCTACACCGGCACCGCCGAATAGACCAATCTTTCCACCCTTTACATATGGTGTTAATAGATCGATAACTTTGATACCAGTCTCAAACATCTCTGTCTTTGACTCAAGTTGGTCAAATGAAGGAGCGTTACGGTGGATTGGCCAGCGCTCTTTAATATCAAGAGAAGATGTAGGAACATCGAGTGATTCACCAAGAGTGTTAAATACATGCCCCTTCGTTACATCACCTACAGGTACAGAAATTGCCGAACCTGTGTCGGTGACGGGGGTTCCGCGAACCATTCCATCGGTAGGTTGCATCGAGATGGCACGGACTAAGTTGTCGCCAATGTGTAGGGCAACTTCTAGGGTCAATGTGCGGGTCTCACCGCTCAACGTCACGTCTGCTTTGAGGGCGTTGAAAATTGCGGGCATCGCATCGGCAGGGAATTCAATATCCACCACCGGTCCAATTACTCGCGCTACGCGACCCTTATTGGTTGTCTCTGTCGACATCATTCACTCCCTGCACTAGCTGAGGCCAACGCGTCTGCGCCGCCAACAATTTCACTGATCTCTTGGGTAATTTCGGCTTGACGGGCCGCGTTCGCAAGTCGGGTTAGCGACTTGATTAACTCATCAGCATTATCAGTTGCTGACTTCATCGCACGGCGGCGTGCAGCATGCTCGGAAGCAGCCGATTGCAACATTGCGTTAAAGACTCGAGCCTCGATATAGCGTGGAAGAAGAGCATTGAGCACTTTTTCGCCACTTGGTTCGAATTCATACATTGGCAGTAAGCCAGTTGGAACGGGTTCAGAAGATTCAACGACCTCAAGTGGCAACATACGTTTAGCTTGTGCATTTTGAGTCATCATCGATTCAAACTGGGTGAAAACGATATGGATCTCATCGACACCGGCAACATCCGTTTGTGCATCGGCTAGGAAAGCGATGATTAATGCATCGGCAACTTCTTTAGCATTTTCATACGTTGGATTATCTGAGAAACCTGTCCATGAACCTGCGATTGCACGATTTCTGAAGCGGTAGTAGTTAACTGCCTTTCGGCCTACCAAATACGAGGTTGTTTGCAAACCGCGCTCACGAAGAAGAGTTACTAACTGCTCCCCTTCTTTAATCGCATTATTTGAATACGCGCCAGCCATTCCACGATCTGAGGTGATTATTAAAACCGCAGCGCGGATTGGATTTTCAGTTGGAGTCGTTAGCGGGTGATTTGTTGAAGAGTATGTAGCAACTGCAGATACAGCACGGGTCAACTCATAAGCATATGGAGTCGACGCAGTAACCCGTTGTTGCGCCTTAACGATACGAGAAGCAGAGATTAACTCCATAGCTTTCGTAATCTTTT
>JBAXFS010000013.1:0-31654 GCA_037139795.1 Actinomycetes bacterium
GGCGTCAGTCCAATCGGATGGATTAATCCACCAGAGATTACAGTCCTAGATGAAGCCCTTAATGAACATGAAGTTGCATGGGCTGCTGCGGGGCACCCGCACTCTGTCTATGCAACTTCCTTTGCTGAGTTATTGCGTGTTACCGGAGCAACGCCAATGATCATCGCCGAATAAAAAACTTGAAACTTGAACTCTCGACTGTTGTGCCGACAGATGACTGCATTAAGATTCCCTGCAAAGCTAAATGAGACTTAAAAGGACCGGTGGTTAGTCAGTGATGTCTAAGAAATGGCTTTCCCTTATTGGAGCCTTGGTTATTTGCCTAACTATTAGCGGGTGTGCAACAACTCCTCAAGAGGTAAAGCCAAACGCCGCCGAATTAGATTCAGTTTCAAGCTGGACAACCAGTATTGCTAACAAAGTTGCCGATAATCTCAAGAATCAACTGCACCTTATGCCTGCACAGATCTTTACGGAGGCAACAACAGTGAAGAATTCATTCCCAGATGGTGATGCTGGAGTTGTGACGCAAACGCTCCGTGGATCAATGATTTCATTTACTCTGAATAAGACATCGATATCTAAATTTCTCTATCTAGATTCTTCTATGAAGATTCATAGCACTAAGTTGGTTGCCTCCGATACTCCACAACCGATTGTTGGATGTTTTGCTGCATCACTCAAGAACGATCGATTCTTCTTAAATATCACAAGCCAATCGGGTCTAGACGTAAAAGGGTCGATTGCTTTAAATAACTCGCAGAAAGACTCGTCCTATGGAGATTTCACTGGAACTTTCGATGGAACAACTTTGACCGGTACATATACATTTATGTCTGAAGGTCTTCAATCAAAGCGAGAATTATTCTTCAAGGCAGTTGCCTCTGGACTTCTTGCCGGATTTGGACCCACCGAAGAGGTTGGAGATACCTCCAAATTTACGCGGCCACTTTCCATTTCGTGGGACCAGAGTTACTCATATATGGCTCAAGCCACTTGTACGAAATAATTCCTTTTCGAGTAAGTCCTGGACATTTATTCGCGAGTTAGAACTAAAGCAGTATCAACCCCGCAGCGAAAATTCCGTAAAAAGCAGCTGCGACGGTAAGCCGCTGGGGATTAAATTTCTTAAGCTTAAAGAGAATCAGCAAATAGACAACGGCAATTATTGTTACTACTCCAGATAATATTAATGGACCATCAAATTTCCAAGGAGTAAATATGATTCCAAGCCCAGAAGGAACTGTCGCTTGAATCATCATGGCTCCGCTTATATTTGCCAATGCCAGAGAGGTTTTCCCCTGGCGAATCCAGATAATCGCATTCATGATCTCTGGTAACTCAGTTGCCACTGGAGATAATAGAAGTGCTGTGACGGTAGCTGAGAGCCCAAGTTTTGGTCCAAGCCATTCAAGCTGAGCGACAAAGAGTTGCGAAGAAATAAAGATGACGATGAGTGCTCCGAGCGTTTGGACTGCTACAGCCCATCCAGAAGGTACAGGTTTATTTGGTTGTAACTTTAAGGGTTCTAAATCAAAGTCGCTGTGCTTTTCAGAATCTGCTCGCATCTCTTTGATGAAATAAGCACCGTAAGCTGCAAAAAATAGATACCCCAGGAACGGTTTAAAAGAGAAAGCGACAAGTCCTAGACCAACTTTGAAAATGAAAATACTCAGAAACCACTTCTGGTCCTTTGCGAGCAGACTTAAGTCAACGCCTTTAAGTGGATTGGGCCCACGCTTTTTACGCAGCAACATATAACCAGAGACGCCATATGCAATTGTTGCCAGGGCAAGAGGTCCACCCATAGCGGCGCCAACGCCTATATCCTTCGCTTGATCAGTCTTACCCATTGTGACGGCAACTAACGTAACAACACTTTCGGGAAGCGCTGTGCCAATTGCGGCAAGGATGGTGCCAATTGCAATTGTGCCCATCTTTAATCGAACTCCAAGCCATTCAACGGCATTTACGAAGAGTTCGCAGGCAAAGTAGATTGTTATGGCCAAAGAAAGGAGCGCGAGCCAATGAAGCAACATCAGAGGGTTTTCCTTTCGAAGTAGATGAGAGCCTACAATTATGCGATTGAATAACCTAATGAGGGTGATGAAGCATGAAAGCTAAGGTCTTTGAATGGCTGGGTGTTGCAACTGCAATCGTGTATTCACTTCTAGTCGCCGCAAATATTGGCGCTGAATTTATTGGCTTTACATTATTGCTTGTATCTTCAGCATTGATTGGAATTTGGGCCTACTTTGGCAGGCACAGAGGCATTCTTTTCTTGCAGTTCTTTTATGCTGCCGCGGGGGTAATTGGGATGGTTCGTTGGTTTAAATGATCGTTGCCTATTTTTGGAAAATTAAACCCAGCGCGATTCCCTTCGCCTTAGTCGCAATGGCTCTCGATCGAACTATTTTGCGCAGGTCCGAAAATGTTGGTTTCTTCAAATCCCTGGGAACAGGTAAGGGTGAAACATTTACGCCAATGGATGCCAACCCCCTACGTTGGGGCTTAATTGCTGACGTAAACGATGTCGATGCATTTGATAATTCATTTGTTATAAAACAATGGCGCAAGAATTCAATTAGCGAGTTCCGTGCAATCATCGAACCGATTTCAGCACATGGTAAATGGTCCGGGAAAGAACCCTTTATTTCCTCGGTCAAGGATTGGGATGGAACGGTAATTGCTATCACCCGCGCACGTATTGCTTTGTTACAAAACTTACGCTTTTGGCGAGCCGTTCCACCTGTCACAGAATCACTTAAAGCTGCACCTGGCTTGATCGCAGCTATCGGAATCGGGGAAGCACCCATTGGTTTACAAGGCACTTTTTCTATCTGGGAGTCCCCTGCTGCATTAAGAGATTTTGCCTATCGCGGCCAGGCCCATAACTCGGCGATAGATGCGACTAAAAAGTTCAAGTGGTACTCAGAGGAGCTCTTTTCGCGCTTTGCTGTCCGAGAAATGCGTGGCTCAATTAATGACCAGCCCTCTAAGTAGGGCAGACTAACCACATGTCGATTCGCCACTATTCACCGCGCCGGAATCGACGACGAGGCATCTCGATGCGCATGAACGTAATGATGTTGACTGTTCTATCGATTGCGATTTTATTACAGATCATTTATCCACTAGTTGATGGTGAAACTCTGCGGTTAATCACAATTGCGGTTGTCTATTGGGGCGCTGGTGCAATGCTTCTACATGCATTACTGGCTTATGGTGGCAGATACGCATTTACATATTTAGTTTTTACTTTTTGCTTCGCGCTACTTATTGAACAGATCGGAGTAGTAACTTCGTGGCCGTTTGGGCATTACACCTACTCCCCTGATCTTGGGCTTCGAATTTTTTCTGTCCCTCTAGTAGTTCCATTTGCTTGGATCATGATGGCGCATCCAATTCTTGTTGTATCTAGGCGTATTGCAGGCCATTGGATTTTTCTTTATGGCGGAGTAGCCCTTGCCGCATGGGATTTATTTCTAGATCCACTTATGGTTACATCGGGCCGATGGACGTGGGTAGTAAAAGGCCCGCATGTTCCATTTCAACCCGAAATTCCACTTTCTAATACTGTTGGTTGGTTATTAACTGGAATGGGATTAATCGGCATTCTGCACTTAATTCTCCCCCGTGATCGCCGAAAAATTGGTGCATCATTTGTGGCCGTTGATTCTTATCTAGTGTGGATTCTATTTTCTGGAGTTGTTGGAAATCTCTTCTTCTTCCATCGTCCGGGAATTGCCCTCTTTGCCGGCGCGGTCTTTGGAATAACCCTTGCACCCTATTTCTTTACTCGCTGGTTAGGGCGCCCATAACGCTATATGTCTCGGTTAATAATTCTTCTCCCATTTATTCTCCTACTCATCTCAGTTATCAATTTCTCTGCAATTCGCAAACCCCAGCTCATCAGCTCGATCACAGAAAGGGTTAGCGTCCTAGTTCCACTGCGTAACGAAGCGGAAAACATTGCCGAACTTATTGAATCGCTCAGCGCGCAACTAGGAGTTGATAACGTTGAATTTATTCTTCTAGATGACAACTCCGAGGACGCGACTTTTGATTTAATCTCAACTGGAATCACGGGGCGAAATAACTTTCGCGTGATTCAAGGCGCGCCCCTTCTGCCTGGTTGGATTGGGAAAACCTGGGCTTTGCAACAGTTATTAGAAGCATCGAGCGGTGAAATTATCGTGACTCTCGATGCCGATGTTCGAATCTCCCCGGAGGCAATCAATAAAGCGATCACGCTTATGAAGTCGGCATCGTTAGATTTCATCTCCCCTTATCCCAAGCAGATTGCCATCACTTTTGGGGAGCGCCTCATTCAACCCCTTTTGCAATGGTCGTGGATGTCTACCCTCCTACTACCCATCGCAGAGCGTGCGACTTTTTCATCGATGGCTGTTGCTAACGGACAATTTTTCCTTGTGCAAAGGGCCGCTCTCATTAGAGCGGAGGGTTATGAAGCAGTGAAAGCTGCAGTCTTAGATGATGTCTTTCTTGCCCGTGCACTGATTAGAACTGGCGCACATGGTGTTGTTGTAAGTGGCGCAGAAATTGCACAATGCCGAATGTATTCATCGTGGAGCGAGATTGAATCTGGATACGGAAAATCTTTGCGATACGCCTTTGGTTCGACCATAGGTTCGTTTTTTGCGATTCTACTTATTTTTCTTACCGGCATCGCACCAATTGTCGTGGCTCTAACTGGTTCCATGCTGGGCTGGATCGCCTTTGTTATTGTTGCTTCAACCCGGGCATTAAGTGCAGTTCGTGCGCGCACGAATATTATAGATTCACTCCTCCATCCAATTTCGTCGGCCTTACTTATCTATCTTATTTTTTACTCCTATCTCAAACGCGGAGATATCAAATGGAAAGGTCGTACGCTATGAAAATTGTTGTCATCGGCGCTGGAATGGGTGGCATGAGTGCCGCAGCACGCTTAGCACGCGCGGGCCATGAAGTGAGCGTCTATGAGGCATCTGATACTTACGGTGGAAAACTACGAACTGAGTGGATTGGCAAATTTGCATTCGATACTGGCCCATCCCTTCTCACTCTTCCGGCCGTCTATAAAGATTTATTTATTCGAACCGGTAAGCCTCTTGGATTGCTTTGTGAAATAAAACCTGTTGATCCATCCTTTGATTATCGATTCAGCGATGGCACGAGCGTTAAATTTGCAAATCTTTCGCGCCACCATACGCTCAACGCTCTTCGCGAAGCCTTTGGAGAAATGGCAGCCTTGCAGTGGGATCACATGATGCGGCGTGCGACCAAAATGTGGGATGTTTCCCGCGAGCCCTTTATTGAATCAGAGCTACGCTCTCCATTTTCGCTCTTAAAGCGCGTAACGCTCATTCGAGATCTATTTATTATCGCGCCATGGAAATCACTTCGCGAATTCGCCAATGAAGAGTTACCAGATCAACGACTTCGATTTATTCTAGATCGATACGCCACATATAGCGGTTCAGATCCACGTAAGGCCCCCGCTGTCCTTGCCAGCATTGCATATGTGGAGGAGAGCTTTGGTGCCTGGCATATCACTGGTGGAGTTGGCACTCTCGCAAAAGTTGTTCACCAGCGCTGCGTAGATGTCGGTGTTGCGTTTTATTTCAACACCCAAGTTGAGGAGATTCGGGTAGATAAAGGTGTGGCACGAGGCGTTTGCCTTTCGGATGGCACCTTCGTCTCAGCAGATGCCGTAATTGCAAATGCCGATGCCGGACTTACGTACAACCATTTAATTAAGGGCAACACCAGAAAACTACGCCGAGTTCGCAAGAATTTAAAACAGGCTGAGCCATCGATTGCTGGTTTCTCGCTTCTCTTGGGTTTGCGAAAAGATGAAACTGAGCCGCTCAGTCATCACACTATTTTATTCCCGCAAGATTATGACGCTGAGTTTGATGCAATCTTTACCAAGAAACTCCCCGTTGAAAAACCTACTATCTATATCTGCGCACCTCATGACGAGCATATGGTTAAAGATCCCAGCCTTGAGAGTTGGTCCGTACTTGTGAATGCTCCTCACCATGGGGCGACTGGATTTAATTGGGATGATGAAACCTTTGTTCGAACTTACGCAAACAGCATCATCGATCAAATCGAAGCCCGTGGAATTTCAGTGCGCAATCGCCTTGAATCGTTGACGATTCGAACCCCAGCGGATTTGGAACGTAGCGTTAACGCCCCTGGTGGATCAATCTATGGAACTTCAAGTAACGGTGCGCGTGCGGCATTTATGCGCGCAAAGAACCGCTCACCTATTAAGGGTCTCTACTGTGTTGGTGGCTCAGCCCACCCCGGAGGTGGACTGCCATTAGTTGGAATGAGCGGTGAATTCGTTGCTAATGCAATTGCTGGCGCGCGTAACGAACAACCATAACAAAACTTATTACTTGAACAACTAAAAACGCACATGATAAAGCGATGACTCCAGGAATTCCTAAATGCCACATAATCAAAGTTAAAAATAGAAAACTAGCTCGAACTGGGCGTTCGGCTGCAGTTACAACACCAATATCGGTCACGCCTAGCGAAGTTAACTTGGCGCGTGCATATTCTTGAAATGCGGCAACGCTCCACAACGCAATGGCAAGCCAAGCGGGCACACCTATTACATAGAGAGCATAAAGCCATAGGGCCTCACTAATTCGATCCACAACTGAGTCAAGAGTCGCACCCCAAGGGCCATCGCGCTTTTGGAAAATTGCAACGCTTCCATCAATGCCATCACAAAAAAGCGAGAAGACTAAAAAGAAAACGGCCCACCAGGACGTTGCAGTTAACGCCGTCATCGCCGCGCTGACTAGCCCTAATAGGGTTAAAACATTAGGCGAAATTCGAAGGAGTGTGGCAATCAGACCAAAGCGATATGAGATTTTTAGCCACCAAGCAACAGCGCCAGAAATCGGAGCATCACTATGGAGCGTGCTCCACTTTCCATAGAACTCTTCTTTAGTGAGCATTGTTTAAGTTTCCGTAAATCTCTTTAGTAGCAACTGCGCTATTCATAGTATAGAAGTGAAGGCTCGGTGCGCCAGCAGCCAATAGCTCCTCGCACAAAACGCTAGCCAGCTCGATGCCTAATCGGTGGACGGCATCAGGGTTGCCTTCAACTGCCTGAAAATCTCGCAGCACTGACGGTGGGATTGGCGTTCCCCCAAGTTCGGCCATTCGCTGCAGCTGTTTAATATTGGTAATGGGCAGGATCCCTGGAATCACTTTTAGTTTTGAACCTCTGGCTTGCAGCGCATAAACCATTTTTTCCCACTTAGAGGTTTCAAAGAAAAACTGAGTCGTCGCAAAGGTTGCACCTAAACGCTCTTTGCGCAGCAAAACGTCGATGTCTTTCTTCTCATCGCCATTAGATGATGGATGCCCATCTGGAAATGCAGCAACTCCAATATCAAAACCACCAAACTCATGAATTAGCTGCACAAGTTCATCGGCGTGTGTAAATCCATCTGCCGTTGGAATCCACGGTGCTCGCGGACCGCCAGCTGGATCTCCGCGAAGCGCCAAAACTCCTCTAATGCCTGCGGCGCGATACATGTGCAAAATTGAGATGATCTCTTGGCGACTGGATCCAACGCAGGTGAGATGGGCAACTGTAGGAATCTTTGTTCGGTGAGTGACTTCTTCGGTTACACCAATCGTACGATTTCTAGTCGACCCGCCTGCGCCGTAGGTCACAGATACAAACTCCGGTGCCATGAATTCAAGGGCCTCTAACGCAGCCCACAACCGAACTTCACCCTCTTCATCCTTTGGAGGGAAGAACTCTAATGAATACGAAGTGCGGACTACCACGGTGTGAGGGTACCGTTAAGGAGTGAGTTCCCAGGCCAAGGCAACACTTCAAGAGATTC
The DNA here is from genome assembly GCA_037139795.1 of Actinomycetes bacterium. GTDB lineage: Bacteria > Actinomycetota > Actinomycetes > Nanopelagicales > Nanopelagicaceae > Planktophila. Next base: position 7,887 of record JBAXFS010000013.1, read on the forward strand.
GTGATGCCGTCGAGATAGAACTAGCGGCCTTCCTCAAAGAGCAATCAAAATTTCTAGTATCGATTTCAAGTGATCTGGCACCAGTTGCTCAAGCCCTCTCCTCTTTTCTTCTCGATAGTGGAAAAAGATTACGACCCTTGTTTGCTTATTGCGGTTATGTAAGCACCGGCGCCGAGGTCACTGCTCCAATCATTAGGGCTATCGCAAGCCTTGAACTTCTTCAAGCGTGCGCACTCATTCACGATGATTTAATGGATGGCTCCGATATGCGCAGGGGTAAGCCTTCAATCCATCGCCACTTTGAATCACTTCATGTGCAAGATGAACTCGAAGGTTTTGCTCCTGCATATGGATCAGCCGCCGCCGTTCTATTAGGTGACTTAGCTTTGGTCTGGTCAAATCAAATGCTTAACTCGGCAGGGCTTACTCCCAAGCAGATCAATGATGTAATGCCTATTTACGATGAAATGCGTACTGAGTTAATGGCTGGACAATTCCTAGATATCCATGAGCAGACGCAGAAGAGAGCTGATTTAAATCGCTCCATCACGATTGCGCGATATAAATCTGGAAAATACACAATTGAGAGACCTTTGCTTATCGGTGCAGCGCTTAGTGGTGCCCAATCTGCCGAACTCTTTGCGGCTCTATCTGCCTACGGGCTTCCGTTAGGTGAGGCTTTTCAATATCGCGATGACCTGTTGGGCGTCTTTGGGGAGCCAAGCATTACAGGCAAACCAGCCGGAGATGATTTGCGAGAGGGCAAGCGAACTGTGCTTATTGCGCTAACCGATAAAGCATCTACCGAAGTTATGCGTGAGACAAGTCGGAAGTACTTTGGAGCACCTGATTTAGATGAGCACGGAGTAAAGATTTTGCAAGAGATTATTGTCTCTACCGGGGCCAAGGAACAACTCGAATCGATGATTGACGAACTAACCAAGCAGGCTTTAACTGCTGCCGACAATGAGCTTATTGGAGAAAATGCACACCCACTGCTTCTAGAGCTCGCCAAAATTGCAACTAAGAGAAGTGCCTAGGTGACGGCTCGAGTTAAAGGTCCAACCGATCATGTAGTTATTGTCGGGGCCGGACTTGCAGGTCTTAGCGCTGCTCTGCGATTAGCTGGGGCTGGACGAAAAGTTACCGTCATCGAACGCGAAAGTGTTCCGGGTGGGCGAAATGGTTTACTCAAAAAAGATGGCTACGCTTTTGATACCGGTCCAAGTGTTCTGACAATGCCATCACTCATTCAAGATGCCTTTAACTGCGTCGGTGAAGATATGAAGGACTGGCTAGAACTCATGCCCGTGTCTCCTTTATATCGAGCTTTTTATCATGATGGGTCGCAGATTGATGTGCATGCAAACACGCAAGAGATGGAGGCTGAGATAGCTTCCAAAATTAGCTCGACTGAAGCCGAGGGTTATCGTAAATATGTAGATTTTGTAACAAAGCTCTATAAGTACGAGATGAATGATTTTATTGATCGCAATATTGATTCACCTCTTAACTTACTAACTCCAAATCTTGCGCGCTTGATTGCCCTTGGAGGCTTTCGCCGATTAGCTCCTAAAGTAAATCAATTTATGAAAGATCCACGCCTACAAAAGGTTTACTCATTTCAAGCGATGTATGCCGGAGTTAGTCCACAACAGGCTCTTGCTATCTATGCCGTCATTGCTTATATGGATTCAGTTAATGGGGTTTTCTTCCCTAAAGGTGGAATGCATGCGGTGCCACGAGCACTAGCCAGCGCTGCGCAAAAACATGGCGTTGAGTTCAAATACAGCACAACAGTGTCTTCGGTCGAGGTAGTCAATGGTCGCGCAAAAGCCGTATTGACCGAAGATGGCCAGAGAATTCAGTGCGATGCCCTCATTCTCAATCCGGATCTACCAGTTGCTTGGCGCGATCTACTAGGCAAGACACCTCTTTCGGTTAAGCGCCTTAACTACTCACCGTCTTGTGTAACTATGTTGGTCGGCTCTTCAAAGAAATATGAGTTCACGGCCCACCACAATATTCACTTTGGTAAATCCTGGGATGGCGTTTTTGATGAGCTCATTACACAGAAAAAGTTAATGAGTGATCCCAGCGTGCTAGTAACTATTCCATCTAAAGATGATCCCAGTCTTGCACCGGTTGGAAAACATTCCTACTACGTTCTTTTCCCAACCCCCAACTTAGATGCCGATATCGACTGGACTAAAGAAGCAAAACCATATCGAGATCACATGATTTCAACATTAGAATCTCGCGGGTACAGCGGGTTTGGTGATGCAATTGAAACGGAAGTTCTAACTACTCCCCTAGATTGGCAAGCGCAAGGAATGGAGCGAGGCGCACCGTTTGCAAGTGCGCATACTTTTTTCCAAACTGGTCCATTTAGACCCCGCAACATGGCCGCCGGTATCGAGAATGTTGTTTTTGCTGGATCTGGAACTCAGCCTGGAGTTGGCGTACCGATGGTATTGATTTCTGGCCGCTTGGCAGCTGAGCGCATAGTCGGCCCAGTCAAATAAATGGATGAGCTAACCGCTGCGGGAATCACCGATTCCTCATTGCGCGCGTCATATAGCGAGTGCAAGCGCTTGAACGCCTTACACGGCAAAACATATTTTCTAGCGACCCTTTTATTACCCAAAGCGAAACGGCCATTTGTTCATGCTTTGTATGGCTTTGCTCGCTTTGCCGATGAAATTGTCGATGATCTTGACTCCACATTAACTATCGAAGAAAAAACCGCACAGCTTCACAATTGGGGCGAAGGCGTGCTTGCGGATTTAACGAAAGGGAGCAGCCAGGACAGCGTCGGCCTTGCGCTAGTTGATACCGTTAATCGATTTGCAATTCCCCGAGAGTATTTCCAGGCTTTTTTGCACTCGATGACAATGGATTTGACGGTTCAAGAGTATGAGACGTATGAAGATTTAATGGAGTACGTCTACGGTTCGGCGGCCGTAATTGGGCTTGAGATGGTGCCAATTCTCGGCTATACACATAGAGATGCTTTTGAAGCTGCCAAGAAATTAGGTATCGCTTTTCAATTGGCTAACTTCATTCGCGATATCGATGAAGATTTAGATCGCGGACGAATTTACATGCCCATTGCAGAGCTAGCCGAGTTTGGGGTTACGCACGAAATGCTTGAGGAACGGGTTTTAACTCCACAGATTATTGATCTACTAAAATTTCAGATTGCGCGAGTGCGCCAACTCCAGGCAGAGGCGGCCCCTGGGATAGCGTTACTGGAGCCATCTAGCCGACCTTGTATTGAGGCGGCGAGTGAACTTTACTGTGGCATTGTCGATGAAGTTGAAAAAATTGGCTATGACATATTCAATAAAAGAGCTCAGACTTCTACCGCGCGCAGAATCAGAGTTGCCGGCGCCGCTTTTCTAAAGCTCCAATTCGGATCCAATTAGTCAAAACTCCCAGTACTAAAGCAAAACCGAAGAGTAAATCTTCAATCGGCGCCGATGCAATTCGCAGACCAACTATCGTTGATGAGTTATACATAACGATATTACGAGATGTTAGCCACCAATTAGTTAATAACTGAAAACTAAGAATAATCGCATACGAGGTCCAAAAAACTCTTCGCTTCAAAAGTTGTGTTCTCGCGACAAAAAGATCAAATAGAACGGCGCAAACCACCGCAACGATTGCCAACTGCGTATAGCTCATAGCGGCCAATCTCTCTTCACAGTGCGTACAGCTTCAATTGTCATGATCGCTGCCAGTGGCACAACAAGAAAGAAAAGGTATTCCTCAACTGGGATTCCAAAAGGGCCATAGATTCCAAACACTTGAGCCTTATCAAATCGCCAATGGCCACTCTTGATTGCGTAGGCATCCCAGAGGATGAAGAGAGTTACGATGGGCCACATCGCGCGGACTACACGTTTGATTCGCGCGAGAACGCGTACCTTAAGAAAAATCTCTAGCCAAAATGAGCCAACTACCGTGAAGGCAATCATGGCCATATAGGAGAGCTTTAACACGAAAGTAACGTTACTCTACGAAGTACGGGAGCCCATAAAGGCTGAGAGGGTCTGAAATTCAGACCGACCGTTTGACCAATCCGATAATGCGGATTTGGAAGGGGTTTAGACAATGTCAAAAATTCTATTCACAGCCTGGGGCTACGATGTTTCATATCTGGAATTCATTTCTGCTGTGACCTCATTTGTTGGGGTATGGCTTGGAACTACTGGCAAGCGAATCACGTGGCCGTGGTGGGCATTGAGCAGCGCTCTTTACATGGTCTTCTTTTATGACGTAAAACTCTACGCCAGCTCAGCGCTTCAAATTGTTTTTATTCTTGCGGCGCTATGGGGCTGGCGTGATTGGGCACCAACGGGTGCTGTGCCAAGTGCCCTTACTCGCAGACAGATCTACTACTGGAGTTTAGGAACTTTAATTACTACCGCTGCCCTCACGCCAGTTCTTTCAAGAATTGGTGCAGCTGCAACATGGTCCGATGCTTTCTTACTCATAGGAAGTTTAGTCGCTCAAATATTGATGGTCTTTGAAAAATATGAATCATGGATCTTATGGTTGATTGTGGATGCCGTAGGAACAATTGAGTACGCGGTTCTTGGCTATTGGTTCACGGCGGTGTTGTACTTGGCTTTTACGGTTATTGCGATTATAGGTTGGAAACGTTGGTATGACGCTCGTAGCAATTGATGGGCCTGCAGGGGCAGGCAAGACAACGCTGGCTACACAGTTTTACGAAAAATTTAGCGATGACAATTCAGTCAACGTGGTACATATGGATGATTTGTACGATGGATGGAATAACGCTCTTAGCGAGCAACTCACACAGAAGCTGGCAATGATTACCAACGCTCATAAAAAAGGTGCAGCGTTTCAGATAGAGATTTTCAATTGGGTAACGATGAAATTCGAGGAAATTCGATCTTTTGAGCCGGCCGATATTCTTATTCTCGAAGGCGTCGGTGCGGCCCAACTTGTTGTGCGCGAAGCTGGCGCAACGGTGTATTGGTTAGATATCTCCCCAGAAATAGGTCTCGCTCGGGTATTGGCACGTGATGGAAATCAAATTGAGGCACAGATGCGTAATTGGCAGATTCTTCAGAATTCTCATTTTGCCGCAGATTTAACCCGTGAAAGTGCAGACCATATTCTCAACTCACAGTAATTTCTGGCGCGCCCACACCCAGTTCTGAGGCGCAGTCCATAAAATTCACTACATGTCAGATCTATCTGGGGAGCTAATTGATAGTCGTTATCAATTAATTCGCCAAGTTGCCAACGGCGGAATGGCCTCGATCTACGAGGCGATGGATACAAGACTTGATAGAAAAGTCGCAGTGAAGATAATGCATCCACATCTGGCACAGGATGAGGCATTCGTCAATCGTTTCATCCGCGAAGCAAAGGCCGCTGCAGCACTGTCACATCCAAATATTGTTGCCGTTCAAGATCAAGGATGGAATCAGGGTGGCGTCCCAGCGGTTTTTTTGGTTATGGAGTTCATTGAAGGTAGCACTCTGCGTGAATATCTCAATGAGCGCGGCCGATTTGAAGTCAAAGATGCAATTAACTATCTAATTCCAATTGTAAGTGCGCTAAGTGCTGCGCATTCGATTGGAATCGTGCATCGAGATGTAAAGCCTGAAAATATTATGATCTCAAAAGAGGGTCGCATCAAGATCGCCGATTTTGGGTTGGCGCGAGGCGAGCTCATTGGTTCAACAATGACCGCTGAATCTAGTGTCATTTTGGGCTCGGTCTCATACCTATCCCCCGAACAAGTTCAACGTGGAATCGCCGATGCGCGCAGCGATGTCTACGCTGTCGGCATCGTGGCATTTGAGATGTTGACCGGGGAAAAACCATTCATCGGCGATTCGCCAATTCAAATCGCATACATGCATGTCAATCAGGACATTCCATCGGTTAGGTCTAAGCGAAAAGATATTCCTGAGGCCCTCGATGCTTTAATAAGTCGAGCCACAAACCGAGATCCCGACATGCGACCGCGTGATGCTGGTGAGTTCCTTGGCGCCCTGGAGAAAATACAGGCCGAGTTGGACCCCAAAAAGAATCAGTTAAAACTTGATTTGGACTTACCGGTTGAACCTATTCGGGAAAAGGCCCGCACAAAAATCAAACACGATGTGGTCAAAGATGAAACTGCGCCGATAGTAGAAACGACGAAGGAGATTGCACGTAAAGATGAACGAAAGCGTCGAACAAGCAAGCGCGTTAAGCGCAACCGAAAAGTCGCGTTTATTATTGCAATCGCTCTGGGCATTGGTGGTTGGTATGCCATCATCGGGCCCGGTTCGCGAATTGTGGTTCCATCAACAGTTGGTGGTTCATACCAAGATGCCCTTGCCGCCTTTAATCCCCTCGGAATTACGAATGTAGTAATTGAAAAACGTTATGACGAAGAAATTGCCTCTGGAACCATTATTCAATCGCAACCTCCTGGTGGAGGTCGAATCGATGTAGGTGGCAAAGTCACGCTACTCATTTCCCAGGGCCCGGAGCGATACACGATAGCCTCCCTTGTCGGATTAACACCTGCCGCAGCCATCGCAACTCTTACAAAGAGCCCATTGAAAATTGGAACCACTACACAAATCTTTAGTAAAAAAATTCCTAAGGGGTTTGTCATATCCTCCGATCCCGTGGCCGGGTCTAAAGTGAAGAGAGATTCGATCGTTAACATTGTTGTTAGCAAAGGCGTTGAAACGATGGCTTTAGTTTCATACATCGGGAAAAGTAGCGATCAGGCCCTGAGTGAGCTAACTGATGCTGGATTTGTTGTGACTAGCACATACGCTTTCGATGAAAATATTCTTGCGGGGACCGTTATTTCGCAAACGCCTGCGGGTGATACCAATGTGGCTAAGAATTCTAAAGTGACTCTTGTAGTATCTAAGGGAACGCAGTTCGTCTATATCCCAAATGTCTTTTCGATTGAAGAGAGTCTGGCCGTTAAGGCACTCGAAGATCTAGAGCTAAAAGTTGTTGTGAAGAAATTAGGTGTAAAAAAGACGAAAAAGGTCACCAATATTTCACCTAAAGTTGGTAGCAAAGTCACGCGTGGCAGTACGGTCACAATTACCGTAGGGTAGCCCGATGTCAACTAAGTTGCCTCGGATCGGTGCTCATACTCCAACCACTGGAGGCATGGCTAAGCGTTCGATTGAATACGCTAAAACTACCGGCGCCGAAGTAATTCAAGTCTTTGCCTCTAGTCCGCGAATGTGGGCAATGCCTGCAGCCAAACCCGATGTAGATGAGGCCTTTAAAATTAAGGCCGCAGAGTTAGATATTGAAACGTATGTACATGCTCCCTTTCTCATTAACTTAGGTTCACCAACCGAAGCTACATATATCAACTCTCTAGCTTCAACTGCATACTCACTTGGACGTGCAACTGATATTGGCGCGCTGGGAACGGTTATCCATACAGGTTCAGCCGTTGATACAGCCCATGTTGATAGAGCCTGGAAACAGATCCACGAAGGCATGATGCCGATTCTCGATGCTCTTGCAGATGATGCACCATTTCTTTTATTGGAACCAACTGCTGGACAAGGCCAATCACTTGTCAAGAAACTAGATGATCTCGAGAACTATTTAAAGGCACTTGAGTACCATCCTAAAGTAGGAATTTGCCTTGATACCTGCCATGTCTTTGCCGCTGGCCATGACATATCTGTTAAAGGTGGAATGACCAAGACTATAGATCTGCTCATTGAAATTGCGGGAGTTGAGCGATTTAAGTTAATTCATGCCAATGACTCAATGGATGTTTGTGGTGCCCTGAAAGACCGTCACCAAAATATCGGTGATGGCCACATCGGAGTCGATGCATTTGCTGAGCTCCTTGCTCATCCAGCCGTTGCAAATGTCCCCCTAATTTTGGAAACTCCTGGCATGGAAGAAAAACACACCGTTGAAGTCGCGCTTTTGAAAGCCCTTCGTAAGAAGAAATGAGTAGCGCCCAGCACAAGTGGAAGTTGCAGATGGCCCCATGGGCACTCTTGTCAGTTTCAGTTGCTTGGGGACTCTCTTTTATTCTTATGAAAGATGCCATCGCGCGCCAAAGTGTTAATAACTTCCTTTTTACGCGCTTTAGTGTTGCCGCCTTAGTTATGGTGCTCATTCGTCCAAAAATATTTAAACTCATCGATCGTGGCCTCCTGCTACGAGCAGGGGCTGCTGGAGTCTTTCTAGGTAGCGGTTACATCTTGCAAACTTTAGGTCTTGCGCGCACGGGAGCGGCTATAACTGGATTCGTAACTGGTCTTTACATTGTATTAACCCCACTGTTCGCATCGATTTTCTTGCGACAACGCGTTGGCCGCTTTACTTGGAGTTGCATTGCAATTGCCACTCTTGGCTTAGCCCTGCTATCAATTCATGGCTGGTCCATCGGCTTAGGCGAACTACTTACCTTTTTCAGTGCAGTATTTTTTGCTCTGCATATCACTGCTTTGAGCAAATGGAGCTCGGGCCGCGATACATACGCCATGACGGTTGTTCAACTTACAGCGTGCGCCGTTATGGCCGGTCTTGCCTCGATTCCCGGGGGTTACCAGCTACCGCCCGATTCAGGAGTATGGGGCGTCGTAATCTTCACAGCCGTCTTTGCAACTGTCATTGCTTTCATTATTCAAACGTGGTCCCAAGCGCATATGAGCGCCGTAAAAGTCGCCGTAATTTTAACAATGGAAGTTGTATTTGCCGCGCTCTTTGCAATTCTCCTTGGTGGAGAAAGGTTGACGATTAAAAGCTCAATCGGAGGTATTTTGGTTGTAAGTGCAATGTATTTGATTGTCGTCAAAGAAGAGAAGTAGGCTAACAACCATGACCATAGACCTGCGATCAGATACCGTAACTCGACCATCACAAGGTATGCGTGATGCAATTGCCAGCGCACCGGTGGGTGATGACGTTTATGGAGATGATCCAACGGTTAACTCTCTAGAAGAGCGCGTTGCAGCCATGTTTGGAAAAGAGGCTGGTTTATTTACGCCTTCGGGTTCCCTAGCAAATCAATTAGCAATTCGAATGTTAGTAGCACCTGGACAAGAATTACTTGCTGAAACAAATTCGCATATCGTCCGCGCTGAACTCGGCGCAGCTGCAGTTTTTAGCGGAATTACAACCCGAACTTGGCCGGCAATCGATGGAGTGTTAAAAGCATCCGATGCTCTCGATGTCGCCCGTCCGGATTCAGGCCCTTACTTAGTTTCTACCGCCGCAATTGCAGTTGAGAACACACATAACTTTGGCGGCGGAACCGTGCAATCGATAAGCGAAATTGCCGCCCTACGCATCGGTGCCGATGAAATGGGAGTGGCGCTTCATCTAGATGGCGCCCGTATTTGGAACGCCCATGTAGCAAGTGGCGTTTCATTTTCCGACTATGGAAAATATTTTGACACAATTAGCGTCTGTTTATCAAAAGGTTTAGGCGCGCCGGTCGGTTCCATCATGATCTCTACAAAGGAGCGCGTCGCTCAAGCGCGTATTTGGCGCAAACGTTATGGCGCTGGAATGCGCCAAATCGGCATCTTGGCAGCGGCCGGACATTACGCACTTGATAAAAATATTGAACGGTTAGCCGATGATCACCGGCGTGCAAAGGAAATTGCGAAGGCACTTTCAACTATTGATTCAACCCTCATTGACCCTGCACGCGTTCAAACGAACATTGTTGTCCTAGATCTCAAGTCGATACCTTTAACGGCAACAGAGTTAGCTCAGCGTTGTCGTGAAGCTGGATTATGGATAAGCGCCTTTGGGCCTAAGTTTGCGCGTCTAGTAACGCATATGGATTTTGATGATGCTCAATGTGCCGAAGCAATTGAGATTTTAAAGAAAGCCCTCGTGGCTTAATAACCACTCTTTTTTATCTACTCCGTAGGCATAATTTCCTAGCGCTCCACCAGTTTTTACGATTCGATGACACGGCACAACCAACATGATGGCATTGTTAGCGCACGCACTTCCGGCAGCACGAACAGCCGCAGGCGAACCAGCTTTCTGTGCTAAGTCAGCATAAGAAATAACTTTGCCAGCCGTTACCTTGCGCATCGCTTTCCAAGATGCTTGCGAAAATGATGCCCCAGGTTGGCGGACTTTGATTGCATTTATTGCACTTAAATCTCCATCGAAGTAATCGTTAATGAGGTCGGAGATCACTGGAATTGTTTTCACAAGTGCTACATCTTTGCCAGTATTAAATGCCGCAACGCTCGAAAGGTTAGCGCCTATAAGAATCTGGTCATCGGCCAATAAATTCAGCGTACCAATGGGTGTCTTTATTGACGTCGCGAGTAATAGCACGAGGATAAAATTAGCGGTCGCGCAACATCTCGGCAACTAAAAATGCGAGTTCAAGAGACTGTGCATGGTTAAGCCGTGGATCGCAGGCACTCTCATATTTAGTCGCTAGGTCATCGTGAGAAATCTTCTCCCCGCCACCTACGCACTCGGTGACGTCATCGCCCGTTAGCTCGATGTGCACGCCCCCCGGATGGGTCCCTAAAGCTTTATGAACTTCAAAAAAACCTTTGACCTCATCCATAACATCATCAAAACTGCGCGTTTTATAACCAGTTGGGGCCTCATAAGTATTGCCATGCATCGGATCGCAGACCCACAAAACTTTTGCACCAGATTTAGTAACACCATCCACAAGGGGAGGTAGCACTTCGCGGATTTTTGATGCACCCATGCGTGTAATAAAAGTGAGACGGCCTGGTTCGCGCTCTGGATCTAACTTATCGATGAGCGCTAAGGCCTCGTCGACCGTTGACTTAGGTCCGAGTTTTACACCGATTGGGTTACGGACTTTTGCGGCGAAATCAACATGAGCGCCATCTAACTGCCGAGTTCGTTCTCCAATCCAGATGAAGTGACCCGAAACATCGTATGGGCTCCCAGTACGTGAATCAATACGAGTTAACGCCTTTTCATACTCCAAGATGAGTGCTTCATGACTTGAGAAAAAATCTACTGATTTGAAGGACACTGGATCAACACCCGCTGATTTCATGAAAGCTAAGGCCCTACCAATTTCATCGGCCATCTTTTCGTAACGAACACCAACTGACGAGTCGCGAATAAAACCCTTGTTCCACTCATGGACTTGTCGAAGATCTGCAAAACCACCTTGAGTAAATGCACGCACTAAATTAAGTGTCGCAGCAGAGGTATTGTAAACACGGACCAAGCGATGCGGATCGGGAGTTCTTGAACTTTGCGTGAATTCAAGATCATTGACGGCATCTCCACGGTATGCAGGAAGAGTTATATCCCCTCTTGTCTCCAAGTCATTGGAACGAGGCTTAGCAAATTGGCCCGCCATGCGTCCAACTTTTATGACTGGAAGGCTGGAGTAGTACTGCAAAACTGCAGCCATCTGCAAAATTGTTTTAATACGATTACGGATTGAATCAGCGGTAGCCGCAGCAAATGTCTCGGCGCAGTCCCCACCTTGTAACCAAAAAGCTTTTCCATCGGCGGCCAATGCAATCCGCGCTTTTAGATCATCGCACTCACCAGCAAAGACCAATGGAGGAAAAGATTTCAGTTCTGCAATGGCAGCCTTGATTGGTGCCCCTTCTGGTCCACCCGGCCAGTTGGGTTGTTGAGCGGCAACTAGCCCAGGGGTGAAGAGGGAATCAAGTGATGAGTTCATGAGGATAAGAGTAGAGAGTTAAGTGGTAAGCGCGAAGTGCGATTAACCAAAGAAAATCTCGGCCTCCTTGTATCGCTCTAGTGGAACTAACTTCAATTTCTCAGTAGCCGATACGAGCGGTACGCGCACGATATCGGTGCCGTGTAAGGCCACCATCTTGCCCCAATCACCTTCATGGGCAGCGGTGATGGCATGTAGGCCAAAACGAGTAGCAAGAACACGATCAAAGGCCGTTGGGCTTCCACCGCGCTGAATATGTCCTAAAACAGATGTGCGTGCTTCTTTGCCAGTCTTGGCCTCAATCTGTTCAGCTAACCAATCTCCGATTCCAGCAAGTTTTACGTGTCCGAAGGAATCCAAACTCTGGTCTTTAACTGCCATATCGCCATCTTGTGGAATTGCACCTTCTGCGATGACAATAATCGGCGCGTAGTGAGATTTAAATCGTGACTCGACCCACTCGCAGACTTTATCAATTGAAAACTTTTGTTCTGGAATCAAAATACATGCAGCTCCTCCTGCAAGTCCTGCATGGAGGGCTATCCAGCCAGCATGACGGCCCATAACTTCAACAATTAATGCGCGATGATGCGACTCAGCGGTTGTATGCAGGCGATCTATCGCCTCTACTGCAATGTTGACTGCAGTATCGAAACCAAATGTGTAATCAGTATTATTCAAATCATTATCAATTGTCTTTGGAACACCGACAACTTTTACGCCGAGTGAATCAAGTTTGGTTGCAACACCAAGTGTGTCTTCTCCGCCAATTGCAATCAGGGCATCGATTCCAGCTTTAGCTAAATTCTCTTTAATCTTCTCTACGCCACCCTCAATTTTAAAAGGATTAGTTCGCGAAGATCCCAAAATCGTTCCGCCTCGCGGCAAGATGCCGCGCGTTGTTTCAAGCGTTAGCGGCATTGTTAAACCCTCCAGCGGACCTTTCCAGCCATCACGAAAACCAACAAATTCATGCCCGTACTCTTTAACGCCTTTGCGGACAACTGCACGAATAACTGCATTTAAACCTGGGCAATCTCCACCACCAGTGAGCACACCAATACGCATTTTAAACTCCACCTAGAAAAATTTAAGTTTCGGTTCAGGCACAAGGATCAAAACGGCCTCACCGGTGGTCAACGCTGACTGGGACAGTCTAGCCTTGCACCATGGCCAATTCAGACATCATTGCCGGCGTGGACTCGTCCACTCAATCGGTAAAAGTAGTTATCCGTGATGCCAATACTGGTCAACTTCTGCGTGAGGGTCGCGCACCGCACCCACATGGCACCGAAGTTGATCCCGCCCTTTGGAAATCGGCATTGGATCTGGCAGTTAATGATGCGGGCGGATTAGATGGTGTCAGTGCAATCTCTATCGCAGGCCAACAGCATGGAATGGTTGCCCTCGATAGTGATGGAGAGGTTATTCGCCCAGCACTTCTTTGGAATGACACGCGATCGGCGCAAGCGGCCCTTGATTTAAATCGTGAAGAGGGCGGAGATGCAGAGATAGCCAGAAAAGTTGGCTCAGTTTTAGTTGCATCTTTTACCGCAACAAAGCTGCGATGGATGGCAGATAACGAGGCAGAAAACGCCGCCAAAGTTGCGTCCGTTGCTCTCCCCCATGATTGGCTTTCATGGCAGTTACAAGGTGGAAAAGATTTTAGTAAATTGTTCACAGATCGTAGTGATGCATCTGGAACTGGATATTTCGATCCAACTACATCCCATTACCGAGAAGATATTCTGCGCCTCGCACTGCGACATGATTTAGAAATCACGCTTCCAAGAATTATTCACCCCCATGAATTCGGCGGCTTAACCACTTCTGGAATTCCTATCGCTGCAGGTGCAGGTGATAACGCCGCAGCTGCCCTTGGCGTTCAAGCACAGCCTGGCGATGTTGTTATCTCTCTCGGTACTAGTGGAACTGCCTTTGCTGTATCCGATTCACCAACGCATGATCCAACCGGGGCCGTTGCGGGTTTTGCCGATGCAACGGGTCGATTTTTGCCGCTGGTTTGTACACTTAATGCCGCACGAATCCTTGATGCCGCAACTCAAATCTTAGGTAAGACACATTTAGAAGTTGGCGAACTTGCTTTGAGTACGTCAGCTGGTGCACATGGCTTAACTCTCTTGCCCTATTTCGAAGGCGAACGCACACCTAATCGCCCCGATGCGACCGGAGTTTTTGCTGGTATGAACATTAGTAATTCAAATCCCGCGGATATCGCGCGTGCGATGATTGAAGGCATGTTGTGTGGATTGACCGATGCCGTCGATGCGCTTATTGCCCTTGGCGTTAGCGTTCAACGAATTGTAATAATCGGTGGAGCAGCAAAAAATTCAGCCATTCCAGTTATTGCTAGTGCTCTCATGGGCCGCGAAGTTGTTGTTCCTCCTGCAGGTGAGTACGTTGCAAACGGCGCAGCTAAACAAGCGGCATGGGCACACTTGGGTCATATGCCAGTGTGGAATCTTGGCGATGTTACACACCATGCATCTACGCCTTCGCCAGATGTAATGGATAGATATCGAACGTTGCGCGATAACACTGCGCAATGGTGAAGCTAATTTAACTTGTTACTCGCACGCCTTTTCCAACAACAATAATTCCACCCGGTGAAATTGTAAATCTCTCACGATCGCGTTCAAGATCCACGCCAATTTGCGCACCTGGCTCGACATAAACGTTCTTGTCCAAAATCGCATTTCTAACAATCGCCTTCTCGCCAATGTGTACCGATGGCATCAACACCGAACCCTCGATAAGTGAGCCTCGCTCTACGGCAACATCGTAGGAAATAACAGAGTTATGCAAAATCCCACCTGAAATGATGGTGCCAGCGCCAACAATTGAGTCATGAGCTGCGCCGCCCTCACTAAATTTCGCAGGCGGTAATGATGGCGGATTTGTCAGCAGTGGCCACTCGCGGTTGTAAAGATTGAAGATTGGATGCACTGATACTAAATCCATATGCGCTGCGTAATAAGCGTCAATTGAACCTACATCTCTCCAATATCCTTTATCACGGTCAGTTTCACCAGGCACAACGTTATTGGCAAAGTCATAAACCTTAGCAACACCGTTTCCAGTTAAAAATGGAATGATGTTTGCGCCTAAATCATGGCGTGACTCAATGTCTTCGGCATCGATTATCAGAGCCTCTTCCATAACATCGCGCTTGAAAATGTAATTTCCCATTGAGACTAAACAGAGATCTGGGTGACCTGGCATCGCAGGTGGATTTGAAGATTTCTCGTGGAAAGCTTTTATGGTGATTCCATCGTCGGCAAGTTCAATGACGCCAAATTCATGGGCCTCAGACCGCGCCATGCGAATTGCTGCCACCGTTACTCCGGCACCGGATTCAACATGTTGTTCAAACATCTGACCTGGGTCCATGCGATATACGTGATCGGCGCCAAAGACTAAAACATGCTTAGGATCTTCATCATGAATCAAATTAAAGTTCTGTAAAATCGCATCGGCGCTGCCGGTATACCAACGTGGCCCTAAGCGTTGTTGGGCCGGCACTGGGGTGATGTAGTTTCCGAGCAGTGCCGACATGCGCCAGGTAGTTGTGATGTGTCTGTCCAGTGAATGCGATTTGTACTGCGTTAATACTGCAATTTTTAGCATATTGGCATTAACTAAATTCGATAATACGAAATCTATAAGGCGATAGGAGCCACCGAATGGAACTGCGGGTTTGGCTCGATCGGCCGTTAGTGGCATCAATCGCTTACCTTCACCACCGGCAAGTACTATCCCGAGCGGTAGTTTAAGTTTTGCCATGCACTAACGATAGCCTGTACCTCTAGTCCACGGTAGGGGGAATTCATGAGCGATTTAAAAATTGGAATCGTCACCAAGGAGTGGCCCCCTGCTATATACGGCGGAGCAGGAGTTCATGTTCTTCAGTTAACCGATGCCCTGCGCAGTATCGCTGGAGTATCCGTAGATGTTCATTGCTTTGGCGGCCCGCGTACTGATGCCTTTGGTTATTCAACTCCGAGTGAATTTAAAACGGCAAATCCAGCGATACAAGCGATTGTTACCGATCTTGAAATCTCATCTCAACTTAGCGCCGTAGACATTGTGCATTCACATACTTGGTATGCAAATATGGCTGGTTACTTTGCCGCTCTCCAATATAAAATTCCACACGTAGTCAGCGCGCACTCGCTCGAACCTTTGAGGCCCTGGAAAGCCGAACAATTAGGCGGCGGATATGCCATCTCATCATGGGCTGAAAAAACTGCATACGAGACGGCCTCTGCGATAATTGCAGTCAGCGATGCCATGCGCGCCGATGTTCTTGCCGCCTACCCAACTATTGATCCAGACAAAGTAGTAACGATTCGCAACGGTGTAGATACTTCCAAGTTTGCCCCTAATAATGATCTATCAGTTGCCGAGAAATATACGATCAATGGTCGTTACGCGATTTTTGTTGGTCGCATTACTCGTCAAAAAGGCTTAGCCCATTTATTGCGTGCTTGGAAAAGCGTTCCTGCAGATTATGGACTGGTGCTTGCAGCTGGTAGTCCCGACGAAGAGGGTATCGGCGCCGAAGTCGCTGAGCTCATCGCCGATCTTCAAGCCGAGCGTTCAAATATTTGGTGGATTAAAGATATGTTGCCTCACGCCGAATTAACGGCGCTCTTAACTGGTGCGGACCTCTTTATCTGCCCTTCAGTGTACGAACCACTAGGAATAGTTAATTTAGAGGCGATGGGTTGCGAGACTGCCGTTCTTGGCTCACGAGTCGGTGGAATTCCCGAGGTCGTTGCCGATAAATCCACTGGTGAACTCGTTGACTACAACGGCAGCGCAGAGGATTTTGAAGAATCCCTAGCGGAATCCATTACGCGTTTAATGTCACAACCAGAACTGCTTAAAACCTACGGTGCTGCTGGCAGGATACGGGCCATGAAAGAGTTCGGTTGGGATAGCGTTGCACGCGCAACTCTTGATTTATATCGGCGCGTGATTGCATAAATGACGCGTAAATCCTGGTTTCAGTTTGGGATTGTCGGCTTCCTTTGGGGAATTCCTTACCTATTAATGAAAGTCGCAGTTGCAGATATTCCACCTCCACTCATCGTTGTGGGACGAACCCTTATCGGAGCATCAATCCTTATTCCTATTGCAATCCATAAAAAGACGTTCGTGAGCGCACTACGTGGCATTAAATATGTTCTTCCCTATGCATTCCTTGAGATGGCCGGACCGTGGATTCTGCTTACGAATGCCGAAAAAAGCATCTCCTCAGGATTGGCTGGCCTACTTATTGCAACGGTCCCAATTTTTGCAACAGTGATCACATCGTTACGTGGAGATCATTCGGTTTGGCAGCCAAAGAGAATTTTGGGATTGGCTATTGGATTTATTGGAATCATCTCACTAGTTGGAATTGAATCAATTAGAGGCACAAGCAGTCCAAAAGCTATCGCTATGGTTATCTTGGCAGCCATGATGTATGCCTATGCAGTCATAATGATTACTTCCAATCTCCCAAATGATGATCCCATTGCAATAAATGGTTTAGCAATGGCTATTACTTCCGTTTTTTATATGCCAATAGCTATCGCCATGTGGCCCAAGACTGCAATTTCCGCCCATGCCATTGAGGCGTTAATTGCGCTGGGAATCTTCTCCACCGCATTAGCTTTTATGATTTTTTTCACCGTTCTGGCAGAAATTGGGCCGGCCCGCGGATCCTTAGTGACTTACGTGAATACTGCAGTTGCCGTGGTGCTTGGAATCATTATTTTAAGTGAACCAATAACACTTGGAATTATTGTTGGTCTGCCGCTCGTCCTGATTGGCTCCTATTTAGCTAGCCGCAAAACGCCTTTAGCGATTATCGCCGAAGCCTAAACGCTCAAGAAGTTTAGGGTCTCTCTGCCACTCTTTTGAAACTTTAATGTGAAGGCCGAGGAAAATCTTAGCCACTAACGCACGTTCAATATCGGCGCGAGCACGAATACCGATTTCTTTCAGTCGCGTTCCCTGGTGACCTAACAGAATCGCGCGCTGTGTATCGCGCTCGACGTGAATAGTTGCATGAACATCGTAAAAAGGCCGTGATCCCTTTTCTTCTCGCTCACCAAACTCATCTATAGTCACCATAATTGAGTGGGGCAATTCTTCCCGAACATCTTGCAAAGCGGCCTCGCGAATAAATTCGCAAATTAACTGTTCGATTGCTTGATCACTTGTTGTGCCAGCAGGGTAATAAGCCGGACCCACTGGAAGATTCTTGCCAATAAGCTCATTGAGCAGATCGATCTGATTATGAATGGCCGCCGATACTGGAATGATTTCATCCCAGATAAATCCTTGGGCAAGTGCCATAATCCCCGTTAGGCGAAGGGCAAGTTTTTCTTTTGAAATCAAATCTGTCTTCGTGATCACCGCAAATTTCTTAGCACGAGGATGCTTAGCAATTTCGGCGGCGATAAATAGATCACCGGCCCCAGAAGTTTCATCGGCCGGAATACACAAGATGACGATGTCGACTGAGTCCATGCTTTGATCAACTACGGCATTGAGGCGATGGCCTAAAAGCGTTTTTGGCTTATGCACTCCAGGGGTATCAACAAGAACTGCCTGGAAATCACTGCCGTGAACAATTCCGCGGATTGCAGTGCGCGTTGTATTTGGATGATGAGAAGTGATTGCAATTTTGCTACCAACAAGGGCGTTAATTAGAGTTGATTTTCCAACGTTAGGCCGGCCTACTATGGCTACAAAGCCCGAACGATGTTCACTCATGGCGCTATTCTCTCACCGATTGGCGCCGATAAACTCCACTGCATCTGCAACCGATGTCACTAACTCCGCTGCGCGCTCACCTATTAAGCGATGACATCCCTCACTCGTTGGCGAATTAATAGGACCTGGAATTGCCATCACTGGTCGCATTAGTTCAGCTGCATCATGAGCGGTGCGAAGTGAGCCACTTCGAAAGGCTGCCTCTACAACTAAGGTCGCTTGCGAGAGTGCGGCGATTAATCTATTTCGGGTCAAGAAGCGTGCCGGCAGCGCCGGATGACCTGGCATTACCTCAGTGACGATTGCTCCCGACTCGCAAATTTCAGCGAATAAGCGAGTGTTACCTGCGGGATAGTTAACATCTATTCCCGAAGCAACAACGGCAATTGTTACGCCTTCAGCAATAAGGGCACCTTTGTGCGCAAATGAATCGATGCCATAGGCCCCACCGCTAACGATTGCCCACTCCCGATCTACAAAGCCAGCGGCAAAGTCGCCGGATATACGTGCCCCATAATTTGTTGGATTTCTTGTACCCACGATGGCAAGTGATTGCATCGATAGAGCTGCAAGGTTTCCTTTGGCAATCAGAGCAATGGGCGGCGCTAACAAATCTTCAACAGCTATTGGCCATAGCGCATCCCCCGGAGTTAAAAAGTGAGCGCCTGCACTATCTACTAGTGAAAGTACGAGATCTGCAGAAGCAGACTTAAGCTCCTTGGTTAATTTTTCAAACTTTATGGTGTCGTAAGCGCCGGCAATTAGCTTTTCATAAACCATTACTGCGCCTTGGGAAAATATCTCCCTTGACCAAAATGAATGCCCACCTTCGATGGCGTTGAAGAGAATGGCTCTAGCATCTCGCTCATTCATAACTCCACTCCCCCGCGGATTGTATGTGCCTGTTTTATATCGTCCAAGGTCGGCAAGCCGTGGCCATGCAAATCGGCCAACGTCCACCCAACCCGAATTATTTTGTGCAATCCCCTTGCCGTAATGTGTTCACGTTCAAGTTCATCGTGCAGAAAATTCATGGCTGCCCGCTCTGGTTGAAAAACGGTGCGCAATGATCGCGCCGGAATTGCAGAGTTGAGGCTATATCCAAGACCTTCAAATCGGCGTTCGGCAACTGCTCGTGCGGCGATAACGCGAGTACGTATCACCGCACTTGATTCTCCAAGATCGCTACGCGCTAAATCAATGCGTCCAACTGGATCGACGGGAACACGTAAATCAATGCGATCCATTAAGGGACCGGAAAGTTTTCCTAAATATCGACGCACCTGCGCTGAGGTGCATGTGCAGTTTCGACCTCGTCCAGTAAATTTCCCACATGGACATGGATTTGCCGCAAGTACTAATAAGAACTGCGCAGGGAAAGTAACATTTCCGATGCTGCGCGCGATGGTAATTGTTCCCGCCTCCAATGGTTGGCGCAGAGAATCTAAAACACCCGATGGGCACTCTGGCGCCTCGTCAATAAAAAGCACGCCATGATGAGCAAGTGAACACGCGCCTGGCTTAATCGCATGCGCACCTCCACCCACCATCGCAACTCTCGTAGTTGTGTGGTGCGGGGAGACAATCGGTGCCACCAACGAGGTCGGAGAGCGTCTAGTAAAACCTGCCGCTAAGGAATGAACGGCAGTGACTTCCAGAGCTTGCTCAATTCGTAACTGCGGCAAAATAGTTGGAATTCGTTCAGCGATCATTGTTTTACCAGCACCGGGTGGACCAATAAGGAGAATATGGTGTCCGCCAGTTGCGGCAATCTCTGCCGCCAATCGAGCTTGCTCTTGACCAGCGACATCGGCAAAATCTAAACGTTCATCGCTCTCTTTCCACTGGTAATCAATCTCTTGGGCGACTTCACGCTCTCCAGTACGCAACCACCGAAGGACGTTTCGTAAATGATCAATGGCGATGATTTCCATATTATGCATAAGGCCAGCTTCGGCCGCGTTAGCCAATGGCACTACGGCGATAGTGATTCCGGATTTATAGGCAGCGATCAAAGCTGGCAATATGCCACGAACTGAACGAATGCGACCATCGAGTGAGAGCTCACCCAGAAAAACTATCTCGCGAATACGCTCGGGCGGAATAGTTCCATGGGCCGATAAAAGTGCAATCGCGATTCCCAAGTCAAAACTAGATCCACTCTTAGGCAGCCAGGCTGGAGAGAGCGAAACCGTTACTTTTCGATTAGGCCATACCTCTGCGCAATTAACCATCGCCGCCCGAACGCGATCACGTGACTCCGATAACGCCGCATCCGGTAGACCGAGCAATGTATAAACCGGCAAACCATCAGCTATATCGACCTCAACGGTTACTACATGTCCATCTAAACCAAGAAGTGCGACAGAGTTAGTTTGAGCCAGACTCATGACAGGTTGGCTCTATATTCAATGGTGTGCGAGCCATCCGGTGCGATTAAAACCGCTGCAACATCTATCTGATAATCACAGCCGAAACAACCATGCGTAGCGAGCCAGCCCAAAGCCAAACGCTGCATACGGAGCGCTTTGGCAGTATTGATTGCTTCGAAGGGATGTCCGAATGCAAGCGAGGTTCGGGTCTTTACTTCGACGAAGGCAAATACGCCGCTCGGTTGCAACGCGACGATATCAATCTCACCCTCACGGATTCGCCAGTTGCGTTCGATAATTTCAGCTTTTCTGGAGATAAGGTATTGGCTAACAATTTCTTCGCCAAAGGCGCCTGTATGTTGATTGCTTTTAGTGTGCATAGTGGGGACGATAAATTCATACCCTGACAATGCAGGTCGAACGGGCTTTACTTGTGGATGAGCGCAGCGATATTTGAAAAAGAGCGTCGATGTTCTATACACGGTCCGTGGGTTTTGAGCGCAGTTGTGTGTTCGGCGGTGATATAGCCCTTGTGACCAGCAAAACCGTATAACGGAAACTGCGAACTCATCGATCGCATAATTCTATCTCTAGTAACTTTGGCGATTATCGAGGCTGCACTAATTGAGACAACAACTTGATCGCCTTTCCATACCGCTAAATTTGGAAGACCTAAACCCTCAATTGCATAACCATCAGTTAAAACATATGCGGGCACTTGATCTAGCCCATGAACAGCGCGACGCATTCCATCAAGATTAGCTGCATGGACTCCACGTGCATCCACTTCTATCGCTGGAACAATTATTACGCTTATGGACGCCGCAATAGTTTGTATTAGTTCGAAGAGTTCTTCACGTTTTTTCTCAGAGATTTCTTTTGAGTCTCGCACTGCAGATAACTCAGGCGCAAACGGATCTAGTAAAACTACCGCTGCTATTACAAGCGGGCCAGCGCATGCACCACGACCAGCTTCATCAACTCCTGCAATGGGTGAAATGCCTGCATTAATGAGCAGTTGCTCAATTACTTTCATAAGAAACTACTTGAGAACGTCAATCTTGGGTACTAATGTCGCATGTTTAATTGGCCAAATAACGGCAAAGACGCGACCAGTTACTCGCGAAAGTGGGACCATTCCCTTATTAATGTCATCCTGGTGATAACGCGAATCTGCACTAGCTCCGCGGTGATCTCCCATTACCCAGATCTTGCCCTTAGGTACGGTTACGTTAAAATTCATATCGCTAGGTACGTTACCCTTAAAAATATACGGCTCAGTTACAGGTGAGTTATTAATCGTTAGTTTTCCATCTTTTGTACAGCAGACAATGTGATCTCCGGCAACGCCGATAACGCGCTTTACTAAATATTGTTTAGCTGGGTTAGGCAAAATGCCGACAGCCACTAAACCCTCTTTGGCCTTGGCGATATATTTATTTGATGAACTATCGCTAGCCGCAGGAAGCCAATTAGCTGGATCTCTAAATACGACGACATCCCCACGTGCGATATTGCGTGAAATAAATGGAAGTTTATTTACCGCAACTCGATCTTGAATTTGTAAGGTGTTCTCCATCGACCCGGAAGGTATATAGAAAAACTGGACAAGAAAAGTTTTAATAAAGAGTGAGACTAGGAGAGCAACAATTACAAGGATAGGAAACTCCCGAAGGAGTGATCCTTTACGGCGCATTGAAGAGGTTATTCAGCAGTAGGGGTTTCAACCACGACATCTGCGGTTGCGACTTCAACTGGAACCTCAGATACAACTGCTGGAGCTTCAACAATCGCTTCCACCACTGGCTCCGAGACAATTACTGGTTCTGGAGCAACTGGCGTAGAAAGGATTCCGTCGCCGTAGCCTTCGATACCATCGCGCTTTTCGCGAATCTTTGCAGCCTTACCGCGAAGGTCACGTAAGTAATACAGCTTGGCGCGACGTACATCGCCCTTCTTTACTAACTCAATTTTTTCAATAACTGGTGTGTGTACTGGGAATGTGCGCTCTACGCCGACACCGTAAGAAACTTTACGAACAGTGAAAGTCTCGCGAACGCCATCGCCTTGGCGACGCATAACGATTCCTTGGAAAACCTGAAGACGGCTCTTGCTACCTTCAATAACACGTACGTGAATTTTTAGCTCATCGCCGGCACGAAACTGAGGGATGTCATGGCGCAGGGACACTGCATCTACGGCGTCAAGGATGTTCATCTTTCGTACCTATTTCTCTTTATAGATTAAAAGCACTCGCAGTGGCGGTGCAGGCTCGTATCTTGCCACATAAGGTGCCCTGAGCGTAAATCGAGGAGCTAAGCAGGAATCTCTGCGCTCAATTCGGCATGAAGGTCGGGGCCAGCGGCAAGCGTTAAATCCATCCCCCGCCATGTGTGCGTGCTCACAACTGCCCCGGCTTCATTGGCAATGAGCGCGCCGGCAGCTAAATCCCACTCTTTCAAACCCGTCTCAATGTAGCCATCGACCATTCCAGTTGCGACTAGACATAGATCAGTTGCGGCAGCCCCCATTCGTCGAATATCACGGATTTTTGGAAGCAATCGCTTAATGATTTCGAGTTGGTTGGCGCGATCGTTGACGTCATATGCAAAGCCTGTGGCAATTAATGCTCGGTCTAAAGCAACTGGGTTATTACATTCGATTTTTACATCATTGAGAAATGCTCCTCCATCGCGCGTTGCATGCCAAGTTGAAGAAATCGTCGGGGCATGAACTACGCCAACTAAAGTTCCTTTTTCATCCTTTACCGCGATACTGATATTCCATCCAGGCAAGCCATAAAAATAATTTACCGTTCCATCAATGGGATCGATGACCCACGTCAGGCCACTTGTCCCTTTGCGGTTTGCACCCTCTTCGCCAATGATTCCATCGTTCGGACGCGC
>JBAXFS010000014.1:0-29998 GCA_037139795.1 Actinomycetes bacterium
AGTTGTCATTAATGAGCTCAACATTGCTAAGTCAAATCCCACCCACGCTAAGTCCCAGTGTCTAGCACGATATGAGGGAGGAAGCGCAAAGACTAAATAGATGATCCATCCTGTCAAAATTATCGAAGCTATCAAGAGAAGAATGCTGTTTAATTTTAGTTGCCGAGCTGAAGGGGATGCGCTTCCAAGCATTGCTACCTCCCATTCTTTTTACTGAGTATAGACAATAAAGTGGGTGCACAGTAAAGTGAAATTATGTCGAGCGCAATCGTCTGCAAGGATCTTGTGGTCCAGCGCGGCACTAATGTAATTCTTAAGGAACTTTCACTCACAATTGAATCTGGGCAAATCTTGGGGCTACTCGGTCCGAGCGGCAGCGGTAAGACCACGCTTATGCGAAGTATCGCTGGTCTACAGAAGATTAAAAGTGGCGAGATTTCGGTTCTGGGGATGAAGCCCGGAGTCGCAGTGCTTCGAGAAAAAATCGCATACTCAACGCAAAGTGCCAGTGTCTACTCTGACTTAACGTGTGAAGAGAATCTTAAATATTTCGCTTCGTTATTTTCACGCAATGAAAAAACCGTGGATGAGATTTTAGAGGAAGTCGACTTAAACGTGGTTCGAAATCAAGTTGCTTCGTCACTTTCAGGTGGAGAACTCTCACGTTTAGCCCTAGCGACCACTTTAGTTGGCAGTCCTGAAATTCTGATTTTGGATGAACCAACGGTAGGTCTAGATCCAGTTTTACGAATCCAGTTATGGGAGCTCTTTAATAAATTGGCGGCCCAAGGTAAAACGATGTTAGTAAGCAGCCACGTTATGGCCGAAGCCGAGTACTGCCATGGGCTAGCGCTTATGCGCGGCGGCCAAATCTTGGCACACGGGACTTCGGCGCAATTGCGCGCACAAACCGGAAAAGAAAAAATGGAGGACGTATTTGTCTCATTGGTGAAAGGCCCATGAAACTCTCACGCTTGATGTCAATGACACGACGTGTCTTGCAGCAGCTTAAACATGACCCGAGAACTATGGCGCTATTAGTTTTATCGCCATCTCTGCTGATGACAATTCTAAAATATGTTTATTACTCTAAGCCTGAAGTTTTCCAACATGTGGCAGGTTCAATGCTCGGTGTTTTCCCAATGTTGGTGATGTTTCTTATTACCTCGGTAGCAACTCTACGAGAGCGCACTAGTGGGACTTTGGAGCGCTTAATGATCTCGCCTCTTACTAAAATGGAGTTTATTCTGGGCTATGCAATTGCTTTTGGAGTTGCTAGTTTGATTCAAGCGACGCTCGTTTCGTCCTACGCTATTTGGGTTCTTGGACTCAAGATTGCAGGATCTCAGTCGGCTCTAATCTTCGTAGCTATTTTGGATGCATTGATAGGTCTATCTATAGGTTTGGCTGTGAGTACTTTTGCTAAAACAGAGTTTCAGGCCATTCAATTCATGCCAGCGATCCTTCTGCCACAGTTACTACTCAGTGGTCTCCTCGTACCACGGGAAAGCATGCCCAGAATATTGAGTGATTTATCTAATGTGCTCCCACTTTCCTATGCCATCGATGCAACTCGAAAAGTGATTATGGGACAGGGTTCGATAGTGCACGACTGCCTAGTTATATGCCTATCCTTGCTTTTGATTCTGGCAGCGGGATCACTCACATTAAAGAGACAAACTAAGTAACAATGACTGGGCAATTACGAGATGTCGTAGAATCTCACAATGCGTAAAGTTTGGCTTCTATTATTTTCCTCATTACTCGTAATTGGATTCACAAACGCTAGCGCTGATGTTGCCGAACCGATTGCCCAGTATCAATTTCCTGCATTAATTGATCAAGAGGTGCCGGAACAGGTCTATTCGAAATTAAATATGGCCGCCCAGGATGTTCCAAAACCGTATACGGATCGATGCCATACGCAGCAGAATTTAACGCAAAGTATTGCCCCATGTACCTATGGAAACTTAAAATCGAAGACCACCATAGTTCTCTTCGGAGATAGCCATGCCCTATCGTGGTTTCCCGCCATCGAAAGGTTAGCAATTGCTAAAAAATGGCGTCTCTTGAGTTTGACCATGTCTTCATGTTGGCCCGCCGATATTCCAGCCTGGAATTCAACTACACAAAAACTTATGACTAATTGCAAAATTTGGCGGACAAGTGCGCTTAAGCGAATTACACAGGAAAAACCTTATTTAATCTTTGTTGCTGGCACTAAAGGCTTTTCAACTTTAGATGCCCAAGGGGTTGTGGCTAGTGGAGATGATCGACTTCAAATTTGGCAATCTGGTATGGCGCGCACATTTATTTCATTAACTAAAGCTTCAGCTCACATTGTCTATATTGGTGATACACCCTCATCACTTGTAGTGCCGCCTATCTGTTTGAAAAACCATTCCGATTCAATTCTTGCATGTGCGACTCCAGTCACTCAAGCGATATCAGAGAGTTGGTTAACAAGTGAGCGTGATTTAGCACAAGCTAATGGAGCAATCTGGCTCAACCCCACAGAATGGATTTGCAATACCGATCCTTGCAGTCCGATTGTTGCAAATTTTCTAATTTATCGGGATGGCGGGCATATCACTGCATCTTTTAGCAAAACGCTAGAGACACCACTGTGGCAAACGCTCTCAGCAATTTTGGCTACTTCAGCACCTTAAAAGCGCAATTCATTCAAACTCACAGGGTTCATCACGGGTTTAATCGCGATAGTGCGTAGTGAACGCTATAGATTTCACCCATGAATTCCTCTCCCCGGACGCTACACATTGTTCTCAACGGAGTGCTTGAGGATTCCAGAGTACTTAAATGTGCATGGTCACTTGGAAATGCGGGCTGGGATGTATTGGTGTGTGGTGTGAGCCAGCATTTGCACGGTGATTCTATGAAAATTGGCTATGCCACAATTTATCGTATCCGGTTAAAAATTGTAGTAAAGCAGGATTTTATTGCAAAAGTTTTGAGGGCGTTGCGATATTACAAACGTAAATTCAACATACGCTTTATGCCGTTACGTGCGCCATCTATTCCTAATCTGTCGCGTGCTCTAACTGAGCTCAAGCCGATTGGTCTCGAATTTAAGCCCAATATAATTCACGCCCATGATTACACGGCCCTGCCAATAGCTGGAGCGCTAGTTGAATACTTAGCTGCCAACGGCCACATTGCAGAGTTGATTTATGACGCACATGAATATGTACCTGGCGTTTCCCATTTAAATCCTGCACTAAAAACAGTCTATTCAAGAGCAGAAAGGCGCTACGCGTCCAAGGCGGCGACTGTTTTATCGGTCAGCGAAGGAATGTCTGATTTATTGATTCCGCACTTAGAAATTCAGAAACGTCCAGAACTTGTAGCTAACGACCCGCTCTTTGAAGGCCAGCAGCCAAGTCCTAGAAATATTCGCCAGGATTGTGGAATTGATGCGCTAACTCCACTCCTGGTCTACTCCGGTGCCGTTGCTCCCCAACGTGGCTTAACGACCGTTCTTATGGCCCTGTCGTCTTTGCCAGGAGTTCACTTGGCCTTGATAGCAAACCCAAAGAATCAGACGGTCATTAATCTCCAAGCTGAATTTATCGAGTTGAAAGATCGCTTCCACGTCTTACCTTATGTGCCAAACTCCGAATTGGTTGCCTATCTCTCATCGGCAGATATTGGCTTAATCCCCATTCATCACAAACTCAATCATGAGATTTCATTGATCACGAAGTTTGGCGAATATATGCAAGCTAAATTACCTATTGTCGTTAGCGATGTACGAACAATGGCCGCTGAAGTTAGGCGCCTTGGAAATGGCGAAGTATTTGTAGCTGAAAATGTCGAAGATTTCACCGTTGCGGTACAAAAAGTTCTGGTCAATAAGTCGGCATATCAAAGCGTATATACACCCGACGTTTTGCAAGCACACAGTTGGGAACGCCAGGCCGAAAACCTAGTCAGAATTTATAATCGGATTGCAGCAGTCTCCCCGCAACCGCGTGAGCACTTGCCATTCTCAATAATTAATTAGCTGGCGCACCAATTACTCGGAAATTAACGCCGGGAAAGCTAGCTGAGTTCAATGATCGGCGTCCATCTACTACTGCGGCAACGCCCGGAAATGAAGCTGAAGTGAGCGCTTTATACTCTGCATGATCTGCCTGCAATACAACGCCATCGACTGGTTGACCTAAAGCGTATGGGGCAAATCCCAATTGATTAATTTCAGCATTGGTATACATGGGATCGTGCACGAAGACTTTTGCACCCTCTGAAATAAGTGCACCTACCGTAGGAAAGACTCCAGAGAACGCACTCTCTTTGACTCCGCCGCGGTATGAAATTCCAAGGACGGCAACTTTCTTACCCACTAAACTCCCCAGAGCTGTTTTCAAAATCGAAACCGCATGCGCTGGCATTGCCGCATTTGCCTCGCGCGCAGCGCGGACAACCGTGGCCTCTGGATGGTTCCAGAGATAAAAACGTGGATAGATTGGAATGCAATGCCCGCCAACGGCGATTCCGGGCAGGTGAATATGGCTAAAGGGCTGTGAATTTGAAGCGGCAATAACTTTATTGATATCGATGTTGGCAGTTTCGGCGAAAATTGCAAATTGATTAGCTAAACCAATGTTGACATCGCGGTAAGTAGTTTCAGCCAACTTTGCCATCTCACTTGCCTCGGATGAACCTAAATCCCATACGCCATTTGCTTGGGATAAATCAGGACGATCATCAAAATCTAGAACTTCTTCATAGAATTTAACGCCAGCTTGTGCACTAGCTTCGTCAACTCCACCAACAAGCTTTGGATACTTGCGCAGATCGGCGAAAACTCGACCAGTTAATACGCGCTCGGGAGAGAAAACAAGGTGAAAATCGACACCGGCCTTGAGTCCAGAGATTTCTTCAATCGCTGGCCCAAAGCGTTTGCGGGTGGTTCCTACTGGCAAAGTTGTTTCATACGAGACCAATGTGCCTGGTTTTAAACCTTCGGCAATATTTTTAGTTGCCGCATCCATCCAACCAAAATCAGGCACGCCCTCTTCATCCACAAATAATGGGACAACGACAACGACGACATCAGATTGGGCAACGGCAGATTTAGTATCGGTCGTTGCAACTAGATGACCAGAGCCCACAACCTGCTTCAGATATTGCGCTAGATGCGCTTCTCCGGGGAAGGGCTCGGTTCCAGCGTTGATTAAGTCGACGGTATTTTGATTAACATCGCAACCGATTACATGGTGGCCCTTATTGGCAAATTGAACGGCGAGTGGCAATCCAATCTTTCCTAGCGCTACAACAGCGATTTTCATATCGTGACGACTCTTTTCGTTTTAGCACTTTCAAGAATGGCACCGGCAACTGCGACGGTCGCCAAACCCTGTTCCATAGTTACGATCCGCTCGAGCGCGCCAGGCAGGCCTAACACGGCATCGCGAAATGCTTCATGCTCAACTCGCAAAGGTTCAGGCTTAGCAAAGGCGTAACGAATTACGTCACCTTCGCTTACTCCACGAAAAGCGGCAACTGAATCCCATTGCGTATCAACTGAAGCATTAGCATAAAAAGTTAAATCTGCAGTTAACGTATCGGCAACTAAGGCTCCGCGCTCTCCGGTAACAATTGTGAGCCGCTCTTTAAACGGGGTCAACCAGTTCACCAAGTGATTGGTAATAATTCCATTCTCGAGTTCACCAACAACTGCGACCATGTCTTCGTGTGGTCGCCCCGATTTATGTGCAGTTTGAGCCGAAACGGAGATAAAGGCAGAGCGTGCAACCCATGCCGTTGAATCAATATCGTGAGTTGCTAAATCTTTGACAACGCCAACGTCGGCGATACGCGCAGGAAATGGTCCCTGTCTGCGGGTAGTTATTTGATAGACCGCACCAAGTTCGCCGGCGTCAAGGCGTGCGCGCAACTGTTGAAGCGCGGGGTTATAGCGCTCAATGTGCCCAACTGCCCCTACCAATCCCTTGTCACGAAATGCCTCGTAAATTTTTTGGGCCGCAGGAGTATCAACGGCTAAAGGTTTTTCAATAAGGGCGTGAATACCAGCAGCGGCAAGTTCTAGCGCAAGCTCCTCATGAAAGGCAGTTGGCGCGGCAACCATTGCATAATCAATTCCTTCATTGATCAACTCAGCTACCGATGAAAAAAGCTTGCGCCCGCCAGCAACTCCGTGGGGATCGCCCATTGGATCCGACACTGCAACAAGTTCGACGCCATCAAGTGAGCTCAGAATACGTGCGTGGTGGCGCCCCATCATTCCTAGCCCGACTAAGCCCGCGCGTAATTTTTTATCGGCCATGATTAAAGAGTTGCCGCAACTTCATTAACAACGCGCACGATAGTTTCGAGATCATCTTGCGAAAGTGATGGGTGTACTGGAAGTGAAACACACTCCTTAATTACCAATTCAGTCTCTGGCAGATCCAGATTCAAGTTAAATGAAGGTAACTTATGAATTGGAATCGGGTAGTACACGCCACAGCCAACGCCCTTATCTGTAATGGCCTTCATGAACGCATCACGCTTTTCACTAGATCCACCTGGAATTCGAATCGTATATTGATGATATGAATGTGTAGTACCTGGCTGCAAATAGGGAACTACAACACCTTTCAAATTTGCATCGAGGAAAGCGGCATTGCTTTGACGTGTGGCAGTCCAACCTGGAAGTTTGCGCAATTGCACACGACCTATAGCTGCATGAATATCGGTCATCCGTGTGTTGAAGCCAATAATTTCATTGTGGTAGCGGATTTCTTGTCCTTGATTTCTCAGTAAACGAAGCGTGCGAGCAACTTCGGCAGAGTCAGTAACAACCATTCCGCCCTCGCCTGCAGTCATATTTTTAGTTGGATAGAAAGAGAACGAGGCAACAATTCCAAATTCACCTGCATTGCGACCATGTAAGGAAGCTAAGTGACCTTGAGCCGCATCTTCAACTATTTTTACACCGTATTTGGATGAAATCTCATCAAAGCGATCCATCGCTGCAATATGACCGTAAAGGTGCACTGGCATGATGGCCGTTGTCTTCTTCGTAATAAGTTTTTCAACGTGATCTGGATCTAAATTAAAAGTACGTGGGTCGATGTCGGCAAAAACTGGAACTGCGCCGGCCAGAACAACGGCATTAGCGGTTGCGGCAAAGGAGAACGAGGGAACGATTACTTCATCACCAGGTTTGATACCAGCGGCGATAAACCCTAAGTGCAGGGCTGAAGTTCCAGAATTCATTGCAACGCAGTGACGTCCCCCAACATGGGCTGAGAACTCGTCCTCAAAGGCCTTTACTTCTGGGCCTTGCGCCAACATTCCTGAACGCAGTACGCGATCGACGGCTTCGCGCTCTTCATCACCAATAATTGGTTTAGCTGCTGGAATCATGAGTTACCTTCTTCGATCTGATTGAGTTGGTTGGAGCTAATTTGGTGGAACATATCCCCAGATACTGGACAACGGAACTTATTATCGCCGATATCTTCAAGCGGCACCCCTGCGCGACCCACCCAACGAATTCTTTTTGCAGGGTTTCCAGCAACTAGAGCAAAATCCGGGACATCTTTAGTGACAACTGAGCCTGCAGCAACTAGTGCCCAAGCTCCGATTTTTAGCGGGGCGATGCAAACAGATTGGGCACCGATACTGGCGCCATCACCAATAGTTACGCCAACTGCTTCCCAGTCAGAGCCGTTCTTTAATGTCATGTCGGGATTTACTGCCCGTGGATATTGATCATTAGTTAGTACGACGGCCGGTCCGATGAAAACTCCATCACCTAGAACCGCCGGCTCGTAGACAAGTGCAAAGTTCTGAATCTTGCAGTTATTGCCAATTTTTACGCCGGATCCAATGTATGCACCTCTAGAGACGATGCAGTTATCTCCAATGACAACACCATCTCGGACTTGCGCTAAATGCCAAATTTTTGACCCGTCGCCGATAGTTGCACTTGGATCTACATCTGCAGTTGCGGCAATTGTCGTGGCCATTGTGCGAGCCTACCGTGAACTAGGAACGAGGGCTTGAATTGCGCTGACGAAGGCGCCATATTCGGCATCGGCATTGAGGTTGGCTGTGACCCAGGCAACTGCGCTCGCACGCATCTGAATTAATGGCGTTGGATCAGTTGCCCACATATTTAAAGTTCGCGCAACGTTTTCTGAATCGGCGGCAATGACTCCACCTTTACTTTTTTCAATTAATTCAATGCAACGGGGGAGCGGCGTCGAAATTGTCGCAAGACCGCTAGCCATATATTCATAAAGCTTGCTGGGCACTGCAGCACTAAATGCAGGCGTTGCTTCTAATAGTGAAAGTCCAACCCAGGCGCCTTTAGCAAACTTCCAGGATTGTTCAGGCGTTAGTCGGCCATGGAAAGTTACGCGGGAGCTTGCCGAATTTGTAGATTTCCAAGCGTCAATAAACTCTGAATCATTAGCTGAAACATTTCCCACAATATCAAATCGCCATTTCGGTGAAAGCTCAGCAACTTCAAGAATTGTTTTGATCCCACGCGAAGTTCTAACATCACCAATATAGATTGCGCGCGGTTCGCTCGAGAGCTCACCGCCTGGGGTCAGCAGAGTAAAGTCTGGAAAATTTCGAACAACTAAACGTTGGCGTGCATTAAAGGGTGGAACTTGTACATCAGCCACGGTAGTTAAATCTGCAATGCTTGCAACCTTCGTGGCGGCTCGGGCGGTAATTTTTGCGAGCAAACCAACAAATCCACGTGCCCAAGCGCGGTCTTTGAGAAGTTCAAAGTAATCTTCATGAACATCGGCAACTAATTTACGTCTCTTTAATTTTGCAACTAGCCATGACATTGGTAATAAGTCGGGTGCGACAACAATCCATACTTTTCCACGAGCGCGAAAAGGTACAACGAAGTCACGCAATATTCGTGAAGCGAAGTTTTTGTCGCCAGGTGCTCGGTGAAAGTTAGTGCCGAGTGGAGCATCCTTTTCATTGCCCAACGCCCAAACTTCTACAGCAAAGCCCTTTCGAACAAGCGCCCCGCACAAGCGATGCATTCGTGCATCGCTTGCTTGATCGGCCGAAGAGATCAAGGAAACAAGCATTAATCTCTCCATTCATGATGCTTTAAATGTGTTGAAGCTTTTCGATATAGAGGGATAATAGCCCAATGAAATCCAAACTTATCGGGGTACTCGCTGCATTTGCCCTAATGAGTGCAATACAGATAAGTCCGGCGCGAGCTGACACCATATCTAAGTCTGTAAATGTCTTTGCTGCATCGAGTTTGACTAAGGCCTACACCGCCCTTGGCGCGAAATTTATGCAGGCTCACCCAAATATTTCTGTAAAATTTTCTTTTGGCGCATCCTCGACACTTGCGACTCAAATCGCATCTGGCGCACCAGCCGATATTTTCGCCTCAGCTGACCCGGTCAGTATGAAAACAGCTGCAGCACAATTTCCAGTTGCCGCAAATTATCTGCAAAATCTAGTTGTGCTCGCAGTTCCTAAGGATTCAACAATCAGTAAATTTACCGACTTGAATGGAAAAGCTACATGGTTGCAGTGTGGGCATAACGTTCCGTGCGGCGTTGCCGCCGATGCTGCCCTTAAATCCGAAGGTGTCGTAATGAGTTCACCAGTCTCGCTTGAACCGACGGCATCAGCTGCATTAGCTAAATTACTCGCTGGTGCAGTCGATGCCGCAATTATTTTTAAAACCGACGTCATTGCAAACTCCACAAAATTGAAATCGATTGCCTTCTCTAATCCCGAATCGGCGTTGAGTCAGTATCAAATTGGACTCTCAAATGCAAAGACCTCAAAGAAGAACGTTTGGGCAAAGACGTTTTACGCGTACTTAAATGGTCATGATGCGAAGAAATTCCTGGCAGCAAGTGGATTTATTGTTAATCCTTATAAGATTCCACAGTGAAGAAGCGAGCCCTCCATCCGGCAACGGTAATTGCCGCATCCCTTGCTGTAGCAGTCATCGCACTTCCTTTAATTGCTCTGCTGGTTAAAGTCCCGTACTCGCACCTGTTCTCAGCGTTAACTGCCGATGGATCAATGGCGGCAGTAAAGCTTTCACTCTGGACTTCCATAGTTGCGGCTCTCGTATCACTCTTACTCGGAGTTCCGCTTGCTTGGTGGTTATCGCAGACAACAATGAAGATTGCACATTTCATTAGACCTCTGATACTTGCACCAATTGCGCTGCCACCGACAGTTGCCGGTCTTGCACTTCTTGGATTATTGAGTCGACATGGATTACTTGGCTCCGCTATTTATCGTGCGACTGGATGGCAAATGCCCTTTACAACGTGGGCAGTAATTTTTGCGGGAATTTTTATTGGAATGCCATTTCTCATACTTATTTCAGAGTCAAGCTTTCGGCAGGTTCCGCGAGATATAGAAGATGCCGCCGTAATGGATCGAGCCAGCGATGACCAACTGCTTCGCTTGATTGCAATTCCACAGGCTCGAAGCGGAATTATTACTGGTTTAGCGCTGGCGTGGGCCCGTATTTTGGGAGAGTTCGGAGCAACCATGATGTTCGCTGGATCTATGCCGGGCTCTACGCAGACGTGGACTCTACAGATTTACCAAGAGCTAGATATCAATCCGGATTCGGCATATGCGCTGAGTTTTTTTATGTTTGCAATCGCCATGGCAATCGTAATCATCTTGCGAAAATCACTTCGCGAAGCGTTCGCGCGCTAGGGATTTACTCCTTACTTTTGAGGCAAGCAAGAAATTGCACCCCGGACTAATGTATCTTTAGCGATTCCAGTTTCTCTGCAACTTGTTTAGCGGACGGGTTAGTCATTGCGGTTCCGTCGGCAAAAACCAGGGTTGGAACGGTGCGATTTCCGCCATTAACAGTCTCCACAATCTCTGCCGTACCGGGCACTTCCTCTATATTAATTTCGTTAAAGGTTATATTTAGTTCAGCCAGTTGATTCTTGAGGCGGGTGCAATATCCGCACCACGTTGTGGAATACATTGTAAAAGACATGCCCAAATATTAAACTATTGGTGCAAATTCCGCACCTTTGGACGATGCTCTGGATGGGAGCCCTATAGTGAATCGAAAAGTAGACATCTTCCTGCGCCAAGCCACACAATGGCACGATGAATTCGACGCTTTGCGTGAGATTGCACTGAACTCTGGTTTAACTGAGGAGCTAAAGTGGGGTCAGCCTTGTTACACCTTAGGTAAGGCAAACGTGATTTTGATCCACGGTTTTAAACACTATTGCGCCATTCTGTTTTTCAAAGGCGCATTGATTAATGACACTAAAGGAATCCTCATACAACAAACCGAAAACGTTCAATCCAGTCGCCAGATTCGCTTTACCAATCTACAAGAGATAATAAAGTTGAAGAAGACTCTTAAAAGCTATATTTCCGAAGCCATCGCTATTGAAGAAGCTGGACTCCAAGTTGAGTTCAAGAAACCATCAGAGCAAGGAGTACCTAAGAACATTCAAGCTGAAATAAAGAAAGTTCCAGGGTTAGCTGTGGCATTTAAAAAACTAACTCCGGGCCGGCAGCGCGCCTACGTACTTCATTTTTCATCGGCGAAACAAGCTAAAACATTGCAAGCTCGAGTCGAAAGATGCGCCCCGAAGATTTTTAAAGGTGAGGGCTTTAACGAGTATTAACGGTGCAGCTTTGAATGTCCCTCGACTTCAGGATCTTTAGGGCAGTATTTACCCATGAGCTCCCGTGTAAAAGTAGAGATTTTAGCGGCCGATGAATGGCCACGGTTAAAAGACCTCCGGTTGAGATCATTACGCGAGAGTCCAGAGGCATTTGGCGGAACATTTGAAGTTGAGAGTGCTTTTACTGAAAGTGATTGGCGGTCTAAGTTTTCTAAACTGGATTATCTTGCCGCATCCATTGACGAGATAGATATCGCAATAATGTCGGTAGAAGTTCTAGATGGTGATCACGGTGCAACATGTTGGATTGGGGGATGTTGGAGTGATCCTAAATATCGTGGACAAGGGGCGCTGCGAGCATTATTTGAGTATCTAGATAGTTGTGCAGTTGAAAAGGGATGGCAGCGTCAAGGGCTCGGTGTCTGGGCCGATAACGACGGTGCGATATCTGCTTATCGCGCAATTGGTTTTGAAAACCCAGGATTTAGCCAGGAAAGTGAGCGGCAACCGGGCCGTTTCTATATTCATATGGTGAGAGATAGTGTTACCAAGTGATTATTGATGTGTGGTCTGATGTGGTGTGCCCGTGGTGTTTTATTGGAAAGCGTCGTCTTGAATCGGCTCTTGAGCAATTTCAGCACCGTGACGACGTTGTTATTCGTCACCGCGCCTTTGAACTCCAACCAGATATGAAGCAGACGGTTCCAACCGGGCAATTGCTTGCCGAAAAATATAGAGTGTCAGTAAATGAAGTTGCAGAAATGCAGGCCAATGTCTGCGCAATCGCCGATAGTGAGGGCCTTTGTTACGACCTAAGTGCCACGCTTTCGGGTAATACTTTCAATGCTCATCGAGTGCTTTTGTGGTCCGCAACTTTAGGTAAGCAAGATGAACTCTTAGAGGCCATGTATTCAAGTTATTTCGAAAAATCACTTCCGGTATTTTCAGATCAAGACTTGGCAGCGATAGCTCAAAGCATTGGTATCCCTGCCGCCGATGTAATAACTCTTCTGGCATCAAATCAATTCACGTCCGAAGTCCTCGCTGATAGGCAGTTAGCTGCACAGTTGGGAGCAACGGGTGTGCCTTTTTTCGTAGTCGATATGAAGTATGGAATATCAGGGGCTCAACCCCTTGAAGCATTTATTGAGACTCTGAACACTGCATGGAATGAGAAAAGCCTAATTCCTTGATGTAGAAAGTCATTTGGCATATGCTCAACCTAGAGTGAGGAAGTAAAAATTGCTGACGAAGTTACTTAAAGAGTATCTCTATCCCTATCGTTATCAGGTAGGTGCTATTTCTATACTTCTTTTAGTTCAATCTATTGCAAATCTCTACCTTCCTAATCTCAATGCCGAACTAATCAACAATGGGGTGGCAAAAGGCGATATTTCTTATATTTGGAAAATCGGTTTCGTGATGCTTGCATCGTCTGCTTTAGTAATGGGTGCCTCAATACTGTTGGGTTATTTTAGTGCCAAGGTATCGATGGCTTTTGGCGCAGATCTAAGAGGGGCAGTATTTTCATCGGTAGAGAGATTTTCAACGCGCGAGCTCAATAAATTTGGCGCACCATCGCTAATTACGCGAAACACGAACGATGTTCAACAGGTTCAAATGGTTCTATTCATGGGCTTGACCATGATGCTCAGCGCACCGATTACGGGTATTGGCGCCTCAATTATGGCCGTCAAGACAAATGCCAGACTTTCATTGCTCCTATTAGTTGTCACTCCGTTGATGTCATTACTAATTTGGGTTCTTCTACGCAGGATTGTTCCACTTTTTCGCGTAATGCAAGTAAAGATTGACCGAATCAATTTAGTTCTACGCGAACAAATAAGCGGAATCCGTGTCATCCGCGCCTTCGTTAAAACTGATTTTGAAGAGAAACGATTTGCCGAGGTAAGCAAAGATCTAATGCTCACGACCTTGAGCGTGACGCGCACTTTCGCGGTTATGTTTCCAGTCTTGATGCTCATTCTTAACTTAACAAGCGTTGCCGTCATTTGGTTTGGTGGAAAACTTGTCGATACTGGCGACATGCCCATTGGCAATTTGACCGCTTTTTTAGCCTACATAATGCAGATTCTCTCCAGCGTCATGATGGCGGTCATGATGTCGCTGATGATTCCAAGAGCGGCGGCAAGTGCAGAACGTATCTCTGAAGTTTTGCTAACACCTTCCTCCGTTGTCGAAACCAGCGTTCCAATTACACCTGCTACCCGAACTGGGAAAATTGAATTTAAGAATGTTGAGTTTAGGTATCCAGGAGCTGAGCACCCAGTACTTGAAGGCATTACTTTTACCGCTTTGCCTGGTCAATTCACCGCTATCGTAGGAAGTACCGGTAGTGGCAAGTCAACACTTGTTAATTTGATTCCGCGTTTTATTGATCCAACGGGCGGAGAGGTCATCATTGATGGCGTTAACCTTCGCGATCAAGGCCTCGAATCGCTCTGGCACAACATTGGTCTAGTACCGCAACGTGCCTTTCTCTTCGGCGGAACAATTGAATCAACCCTCAAATACGGTGATGAAAGCGCGAGCGAAGCGGCGATGTGGCAGGCACTTGAGATCGCACAAGCAAAGGATTTTGTTGAAGAGCTCAGCGAGAAATTGAATGCACCGGTTTCGCAGGGAGGAACGAATTTTTCTGGAGGACAGCGTCAGCGCTTAGCTATTGCACGCGCAGTTGCTAAAAATCCAAAAATCTACATTTTGGATGACAGTTTCTCTGCCCTTGATTTCACAACCGATGCCAATCTTCGGGCAGCTTTAGAAAAGTCGGCTAGTGATTCGACTCTTATCGTTGTTGCTCAGCGCGTAAGTACGATTCTAAATGCTGATCAGATAATCGTTTTAGATCAAGGCGCAATTGTAGGAATTGGCAAACACCAAGAGTTGATGGATAGTTGTGAAACATACAAAGAGATAGTTCTCTCTCAGTTAAGTCCGGAGGAGGCGGCATGAGTACTGCGCGTCCAGGTGCGGCCGGTCCTCGCGGCGGACCAATGGCTGGAATGTTTGGGGCACCTCCAGCAAAGACCAAAGACTTCAAGGGCTCGCTTAATCGTCTTCTGCGTGAACTCGGTCCTGAAAGAAAAACTCTCTCTTTGGTTTTATCGCTCATTACTATCAGCGTCGTTATTGGATCCTTTGGCCCAAAGATCCTGGGACGAGCCACTAACTATATTTTCTATGGCTTCATTGGTCGACGTCTGCCGGTGGGTGTCTCAAAAGCTCAAGCGATCGCAGATTTGCGCGCTAAGGGAGAAAATAATCTTGCCGATATTTTAAATAAGAGCTCGGCGGTTCCTGGCGTTGGTATTGATTTTAACGCTGTGGCAAAGATTTTGTTGCTGGCAATCGGGATCTATGTAATCGCATCTGTTTTGATGTGGATTCAGGCCTATCTCATGGCCGGCGTTACACAACGATCAGTTTTTAGGCTTAGACGTTTAGCTGAAGAAAAAATCGGGCGCCTGCCTCTTAGTTACTTCGATACACAATCACGCGGGGATTTGCTGAGTCGAGTAACCAATGACATCGATAACATTGCCAACTCATTGCAACAAGGCTTATCACAAATCCTTAACTCACTGCTCACAATAATCTCAGTTCTGGTCATGATGATCTGGATCAGTTGGGAGCTAGCGTTAGTTTCATTAATCGCGATACCAATTAGCATCTTCCTATCTGTTCGTATCGCTAAGCGATCTCAGAAAGAATTTGTCGCACAGTGGGATTGGACCGGCAAACTCAATGGCCATGTAGAAGAGATGCACACAGGCCATTCTCTTGTGAAAGTCTTTGGCCGCAGAGACAGTGCCATAGAAGAATTCGGTAAGCTCAATGAAGAGGTTCGCAAATCAAGTTTTAAAGCCCAGTTTATTTCAAGCATTATTCAACCTACGACTCAATTAGTTTCAAATCTTATTTACGTTGGAATTGCAGTTCTGGGTGGATATCGCGTTGCTACCGGTTCGATGTCATTAGGTGATGTTCAAGCATTCATTCAATACTCAAGACAATTTGCCATGCCACTGGCACAGATTGCTGGGCTAATGAACAGCGTGCAATCTGGAGTTGCCTCTGCAGAGCGGCTATTTGAATTCCTAGATGCAGTAGAGCAGGTGCCTGAGACAGAAGAGGCCACTTCAATTGATCGGGCAAAAGGGGAAGTGTGTTTTGAGAACGTTACCTTCAGTTATGTTGCAGAGCAGCCATTGATTGAAAACCTTAATCTGAAAGTCAACCCAGGCGAAACGATCGCAATCGTCGGTCCGACTGGAGCGGGTAAAACAACTTTAGTGAACTTAATTATGCGCTTCTACGAAGTTAATGGTGGCCGAATTACTTTAGATGGCGTTGATATCCGCTCACTCACGCGTGATGACTTGCGACGACAATTTGGCATGGTTTTACAAGATACGTGGCTCTTCGAGGGCACCATGCGTGAAAATATCGCCTTTGGTAGTGCAGATCCAACGAACGAGAAAGTTATTGCAGCGGCAAAAGCGGCCAACATCGATCACTTTATGCGATCACTGCCCGATGGCTATGAGTCAATGGTCTCTGATGATAATTCAACGGTCTCAAATGGTGAACGCCAACTCATAACGATTGCGCGTGCCTTTATGGCAGATCCAGCAATCCTGATTTTAGATGAGGCGACTTCTTCGGTTGATACACGTACTGAGGTAATGGTTCAGCACGCTATGGCCAAGCTACGTCAAGGACGCACGAGCTTTGTAATCGCCCATAGGCTTTCAACAATTCGGGATGCCGACACAATTTTAGTGATGGATAAAGGCAAAATTATTGAGCAAGGCAGCCACGAGAATCTGATGGCCAGCAAGGGATTTTATTTCGACCTTTATGCAAGTCAATTTGCAAGTGCATTAGATGCTTAGCTCTCCAAAACAGCGCTAAGGAAGTAGGATTCACTTATGAGCAAAGAGATATTGGCCGAATATAGTGAGAACTTCAACGCATTCATGGCGGTTGCACGGAGATTTGATGCTAAAACTGCGGCTGCAGTAAAGGAAGTTGGAGAGTGGTCGCCAGCCTTCGTAATGCACCACGTTGCCGATGCCGAGATGCATTTCGCGCTTCGATATTTCAACGCTTTGACAATTGATAAGCCTCCAGTAATTCCCTTTAATGAAGATGAATACCCTGATGTTCTCAACTATGCGGGCCGTGACTGGCTTAATTCTCTCGCACTCATTGAATCCGTTGGCAAATTAGTAATCGTTACCCTATCTCCGATTTCTCACACTCAGTGGGACAGACTTTCAGTGCATCCAGAGGCGGGCGAAGTCAGCGTCTCATTTTTAATTGGTAAAGCTAGAAACCATATGCAAGCCCATACGGAGCAGTTACAGAATTTACTGTAATTACTTTTGTAGTAACCCCGGGTTTACACCTAATCCCATAGAGGCATCGATTACTGCACCGTGGAGGATCTTGCCTGATTCTGATGCCAAGAAAAATCCAAGTTCGGCGATTTCTTCTGGTTCAATCAAACGAGATTTTGGTAGCGAACTGATTAATTCTTTTTTATCGGCCTCGGATAAATGTTGCAGAGTGCTTGCCGAAAACATCGGCGTATTTGTTGCACCTGGGCAGATTGTAAAAACCTCGACACCTGTATGAGCTAAATCGGCGGCTAAAGTGCGACCAAGAAATGCAATCGCCGCTTTAGACATTCCATCGGCATAACTAAAGCCAGCAAATTGAGTTATGCCCCCGCCAACGGATGAAATCAAAATTATTTTGCCACTGCCTCTTGTCACCATATGGGGAAGCAAAAGGTCATTTAACCAAAGGGTGCCAATGGCATTTACTTGAATCAACATCTGTGATTGTTCATGTGCCACATCACTTATATTTTCAACGGTTTTTGAACCAAGGCCTGCATTGTGAATGAGAACATCGGGCACACCCGGGAGAGCTTTAACAAGCTGTGTAACTGAAGCGTGATTTCCTAAATCCAGCTGAAAAGCTTGCACCGTACCTGATGGATACGAGGCAACTAGCTCTTGCGGATTTTCACTCTCTTTAAAGAACGTGAGCCAAACTTTGTCGCCATTTTTAACAAAACGATCGACAAATGCGCGTCCTATTCCACCCGTTCCGCCTGTAACAAGGATGTTTCTACTCATTTGCCCATAGTATCTAAGGCGACTAAAGCCATGAAATCAGACTCACTTGTGCCATAGTCTTGCCTGATGCAACCGGGAGCCGTAAGCAATAAGGATGCAATACGTCAAGGGTTGCCTATTTTCATTGCCGCGATAAATATGCGTGCAGGCTTAACAATCATGAGCCCGCTGATTCCAATCCTTAAAGAGCAGTATCACTTGAGCTCTTTTCTGCTCTCATTTCTTACTTCATTATCGGTACTCTGCTTTGCCGGCAGCGCATTCTTAATGCCCCTCGTTGGCAAAATCGGTGGAACTAATCGAGTGATTGCCGTAGCTCTCACCGTACTCACAGTGGCAATATTCCTTAGGACTATCGGAAATCTACCGATGCTCTTTATCTCGTCCTTAACGGTTGGAATTGCAATCGCAGTTTTGAATTTTTCGTTACCAGTGTGGGTAAAGGAAAATTCCTCTGGGCATTCCGGGTTAATAACTGGAATTTACATAACAGTCATGGGGGCATTTGCCTCGATATCAATTGCTGTAGCAGTTCCATTGGCGAAAGCGACCTCATGGGGTTGGCGTCTTGCAATGGTGCCTTGGTTAGTTATTGGATTTTTTTCTTCAGCATGGTGGCTAATTAAGACCTCCAAATCATCAGACTCGCGTCACATGCAGTTGTCGTCAAAATTTCACCGTCAGCTTTTGCGCAGGCCAGGGGCGTGGAGCATCGCAGTATTCTTTGGGCTTCAGTCAATGATTTACTATGGATCGGCTACTTGGTTGCCAACTATTTTGGTGTCAAAAGGATTTATATTAAGAGACGCAGGCTTTGTGGTTTCAATCACTGGCCTCCTGGGCTCAATTATCGGAATCGTTGCACCACATTATGCATCAAAGCTTCCTGATTTGAGATTACTTTTAGCCATTGTTGGAGCCATCGTTGCCGTTTGCGTTATTGGCGTAATTTTTGATCATGGCTGGCACTTAGTTATCTGGCTACTTATTTGGAACATTGGACTTTCAGTTACTTTTCCACTCTCACTTCTCTTAACTGTGAAGCGAAGTACCGTTGCTAGTGAAACGCGATCCCTTTCAATCATGGCACAGGGAGTTGGATATTTAATGGCTGCTTTTGCACCGGGAATCGTGGGAGCTATCTTTGATGCAACTTTGAATTGGAATATCGCACTGATCGCGCCTTTATTACTTTCTATTGTGCTGGCCGGAGTCGGATATTTTGCTGGGAAACCCGACAAGATTGCCTTGGACGCACCTTAGATTGCCTTCGCTTATCCCATCTTTTCGATACCAGGAAGTTACTATTAGCACCTAAAACTAAGTGAATAGGTGCAATGATGTTTGAAACAATATTTCTGGGAATTTTGCAGGGCTTAACCGAGTTCCTACCTATTTCATCTAGCGCCCACCAGCGAATTGCCGGCGAATTCTTCACCAAGGCGATAGATCCTGGTGCCCGATTCACGGCAATCACCCAAATTGGAACTGAGCTTGCCGTTCTTATTTTCTTTAGGAATGACATTAAAAAGATTATCGTGTGCTGGTTTCGCCAAGTGGTTATGCGAACCACTTTATCCGGGGAAGAAAAACTACAAGCACGCATGGGATGGCTCATAATTATTGGTTCATTGCCAATTATCGTTCTTGGATATTTAGGCCAAGACATCATTACAAATAATCTACGCTCACTGTGGTTAATAGCTACCGTCATGATCGTCTTTGGCATCATTCTTGGCTTGGCAGATCATTACGGAAAGAGTGAACGCGGCCTCAAAGATTTGAACTCTTCACATGGCATTTTGTATGGATTAGCTCAATCACTAGCACTGATGCCAGGTGTCTCTCGTTCCGGGGCAACAATTGCAATGGGGCGTTTACTTGGCTATAGCCGCGATGCCGCACTTCGTTATTCATTCTTACTCGCGCTGCCAGCAGTATTTGGCAGTGGCTTATATGAACTCAAAGGCGCATTTGGCGATAGTGCTGGAGTTCAGGTTTACTCACTTTCCCAGACCCTTGTGGCAACTGTTATCGCATTCATTGTCGGTTATGCCGTTATTGCTTGGCTACTTAAATTTGTTGCAACAAAATCTTTTATGCCATTTATTATTTACCGCATACTTTTGGGTTCGACGTTACTGGTCTTGCTGGCAACTGGAGTGATTAACTCCTAACTTCCAGGGCTCACCGTCGACATATTGAAATCTTTTATCACAAGTGGCGGAACTGCCATGTTGGACATGTCACCAGCCCATTCGCGCGGTTGAGTCCACTCGGTAGCACCAGCATGTGAAATACGATTCAGAGCTGAAACTGGGGAGTCGTTCCAACGGAAGTTGTTGGTAGCACCTACAACTTCTCCACCCTTCACGTGATAAACACCGTCACGGGTAAGACCAGTTAACAGTAATGAGTTGGGATCAACCATACGGATGTACCAGAATGTTGTCAGCAGAAGTCCGTTATCAACTTTCTTGACCAAGTCTTCCAGTGATCCTGCTCCACCATCGATACTGATGATGGCATTCTCGCCCATCGGTGTGAAGGGAAGTTTTGTTAAGGCGGCGCTAGCGCGAGTTTGAATTAAGGATTGCAAAACGCCATCTTTGAACCAGTCAACGCGTTTAATAGGTTGACCATTATCAAAGACTGAAGAGAATGGAGAGCTAACTGCCGTAGCGACAAAATTAGCGGCAGGAAGTTGTTTATAGTCTGGATCGCTAAAGAATTGGAAGCCGACGTTAGAGAGTTTTTCACCGACACGGGTTCCGCCACCCTTTTTAGAAAATACCGACTGACCTTCGT
Source organism: Actinomycetes bacterium (assembly GCA_037139795.1). Classification (GTDB taxonomy): domain Bacteria; phylum Actinomycetota; class Actinomycetes; order Nanopelagicales; family Nanopelagicaceae; genus Planktophila. The sequence goes on from JBAXFS010000014.1 coordinate 20,636, forward strand.
GCGCATCGCGGGCGGCAGATACCCACATCATGTAAGTAAATATGTCGGCAACCGATCCCGACGGCAGAACGGTTTCATAGCGACCTGCTGGTAGATCAACTTTGGTACCTTGCCACATTAGACGTTGGCGAATATGGGCATCTATAGATGCAACTGAAACATCTTTAAAGTCGCGGGTCTCAACGCCATTCCACGTTGAGCGAGTACGACCATGCGACTTTCCAGTCATCTCTACGCGGCCAACGGGTGAGTCTTTGCGAAGGCGCAAGCCGCCTTTTGACCCAATCCATGTAGTTTCATGTGTGTGTTCGGAGTAGCCAAAGAGTTCTATCTTGTCGGCAACTGAACGCGAAAACATATCTCCAAGGGCTGGTGCAAAAGTAGAAAATACTTCTGGGCCGGTAGGAACATGGGGAGCTGCCCAATCACCGATTGCACTATTGGTAGCAAGAGGTGCGAAATCTTCAGCTTTGCCCGATGCTTTGGCCGCAGCAATTGCCTCGGCTAATAACGTTGGCACATCGGCGAGTGAGACATCAGTTCGTGAAACTCCACCTGTAGCCATGCCGCCATCGGTTGCAACAAATGCAATTACCGTAACGCTGCGCTCTTGAATAACACCATTTGTTGTTAATGTGCTGCCCGCCCAGCGCAAATTAGCTTGAGTCTTATCTTTGACAACAACGATGCAGTCATCACAAGTTGCAGTTGAAGTAATCTTTTCAATTAAATCTTGAGCAGAAATCATTTTCCAGCCTCCGCAACGGTATTAAGAATATTTACTTTGTCGAAGATTGCCGCTGGGCAACCATGACTTACCGCTGCAATCTGACCAGGCTGTGCTTTTCCACAGTTAAAGGCGCCACCGAGTACATAGGTAGACGGACCTCCAACCACCTTCATTGAGCCCCAGAAATCCGTAGTTGTCGCTTGGTAGGCAACATCTTTTAGTTGACCAACAATTTTTCCATTCTTAACACGGTGGAACTGCTGGCCAGTGAATTGGAAGTTATAGCGCTGCATATCGATCGACCAGGATTTATCGCCCTTGATAATAATTCCATCATCCATCGATGTGACCATCTCGTCATAGGTTGGCCCGGTTGGATTAGCTGCAAGAGAGACGTTGGGCATGCGCTGAATCGGAACATGAGCAGGGGAGTCGGCATAGGCACAGCCATTGCTGCGATCACGGTTGACTATGGCGGCAATTCGCCGATCAAGCTGATAGCCAACCAACACACCATCTTTAATGAGATCCCATTTTTGAGCTGCGACACCTTCATCGTCGAAGCCAACGGTGCTCAGGCCGTGAGAAGTATTGCGATCACCAGTTACATTCATTAAAGCCGATCCGTACTTCAAAGTATTTAACTTATCGGGTGTCGCAAAGGAAGTTCCGGCGTAGTTGGCTTCATAGCCAATGGCGCGATCTAGTTCAGTTGCATGGCCGATTGACTCATGAATTGTGAGCCATAAGTTTGATGGATGGACAAGAACGTCATAGCGACCAGGTTCAACCGAAGGCGCTGCAACCTTTTGAGCTAATAAAGTTGGAAGTTCTGCAATTTCAGCGTCCCAGTTCCAGTGCTTGTTACCCATCCACTCCCACCCAAAACCTGCAGGTTGCGCCAACGTGCGCATCGCTTCAAAACCATGTGCACCAAGTGAAATCGCTTCAATTTGAGTTTGCATGCGGACACGTTGTTGCGTAGTGCTAGTGCCATATGAGTCGGCATAATGTTTCTGTTCTTTGACATACATTGCATGTGCCGAAGTGTGATTGACAATTTCGGTTTTCAATAGCTCGTTACTTAAGTGAGCAAGACGATCCTTCTTATCTGAATCAGAAATTGAAAATGGATCAATCTCGTAATCAGAGACCCAAGTCTGATTTGCATAAACCGGCTCAGTTACAAGAGATACAAGTTCAGTCGACAGTGGTTTAGAAGTCTTGGCCATTGCGACGGCAGTAAGGGCCAATTTCTTTGCAGAGTCAACTGAGATCTCAGGAGATGAAGCAAAACCCCACGCACCATTAACTATTACTCGAACACCAAGACCGGCATTAGTCTCATCACTTTGTGTTTCAGGTTTTGCATCACGTAGTGAAAGCAATCCAGTTCGTGTGCGTTCGATGCGAACATCAACATGAGATGCGCCTGCACTTGTTGCAGTACTAATTGCGCTATCTGAAACTGCCGATAATGGTAGAGCTAGAAAATCCGAATCAATGTTTTTATTCACCCCCGAACACTAAGGGACATAAACTGCTTGCGCCAGTGAACAAGCTATTTCTGGCCGAAATAAGCGGATTTCTGCGCAAACTTATGAGCCGCCCTGCTCTTTCGCGCTAAAAAACTCCCTATAAAACACTTCTTTTATGGAGGGCTACCTCGCATTTTTTCGTAACTAATAGCTAAAAATGTGACGCAAGGAATATTGGTTATTAAAAAGTGATTGACCTAATACCCGCGATAGGGCCACCCCTCAGGAAAATCACAATTTAAAGTGAGGGCAGTGCCAAGATTTGCTTGTACTTATATAGCAATACTTCAGGGAGAGATGAGGACTCACAATGAACACAGTTCAGAAATCCACAATAGCGAGAGCATTAGTAGCACTAACTGCACTAACAGTTTTAGTAGCGGCTATACCAACGGCCAACGCCGCAACTAAAACGATTACTTGCTACAAAGGAACTGTTGTCAAAAAAGTTACAACAGCTAAGTGTCCAACTGGGTACACAACAACTAAGCCAGTGGTTAAGCCAACAGTGGCCGCAACCACTCCGGCAGCAGCAAAGGGTGCGACCGTAGCATTTTCTGGAACTTATACGGGAAAGATTTCACTTCTTTGGGGTGATAGTTATGTTCAAGCCACATCTGTAGATGGAACCGGTACAGGAAACGTCCTAGGCCTCACCGACTTAGCTGGAATTGGATCGTCAGCACCTGCTAACCAGTGCGACACGTTTAATGGTTCTGGCACTTTAAGTGGCGGCGGAAACACTCTAAAAGTTACTTTTGATTCATCGGCTCGAGCATGTGCTGAAGATGCAAATGCACCAACCGGAATTACATTCACTGGAAATGCAATCATCAATGGTGGTACCGGTAAATATGCTGGAGCTACCGGAACTCTCAAAGTGACGGCTGGTTCTTTCAATATTCAATCAAGTACTGCAGGCAAGAAAGAGATCGATAGTTTTAAGTTCACAATCGCAGGAAATATCGTTACTAAATAGTTTTATTGAATCCGCGCACAATCATTTAAATAAGGAGCAAAAATGAACAAGAAAATCTCAACCGCAGTCATTAGTGCAGTTGCACTACTTGGCGGCGTATTTGTCGGGGGCTCGCCTGCCTATGCAGCACCAGCTGCCTCGACGCTCATCCTTTCAGGAGGAAGTGGTGTATTTGGACTAGCTCCAATTACAATCACTGCAACTGCCAATAACAAAGGAACTGTTAAATTTTTTGCTAATGGCGTTGCAATCGCAGGCTGTGAAACTTCACTAACGGCAACAGTTGAGCCCTTTGCAGCTAAGTGCGCATGGTTACCAGCCGCAGCTGGCGCAGTGGCATTAACCGGTCAATTCACACCAACAGATGCTGCAGCTTTTTCACCAGTTACATCGGCCCCACTCAACGTCAAAGTAGGCGTTCCAGTTCAGGGCGTTGTCTCACCTATTCATATCTATGTCGATACTGTCCTGGCGACCGGAACTTCAGGGGCTTTAGCTCCACGCTTTGGTGTGGGTTGCACAATCGCAAGCGAGTTCATCATTGGACAAACAATCGTCTTTCGCGTCTATGCAAATAATGCCGATCAGGGCGGCGCAGTGATGGATTCAAATAACACCGCTAAAGCCTTTATCGAAGTAGCTGGAGTTAAAGATCCACTACCAATGAACTACGGAAACCACAGCGGAGTTGCTTTCTGGACCGCCGTCCTAAAGACAGGTGCTGCTCCTTTGTATAGCACTCTTGGCATTATCAGTTACAAAGTAACGATGGTCGCAAAAGACTCAACCACAATGAAGGTTCTATCGACCAAACTTTCTCCAAAAATGGTAAATGGCAAGCGTGAAATTGGCGCCGATGGCCGCACCGTCTATGAGCGAGTTAGCTATTACCGCTCTGTAACGGTTTCACCCGCACTAAAAGGTGCAACAGCTACATGGGCATCAAACTTTACTGATGCTTCAAAGTTAACACTATACGCCCTTCCAAAAGCATAAATTAGATACGGAGAGAGACGAATGAAACTACATAGCTCAGCAAGAAAAATTACAGCTCTAAGCGCGGTAGTTGCGCTCACCGTGGCAGTTGCCATGGTGGGCCCAGCTAATGGCGCAGATGCAGCAGTCGGTACCACATTGATTGCTCCGGCAGGAATTCCAAACATTCCAGCAGTGCCATTTACAGGTACAAAGTCGGCAGCGTTTACCACTCCACAGACAATGGTTAATTTAACTGTCGTACCAGCACAGGGCATCGTCGGAGATCCAATCGTTGTATCTGGTAAAGCGATGGCGCCAAATGCGACATTCACTTTAACCTGGTCGACATCCGATGCCAGTTGGGTAGCAGGAATCGAACCAAATACTTTGAACTACATGGGAACTAGTTATGTAAATTACAATGTTGACATGGCAACAGTTACAACTGATGCCGCTGGCGCATTTAGCTTTGCAACGAAAATTCCATCAGACTGGGGCGGCGTCCACGATATTTATGCAGTTTCCTCCGGTGTCGGTGCAGGTCACGGTGGCCTCCAGGTTGCACGCGGATTTACAATGACACCAACGAGCGGACCAGTTGGAACTCCAATTACCGTTATTTACACAGGTCTTGGACCAAAGCTTTATGCAGCTGGTGCAGCCCTTATCTATGACAATCACTTTGCTGGCGAAATGATGGCACGGTGGACGCGAGGAACAGCTAAAGTCGTAATTTTGGCCTCCGGAAACGTTGGCAAACACTTCGTTCAAGCCAATGAAGCGATTTCATTCTCCTACTTAAACGTGATGCAGTCACCAGTTCCCTATGCAAATAGTGGTTTTGGAACTTTCACAATTACTAAGGATAAAGGCGCATTCGCCCCTTACATTCAATGGCCATCAATAGTAACCCCGACTGTATCAGCGCATACAACTCTTTCAAATATCGGCCTAGATCCAAATACTAAAGCCGTTGCATCACTCTCACCTGAGAGCGGTCCAGTTGGAAGTAAGACAACGATTAAGGTCAATGGTTTAACTACAACTGGTTCACACCAGATTGTCTGGGCAACGGTCATTGGGAATCGAGTTAACTGCACAACTGGAACTTGTTGGGTATATAACTCTTTGCCACTAGCTACCGTTAACGTTGAAAGCTCCTCTATTAGTCAAGAGGTAACAATTCCAGATCACCTTGGTGGTTGGCACGTTATTCAAATTAAGCAGGGCGATGTCATTGAGGCACAGGCTCTCTTCTACGTTAAAGAAAGCATTATGCCTTTCCTTGATAAAAATGGTAAAACAATTGGAATGGGACTTGCAAAGGCCGATCTATCCGGTTCAGCTGATGCATTTGCTAAAGGTGGAGCAGGTGCACCTACCAATACGTTTAAAGAGGGTGAAGAGTTCACAATTAGTCTGAAGGGTGTCGGCTGGACACAGTTCGATAACACTTTGGCAGTGACATATGACAATAGTTATATCGGTTACGGTTGTGGATTTAACTCCAATGGTTATTTAGTTGTTCACTTAAAAGCTCTTGGCGGAGTCGGTACACACATTATCGATCTACGTCCACTTCTTTATACTCAACAACCTTCATTTGGAAACACTCCATATGGAATGACTCCAGTGTTGACCTTTGATCGCGATTTTCCTGGCTTGGCTGCGGGTTACCAAATCCCAGCCTTCCACTTTGCAATCAATATTGTTAAATAAGTAAAACTTAAAACTAAAGCCTCATCTCTGGTTAGTCCAGGGGTGAGGCTTTGGTCTTTAACAAACGTGCCCATGATGCGGGCAACCACCAGTTCCAGCGGCCGAGTAAGACCATTGCACTTGGAAGCAAGAGTCCACGAATGATCGTTGCATCGATAAGAACGCCAATACCAAGGCCTATACCGAGCTCCTGTAGGCCGGCAAAGTGACCCGTAACGAAACCACTGACTGCAGAGAGAAAGATAATCGCTGCAGCGCTTACAACCCCACCAGTGTGGGCTAAACCTTCAACAATGGCTTCTTCATTAGTTGCACCTGCCTCGCGCGCCTCACGCATCCTTGAGACGAGGAAGAGTTCGTAATCCATGGATAAGCCAAAGAGAATGGCAAATAGAAAGATGAGCACCCATGCCTCTAACTGATCAAGGCGATAGGTTTGAAGAAAGGATGAGGCAAAGCCAAAACGAAAGACGCCTACTAATGCCGCAAAAGCAACGGCGATAGAAATAAGATCTAGAGCTATAGCTTTAAGCGGAAGGATTACTGAACGAAGAGCGCGCGCAAGAAGGATATAGGTCAGTAAGAGTGCAAGGACAATAATCCAAGGCAGTGAATTGATTATTGCTCGAATCAGGTCGACGCCTTGGGCTGGCGCGCCTCCAAGATATAGTTTTGCATCGCTACTAAATCCCGATTGCGTCAAATCAATTGCTCGCAAGACCTTGACTAATTGATCACTCTCTTGCTCTCCGAGTACATGTCGTCCGATAACAAAAATTCTTATATATCTTCCACCGGCATCAATAAAGGGCGGTTTGTTTTCGGTAGCAACTATAAAGATTTCAGAGTCTTTAGATAATTGCTTTGCTAGTTTCAATCGTGCTGCATCTATCGAAGGCGTGGTGGCACGATTATCTGCGCCTAAGTCAATGGTTATTTCATGCGGGGTAATTACACCAGATCCAAGGCGATCAGTAACCATTGCCACTGCCTTGGAGGATTCAAGATTGGCGGGTATCGCCGTTAATGAACTCGGGGTGATTGAGAGCCAGAAGATCGGCATAATAATAATTGCTAGGGTTACAAGGGAGCTAAAGAAGACAGCCTTAGGTTTAGAAACTACAAAGCGGGCAATTCTCGCCCACGAGCCATTCATGACATCGGCTTTGGAAATAACACCTTTAAATCCGATTGTGACAACACATCGCCGCCCCAGCAACGAAAGAAGGGCTGGAGCAAGAGTTATTGCTGCAAGTACTGAGGACAGAGGCACAATAATCCCTGCGGCACCAAGGGATCTGACGAATGGAACAGGCACCAACAAGAGAGTTGCCAAGGCGATGGAGACAATGAAACCAGAGATGATTACTGTGCGGCCCGCTGTCGCCATAGTCCGATTGATTGCTTCACTCACTTCAATTGCGGGATGATCTCGTAGTTCGCGACGGAAGCGATGAATGATGAGCAATGAATAATCAATTGCGAGACCTAGGCCGATTAGTTCCACAATATTTGGGATGTATAAAACCATCAGCATTCTTTGCGAGAGTAAAAATATAAGGGACAAGGCGAGGGAAATCGAGGCAACGGCAAAAATCAAAGGAATGATGACTGCAATAGATATTCCGAGCATGAGGATTAGAAGTAGCAGCGCCATTGCAATGGCAATTAATTCACCCCGGTGCAAATCATTGGCCAAAACGGGGGATACGTCATGGTTAATCGCTGGTGGCCCAGTTACTTGTGCCCCAATCAATCCTTGCCCGGAAATCGCGTTGCGAAGGGCTTCGGTATATGCGGCGGCATGCAAAAGATTTAAGGGAGTTGTAATGCTGGCAAATAGGACGCCACCAATCGCTTTTTGTACTGTTACATCTGAACCAGGAATTACATGCGCAGCTTCGGAGATTGCATCTTTATATCCCGCAATTTGCGTGGGAGTAGAAGTTTTGTATCTATAGACAACGCTAAAAGTTCCTTGAGTATTTTCACCAAAGTGTGAAGACAGGATGGCGTCGGCTTGGGCCGATTGACTGCTGGGAACTTCGAGGGAGGTAGTTAAGTGCTCGCCGATATTGGCATTTGCGAATGCACCAGCTACGGTGATGGCAAGCCACACCAAAACCATGATTGCCCTGCGACGAAGAACCATTCGTGTCCATCGCGTTAGCATTCAATCAGTTTAACTATTCTCAACAAAAACTCCCTCTGTGCCGATTTTCGCCGCAATTTTGGGGCAAATTTGCATGAATATGAGGAAATAACCCGCCACCTAGCGTGGTTAAGCCTGATTCGACGGGCTTTGCTGGCAGGATTACGTGTATTAACTTCAACCCAGTACTGGAGAATTAACAATGAATAAAAAAGAGATCGTTGCAAAGCTAGCCTCAGATTCAAAGCAGACCGAAAGCGCAGTGTCATCAGTGCTAGAGGCGCTTGAAGCCCTTGCTATCTCAATGCTCCAGAGCAAGGAAAAGCTTGTTCTTCCTGGCTTTATCTCAATTGAGGCAGTGGCCCGTGCAGCTCGCTCAGGTCGCAACCCACAAACTGGCGCAGTTCTGCAGATTCCTGCACGTACTGGCGTCAAGGTCAGCGCTGGAACAAAGCTTAAGAAGGCAGTTGCTTAATTAATTATTAATTAAAAAGCGGGCGTGAGATTCTCACGCCCGCTTTTTAGTTCCAATATTTTATGGATAGAGCCCGCGTAGTTTGTGCGCCTCTGCAACACGTGCAACACCTAACATGTGCGCAGCTTCACGCCATGTGACCTTACGGCTCTTAGCCATCTCCTCGACCTCGCCGAAGGACTTGAGTAAGATGCGGTCCAAGTTCGTCCGAACTTCTTCGGCATCCCAGGCAAAGTTCTGCTTGTCTTGAACCCACTCGAAGTAGGAAACAATTACACCGCCTGAGTTAGCCAAAATATCTGGGACAACGAGAATGCCTTTGTTATTTAAAATTGCATCTCCCTCAGGTGAAGTTGGCGCGTTGGCGCCTTCCACAACGATTTTTGCTTTGATTCCACCTGCAGTATGAGCAGTAATCGAATCCGATAACGCTGCCGGAATGAGTACATCTACCTCCAAGTGAAGTAACTCCTCATTGGTCAAACGATCGGTACCTGGAGCATCAAGGTTCTTGTGCTCTAAGAAATGCGCCCAAAGACTGGATACATTTTCAAAACCTGTTACAGCGCCATTGACATCACTTACTGCAATAACTTTTAACCCCATATGTTCTAAAGCAATCGCGGCCCAGTAACCAACTTTTCCAAAGCCTTGAATTGCAACTGTTGCACCCACTGGATTAATTCCACGAGCGGCCAAAGCTTGGCGCGTTGAAATTGCAACACCATCACCGGTTGCAGAGTTACGACCAAGGGATCCGCCGAGAACAATTGGCTTGCCGGTAACAACTCC
>JBAXFS010000015.1:0-28569 GCA_037139795.1 Actinomycetes bacterium
AAGAACTAAGAGTGGGGCGGGTCGGGCTCGAACCGACGACGACTGAATTATGAGTTCGGTAGCGACGACTGGGAGTAACTCGACCTATGCCTGTTTACGCAGGCAACTATAAACAACTTCAGTAGTGATAATGCCCTATATCGGGTAATAAATGGTTATCCAGTGCATGAAATGTGCATTGGCTATTCAGTCAGTGAGGCGGGTCGGGCTCGAACCGACGACGACCAAATTATGAGTTTGGGGCTCTAACCAACTGAGCTACCGCCTCTTGCGATGAACAGTTTAGAGCACATTGACAGTTCAAATTTCACAATTGAGATTCGATTTTGCGATAAATAGTGGTTTTACAACGGAATATAGAGTTGAACTCGCGTCCCAGTTGAATCTGGCCCTGTACTCCTAGACCAGTTCCCGGTGCTGATTTCATCGAATAGCGCGCTTCCCATTCCCCTATGGGAATTTTGCGATACACCTTTGCCATCATCAATAAAGGTGCATTCAAGTTGGTTCTCGCCTACCAAATGAAATGTCATCGCAATATTTGAAGCATCACCATGATGGAGTGCATTGACAATCACTTCTTCCATAACTTGACCAACTTTTGCGATATCTACGGTCGGTAGATCGGTTCTAACTGAGCAATCGACAGTGAAATCTAGGATTCCTTCCCAAAGTTTGTATCGATATTCAATCTCTCCTTGCAAATCTCTATCCCTGACTTCTTCTAATTCAATTTTCTCATCAAGAATATTTTGCGCCGCAATAATTGCTTGATGGCGCTCTTGGAGGTTACTGCTTGTCGCAGATTGTTCTAAAAGATTAGAGACTGCGATGAGCCTTGATTGCATGGTTCCATGTATATGTTTCGCCCATGTTCGCGAAACTCGAGCTATTTCCAAGTTGGCAATATTGAGCGCTGCCTTATCTTTACGATATTGAGTGGCTAAGCCACTGAGAACTTCATCTTGCGTTGACAAGGCAAATTTTGTGAAGCTTAAGACAAAAGCCACTCCCATCATAAATGCCCATATAAAAAATCCCGGGAAGAATTCCAGGTTTGGCGTTCTGTAATGGATCATTGAATTAGCAATCGTTGTGATTAGTAAAGTAAAACTCACTATAAAGATCATTCTAAACATCAAAATACTCATACTTGAGCGAATTTTTGATCTAAATATTAGGTCTGCAATTATTTGAGCTAAAAGCAGCGCGCCTGTGAAAGCTATAGCTATAGCAAGTGATTTTCCAAAATGCGGACTTCGAAGTATGACTGGAACGAAGAGAGTAGCGACAACACCTGTATAAAGCCCTTTATTCAAAGGTACTAGCCGTGCCGAAAGGAGATAGTGTTCAAAGAGTTTCCTATCAGTTCCGGTATTGCCTTGTGTAACAGGTTCGGATTTTGTTGATGAGTGCCATAGATTATGTGAGAGTTCACGAATAGAGCCTTGAGCATAATTGCGCAGCAGATTAGCCGACATCTTATTATCTTGGCTTGAAACAATAGAATCATCAAACTTTTTGCGCATTGAAAGATTGCTCCACTTGAGATCTCTTGTAATTGATCCCTCTATTTCAACCCGAATCTTTTGTGCTAAATTGCTTTGCAAAACTCTATTTTCAAGTAACAAGTCAACGCGCTTATTCAAGAATTCACGATTCTCCTCAAAAGATACTAGGGATGCGGTTACAAGGGCGTTGACTGGTAGCCATGAAATTCCAATTACAAAACCAGTGACGGGGCGAATCCAGGGATGCATCGTTTCTACAATAGAGAAATGTAGGAGCAATAGCGAGACAGTTACCCCTTGCAAGAAACCACCAATTCCGCTAATCATTGCCAACAGATAAAACGAAAAATGGGGAGAGCCAATCTTTAGCCAGATATATCTCATTACATAATAGAAAGTTATTAGGACTACATAACCTAAAAGCTTCGCCTGTATCCAATCCGCATAATTGGTTCTAACTCTCTCAAAATCAAGAAGTACTGCTAGTGGAAATGAGAGTGCGGCGAAAATCGGTAGGTACCTCAAATCTAGCTCGTGAGGACCTTCAACAGCTAACCTAAACAATTCAAACTGTGATTTTTGGTTTTCGCTCACTCAAGCTCCAAGTTTGTAAAACTTCTTTGCAATGAGAACTCTTTGATTGCTGTTTTCATCATTTGTAATATTCAATTTTTTTGCGAGTCGAGAAATTGCGTTCTCCACTGATTTCACCGTTGTAAATCGAGCATCTGCAATGGCAGCATTTGATAAGCCTTGAGAAATCATGCGCATCAGTTCGATTTGAAGATCGGTAAATGGTTCAGATGTTATTTCTAACGGAACAAGTTTGCGATTAGTCGTGCTATCGATATTTGCCAGTTCAAATGCTTTGCGCACATGTTCTATAAGATTTGAAATATCTGAAAGTTCGGCCTTATTTATATACGCAGAAGCCAGGGGAGCTTGTGGAAGATTTGGTTTTAGCACCCGCACATCCGTAAGCGAGGTAACAAAGAGAATTCCAATATGCAGACAATTTTTACGTAGCGTGGCGGCAATATCTAAACCAGTCGGTCCATCGCCTAAATTGATATCGAGTAATGCAACCTGTGGCTTATGTTCACGAAATATTCTCATTGCATCAAAACCATTAGTTGCAGTTCCAACTACACGAAAACCTGCAGACGAAAGGGATTCAGAAAACAATAATCTCGAAAGTGGCTCATCTTCAACAACCATCACGCTAATTTCTAATTCGGTCTTCGCAAATTGTTGAGTCATTGAACCTTCTCAATTTCCGTAGGTAATGGTTCATAAAGTGTAAGTAAGATCTCACAATGCGTAAAGAGAAAGTATGGGGATATCCCTTCACTTTCAACTATTTTTTCTGAAGGATAGCCCTCAAAATCACCCTTGTCTAACTTGACACTAAACAATTTTCCTAAACTGCAAACTCCTTGCAAACTCTAAAGATTAGGCAACCCCTCAATTTCACGAAAAAAGAGGTTTTAAATTGCAAGAGCGTCACCTCTCATTTACCTTAAGCGAAATTGATATAACTCACTATCAACTCACGCTGATTACATTGATTGGAAAGGGAAATTGATGACACGTAAAAGTGCTACCAATAAAACATTTCGTTCAACTATTGCTTTTGCATCGATAACCATTTTCATCATGGTTGTACCTGCACTTGCATCGGCATATTTTGGCTTCGGAATCTTCACCGTCATGTCACAAAGTATGAAGCCATATATGAGCGCCGGTGATGAAATTCTGACCGATGTAGTTTCTGCTCATGATGTACAAACTGGCGATGTAATCCTATTCCTTAACCCAGATAACTTAGAGCAGATCGCTCACAGAGTTATCAAGAGCACTACCAACGATAGCCAACACTACATATTTACAACTAAAGGTGATTCAAACCCGGCAGTTGATACCCCAACTCTGACGTACCACACCAATGCGCCAATACGAAGAGTAATCGCTGTAGTCCCAGCGGTCGGATACTTCCTTGATGCCGTTTCTTCAACGGCTACCAAGACTGTTGGCTCGATCGGACTCATTGGCTACCTGGTCTTTCTCATTCGCAAGTCGCGACAAGTTGCTGAGCCCGAACTTGCTCCTGGCGCCCTAGCTGAGGAAGAAATCACCAAACGTGTTGAGCAGTTAGTGAAAGAGCATTTGAAATCAGTATCGGTAACTCATTCGTTACCTGTAACTGATCCCCCTTCGGATCAGCAAGACAATTAAGCCAAAATCTATCTCTAATTACTTCGCTCTCTCATGTGGCAAATCGCCATGTGAGTCATTAAGAAAAAGAGGTTCGATCATGTTAGGCAAATTAAATCTAGTTAAGTCGGCGCGGTCCATGTCGAGCCTCGGGGGAAAGGTAGTGTTTTTTGCAGTTGCCACCACTATCGGCGTTGCCAACATTGTTGGTAGCGCAGGTGCTGCGCTAAATGCGACTGCATTTAATACTTCCAACCAAAATATTAACTCTGGAAAGCTTTCTCTCACTTTGTCGGCTGGATCGGCATCAGCCGGATTTGGCACTGCAATTGTTGGCATGAAGCCATTAGATACACAGACTCGTTTCGTTGATTACACCAACGACGGGGATTTGGCATTCCTCACCCCAACACTTTCAATCGCTGCATATACCTCTGCGGGTTCAGGTGGAACCATCATCTCCGCTGGATCTGCTGACGCAATTTTGACAACTGGAGCTGCGGCCGTAACAAGCGGCATGAGAGTCTGGGTTCAAAACTGCTCCACTGCTTGGGCGTTCACCGCAGGATCTTCTTCATCTGCTGCAACATGTTCAGGTACAACGACTGATGTAATTAGCACTGGCTCGGGAACGGCTACTGTGTTAAATAGAGCGGTGCCAATTGCCACTTTAATTGCAGCAGGTGCCGCGGGCACAGCAATGACTAACTTAGTTAATACCCCCAACTATGTTAATCGCCTCATGTACACGCTCTATATTCCAGATAAGACAGAGACAACTGTCAATGGAAGAACAAATGCGTTATATGCAACTCCAGCATTGGATCCAACCTCGATCCAAGGCAAGAATGCCTGGGTAACCTGGACAGTAGAAGTCAAACAACCAGCTTTAACCACTGGAAACTCCTAATCTAGGAGTTAGTTAAATCATGAAGCGTAGATCGGTCTGGATAGTTTTGGTGGCATCATTGCTGCTGCTTACAACTACCCAGACCGATCTTGCCTTTGCAACACTAAAGGCAGCGACAAACAATTCATCGTCACTAAACATTTCTACGGCAGCATGGGGAGCCTTTGCCGGCGTGAATGCGAACGCTGCCCTAACAGGGAATGCATATGGCCCGATAACGCCATTGTCTGCATCTGTTTCATTCTGTCCAGGAGTCCCTTTGTATTACATCACAACTGATGGTGGAGGATGGGATGACTTGGGGCGGAGCGTAAAATTCCAATCCGCGAATTGGTCGAATTCAATAGCAGTTGGAATGACAATTACGCTTAACTCTGGCGTCAACCCGGTGGTAAGTACGATAATTGCCGTAAATTCTGGCAATCGACAAATTACTTTTTCCACCACTGGCAATAATCCAGTTGTAGGCAGCACCGCTGATAACTATTTAACGTACGTGGTTGGGGATGCCTCCGTTTCATGTTGTGTCACGACTGACTATTACCTAACGACCGACGGCAACGGATGGAGCTCCTCAAGTACGAAAGTTGGACTCCAAACAGCTACAACTGCGCTGGCTGTAGGAATGACGGTAACGGGGGTTGGAATCGTCAGCTCTGGCACTAATACGATCACGGCTGTAGATAATGCTAGGCAACAGGTGACATTAAGGCTCGGACCAAATACGTCGGCAAATTTCACAACTTTGAAATTTAGCACAGCGTGTCCTGGCGCTGGCGTGACATCTAGCGCCCTGGATGGATTCTTCACTATCGAGAACTCCGGCAGCATCGCTATTCAAACGCTTGCAATTACCCAAACCGTTACCGTGACAACCACTAACTCAATCAAATTGCAGACCTGTAACGTGGGGGGAGCGGGAACGGCAAGTGCTGCATGGAATGAAAATGCGGGAACATGTGCTGGAACTATCAACACGATAATGACGACTACGAGTGCTAATTCACCGCAAACAGTAAGTGGCTACTCGATGCCGTTAAGTATTGGAGGAGACGTTCGGGTTAGAGCACTTTCAACCCAAGCTAACAAAACGACGACAATTTCAGTTTCAGTAGCAACAACTAATACGCGGGCGGCCACAAACTCTATTTCCTAAGGGCACCGACCCATTTAAAATATTGCCCAGCAAGTAATACTCGCTGGTTTTTGGTTGGATCAGAGCCAACGCGAAAGTACTGCGAGATTTTTGTGACTATCTGTTCAACTGATTTTTCAGTAACAAATCGGACACGCGAGATTTCAGAGTTACTTAAACCGCTACCAAGTAGGCGCATTGTCTCAATTTGAATATCGGTTAAGCCGGCAAGAATAGAGACAAATTGTGGGCCATTGATAATGTCTTCTTGTCCGGCCCACAGGTAAGTTTGCTTTGACTTTGCCGCCAAGATCGAAAGCGCAATCGACTGGTAGATGAGTTCAACGACGTTGGCTACGGACTTAAGAATTAACTGTGAGCCATAAGGGATTTCACCAACGGTGATTCCTAGAATTCTAAGGTCAGGGCAGTCCGCGATAATGATGAGGCCAACTAATGGGTTAATACTTCGGAACTCTTTGCATAAATCAATTGCATGCTGCTTATTAAATCTAATATCAACGATAACAACTTTAGGTTTATGCAGTTCAAACAGATCCATTGCATCAGCAACATTATCCGTTGCACCGATAACCCTTGCTCCACGTTGGGTCAGCGCAGGGGCTAGAAGCGCGAGCTCGAAGGCCTGGTCGTTGATGATAAGAGTTTTCATGTGTGAGGCCACACTAGACCCTCTTTTTCGCCACACGCTCAGCGAGATACTAGGGATATCCCGAATTATTCCATGTATGAGGGTCAGCGGGGCCAGCCATGCCTAACTAGAGGTTTGCCCCTTACCAGTTACTCTTGCCCGAAATGGATAACAAAAAATTTATTCGAATTGTGGTTGTAGTTCTTACTTTCGCCATTTCCACGCAAACAATTCCGGCTCGAGCTACGCCCGTATACGTATTTCCAATTAAAGGCTGCGTAGTTACCTATGCTCATTCCCACCATGATTATCCAGCAACCGATATTTTGGGCAAAAAAGGCTGCGCATTCGTCGCTGTTACAAGTGGGGTAGTCGATGAAGTTAATCGAGTGGACAAGTACAACTACAAAACAAATTTAGGCGCAGATCGTGGCGGACTATATGTATCGATTATTGGTGATGACGGTGTTCGCTACTACGGATCGCATTTGATGAAAGTTGCCGATGGAATTGAGCCTGGAGTACGCGTTACCGCAGGGGATTTAATTGGAAAACTAGGAGATTCCGGTGATGCTAAAGGAACTGCCCCTCACGTGCACTTTGGAATTTCATGGCCAACTCCTGTGAGCGCAGGTGCTTGGTGGGTGCGTCGTGGTGAGTTATATCCGTGGAGTTATTTAGATAAATGGAAAGCCGGAACGGATTCATCTCCAGCAAAGGCAGTTGCAAAACTATTAGCTAAAACTGGCCTGCTTCCTGCGATGCCAAAGAAATAACCCCCACCGCGTGATGCGGTGAGGGTTATTAATAAAGCTGTGGAAATTAGGCAGGGTTTACTGCATCAGCCTGAGGACCCTTTGGACCCTGTACGACCTCAAACGAAACTGCCTGACCCTCTTCAAGAGACTTGTAACCGTTTCCTTGAATTGCTGAGTAGTGAACGAATACATCTTGTCCGCCACCATCAACTGCAATGAAACCGAAACCCTTTTCAGAGTTGAACCACTTAACTGTACCTGTTGCCATGTTTTACTTTTCCTTCGATATGTGGGTGTTCCGAGAAATCCTCGGATCACGGTCTTCCTCTTGCGCCAGCGATACCGAATATGTATTACATGATACGGGTACTGATTAAGCGTCGGACTGGGGCCAACTGTATCGCCTACTGACCCGTAAACCTAAAGTGGGACTGGACAGTTTTAGCCAGAAGGGTGTGTAATTAAGCCACTAGCAGGTGCGAAAAGGCGGCCGGGGAAGGTCGCAATCGGCGCCCTTGCTAGGAGTTTTCAATGCAACGATTAAATAGAGCCTCTGGAGCCTTGGCCACCCGGGGTCAGCTACGTATCCACAGCGCCCCATCGGCCCTGCGTGCCCATATTGACTGGGCATTATCGGATCTACTGGGAACCTCAACGGGCTGTGACTGGACGCCCCAAGGGTTAAAGGCTGGCACATATAAATGCACTCTGACGTGGCGAGATCGCCAAGGAACCGCTGCGGCGATTGCTAGTGCGCTGCGAAGTTGGCATTACCTGAGCTTTGAAGTTCAAGAAGATACAAACACTGGGGGAGAGTTATTTAGATTTACGCCCGAACTTGGAATCCACCGCGCTGTAACTGATTTATCAGGGGCCGTTGTTGTTAGCGAAAATCAAATTGGAGAAGTTTTAAAAAACTCTTTTGATGAAGAGTCGATTCGC
Source organism: Actinomycetes bacterium (assembly GCA_037139795.1). GTDB lineage: Bacteria > Actinomycetota > Actinomycetes > Nanopelagicales > Nanopelagicaceae > Planktophila. The sequence goes on from JBAXFS010000015.1 coordinate 8,123, forward strand.
GCTGGGCTAGCACTCATCATTGGTAGCGATTGGGATAATGAACTTGAACGTTTTCGTGGCGTCAATCACCAAGAGCTTTCTCACCTGCGCGCAATTTAATTGCATATAATTAATACATGAGTCAACTAAATGAATCACCTATTATTACGGTCGAGCGTCGCAAAGCAGTCACAATTATTATTTCTTCGATCATTGTTTCATTAGCACTTGGTGTCGGACTAGCTAAAGTTGGAACTGGTTTTGCAACACGCGCTGGAAATGGAATTACGGTTACCGGTTCAGCTAAAACAAGTGCAACTGCCGATAATGCAGTGTGGATTTTATCAGTCAGCCTATCAGCACCAAATGTTGGTGGCGCCGTCAAATCTGTTGATTCAGATGTAGTAGGTCTTTCAGATTATTTAACTAAGGGTGGAATACCAGCAGATGCGTTAACTCTCGGTGCGGTATCAACATATGCCAATGAGGAGTTCGTCAATGGAAATGCGACGGGTAGAACACTTTCTTACCGTGCCAGCCGTGACGTCACCGTGCGTTCAAAGAATGTCCAGTTGATATCTAAACTCAGCCAGGGAATTGGTTCCCTATTGCAGACTGGTATTCATGTAAATAACTATGGACCTCAGTACTACATTTCCAACTTGCCGGAGCTTCGTCCACAGTTAATGAGTGATGCGATGAAAGATGCTAAAGGTCGCGCAGAAGCGTTGACTAAAGCTGTGGGGGGAGCACTTGGCTCTCTCGCGAATGTAAAAGCCGGCCCAATTCAGATTACAACGCCAGATTCAACTATGACCGCTGACTACGGCGCCTATGACACAACTACTATCGACAAAACAGTTACGGCAACGGTCGCGGTTACCTTTAATACTAAATAGCCAATTACGACGAAGTAGTAATTTAAGCACCGTCACGCAATCAGTTATGATTGCTGTATGGCTACGTTGACGGAAACCGCAAGACGTTCCCGGTTAATAAGCGCCTTGCTATATGTTCAATCATTAGCTCTTTTTGGCTTTTTCTCACTGGATCTATTTCCACATTTCATTCGGAAATTAGGAGTTCAAGCCAACCCGACTTTCTTTTTTCGAGATGAAACTGCCACAATTCTTGTCGCATCATGTCTGTTTTTGAGCGCACGCAGTATTAAATTACGTCGCCGCAGAGCGTGGATTTTTGCGACAACGCTTCAGACCCTCTTGATAGTTTTTTCTGTTATTCGATCGGTGCATATATTTCTAGAGTTAAATCGAAATCCACATCTATTACTTCAGACCCTAGGCCTGTCAAGACTCGTCTTTGAAATTGTCATTTTGGCCCTACTACTTCGATATCGAAATATCTTTAAAACGATCGCCGATCCATACACACGGCGACAAGGGGTAATTTTCTTCATTCGTAGTTCGCTCCTGGCGCTTTTACTAGGCGTAGTCATCATCTACTTTGACCGACACTCATTTCTGGCTCCAGTTAGCCTAAGCCAAGCCATTGAAATCACGATAAAAGGGCTGGTAGGAGTTTCTGGTCCAGTTCTATTCGTATCAGTTGCCCGCCAGGAAAGACTTGAATTGCTTTTGGGTGGGTTAGGAATCTTAATTGCCGTTGGAACATTAATACGATTTCTTAAACCCGCTTTGCTCAAGTCGGCTTTGAGTAGCGAAAATGCACATCTCGTACGAGGACTCCTTGAACACAGCTCTAAGCGAGATTCATTGAGCTATTTTGCTTTGCGCGATAACAAATCGGTGGTGTGGTCACCAAACATGAAGGCAGTTATCCCATACTCAGTTCGAAGCAGTGTCATGATTTCCACGGGTGATCCCATTGGCGACCAAGAGTCTTGGCCATCTGCGATGGCCGCATTTTTAAATACTGCAGAGATGCATGCGTGGATTCCAGCTATCTATGGCTGTTCTGAAGAGGCCGGCGAAATTTGGGTTCGGGAAACTGGTTTTGACTCTTTAGAAATCGGCGATGAAGCAGTTGTGGTTGTAAAAGATTTTACGACTGAAGGCCCAGTGATGAAAAATGTTCGGCAAACCCTCAACCGAATTAACCGATTGGGTTACACCGCTAAATCAGCCTTTGTTCGCGATTTAGATGATCGTTTTCGCGAAGATCTGGCCGAAAAGATGCAGCAATGGCGAAAGAGTCAAGATGAACGTGGTTTTTCAATGGCGCTGGGTAGATTCTGTGACCCGATAGATCCCGACTGCCTTATCACGTGGTGTGAACGTGAGAATGAAGTAGTTTCAATGTTGCAGTTTGTTCCATGGGGAGATAATTCAGTCTCACTCGACTTGATGCGAAGAGCTCCCAACGCCGATACCGGTGTTAATGAATTAATGATTCAGCAGACTATTAATTTCGTTAAACCTCTGGGTTTTGAGTATGTATCGCTCAACTTTGCCTCATTTAGAAGTATCTTTGAAAAAGGAAAGAAACTAGGCGCTGGTCCAGTTGCACGAGTAATGCGTAAAATTTTGATCTTTTTTTCCCACTTTGTTCAAATGGAATCGCTATATCGTTTCAATGCCAAGTTTGCCCCATTATGGGAGCCACGCTACATAGTCTTCCCAAGCATCGGCAATATTGTGCGAGTAGGTTATGCGATTCTGAGGATTGAAGGTTTATTTCCCGAATTTTCTGAAATGCTTCCTAAGAGGGCTAAACACAAACTGTAATTGGTCTTCGCCTTTTACAGTGGAATATTGCTGTGAGCTCCACGGCGATGTGGCGCTTGAGCAATTGTTGTAGCGAGAATACTTCGAGTAAGAGCTGGGTCGATTATTTCATCGACCGCTCCAATTTCTACAGCGCGCGCAACACCGCCCGAAATCTTCTCATGTTCTGCCGCAAGTTCGAGCTCCATTGATTCGCGTTGTTCAGTCGGGATATCGGCAAGCAATCGGCGGTGAAGAACGCGAACTGCAGCAACTGCGCCCATAACTGAAACTTCGGCATTGGGCCAAGCAAATACACGAGTAGCACCGAGAGCCTTTGAATTCATTGCAACGTATGCACCACCGTAAGCGCGCCTTGTAATCAAAGTAATTCGTGGAACAACGGCTTCGCCAAATGCATGAAGCAACTTAGCTCCGCGCCTAACTGCGCCCTCCCATTCTTGACCGGCACCGGGAAGAAATCCCTGTACATCGGCGATAACGATGAGTGGAATACCAAAGGCATCACATGTTCGGACAAAGCGCGCGGCCTTTTCTCCCGCTGCTGCATCCAATACGCCAGCCAAATACGCTGGATTGTTAGCAAGTATTCCGACGGTAGCACCGCCGAGTCGACCAAGAATCGTTGTCATATTTGGTGCCCACATAGAGAGTAGTTCAATTTTTTCAGCACCATTATCTAAAATGGCATCAACCAATGGACGTACTTCATAAGTGCGCACCTTTGAATCTGGAACAAGTTGGCTTAGATCTAAGTCGGCTACCTCTGGGTGCATGAAACCTTGATTAGCAAAGAGCGCAGTCAAATCCCGAATGTCTTCAAAGGCGGCATCTTCAGTTGGCGCGATTATGTGCGCGAGGCCGCTATTTTTCTTATGTGCCTCTGGGCCACCGAGAAGCGCCATATCAATATCTTCTCCAGTAACACTTTTAACAACATCGGGACCCGTGACGAAAATACGTCCTTCGGGTGCTAACACGACAATATCGGTCAGCGCTGGTCCATAAGCGCCACCACCTGCAGTTGGTCCCAGCACTAATGAGAGTTGAGGAATTCGCCCACTTGCAGAAATCATTGATTGAAAAACTTCACCGAAAGCATCAAGAGATGCAACACCATCACTCAAACGCGCGCCGCCAGAGTGCCAAATTCCAATGACCGGAACTTGTGCGCCCATTGCTGCTTTGTATGCCGTAACAATTACTTTTGAGCCATCGACTCCGAGTGCGCCACTTTTTATTGTTGCATCGGATGCGAAAATTACAACTTTATTTCCCTTTACTAAACCCGTAACTACAATCACTCCGCAATCGGTGCGCGGAATTAGAAAGTCAAACTTTCCATCATCGACTAGGCGCGCAATACGCGCCTCTGGATCGCGCGAGTTGTCTGTAGTCGTTGGCATTTATATGCTCTTAAAAACCAATACAACGTTGTGGCCACCAAAGCCAAAGGAGTCATTAAGGGCGGCTATATCGCCTTGAGGTAACGCACGTGGTTTGTCGCGAACTACATCGACTGTGACGGCTGGATCTAAATCATCGATATTAATTGTTGGGGGAGCTAACCGATCTTGCAAGCTCTTAACAATAAATACTGATTCAATCGCGCCGGCTCCACCGAGTAAGTGACCTGTCATGGACTTAGTAGCAGAGACGGCAACGTGATCTGCATCAGCGCCAAGGGCTTTGCGCAACGCATTTGCTTCGGCGACATCGCCTGCAGGCGTTGATGTGGCGTGGGCATTTAAATGCACGATGTCTTTAGTTGTTAAGCCCGCATCGCGTAGTGCAAATTTGATCGCACGCTGGACACCAGAACCATCAGGGTCGGGAGCGGCAATGTGATAGCCATCGGAGGTTAATCCTTGGCCCGATACTTCGCAGTAAATCTTGGCTCCGCGCGCACGTGCATGCTCGTACTCTTCGAGAACTAGGATTCCGCCGCCTTCCCCTAAAACAAAGCCATCACGATTTAAATCATATGGTCGGGATGCGCGGGCGGGATCATCATTTCTAGTCGATAGGGCTTTCATCGCAGCAAATCCAGACATCGGCATCGCATGGATCGCCGCTTCGACGCCACCGCTAACAACAATGTCGGCTCGATTATTTCGGATCATGTCTAAGGCATAACCAATAGCTTCGGCCCCTGATGCGCATGCACTCACCGGAGTATGGACTCCGGCTTTAGCTTGTAGCTCGAGACCAACATTTGCCGCAGGACCATTAGGCATCAACATCGGAACTGTGTGTGGACTTACAAGACGTGCGCCTTTTTCGCGCAAAATGTCGTATTGGTCGAGCATTGTTGTAACGCCACCAATGCCAGATGCAATGACAACGCCTAAGCGCTCTTTATCAATATCAGGAGAGCCTGCATCTTTCCAGGCTTCGCGCGATGCGATAACGGCAAACTGCTCAGATCTATCCAAGCGACGCATCTCTACGCGCTCCATCTGCTCACTTGGCTCTACTGCAACACGGGCCGCAAAATGAACAGGAAGTGTTTGCGCCCAATCCTCAGTTAATAATCGGACGCCACTGGTGCCAGCTAAAAGCGCGGGCCATGTGGTTGTTACGTCACCGCCTAGAGGCGTAGTCGCACCAAGTCCGGTGACGACTACGCGACGAGCTGACATGATAAAAAGTTTTCTACGTACTACTTAGCTGCGTTGACGATGAAGTTAACGGCATCGCCTACGGTGATGAGATCAGTAACTGCCTCGTCAGGAATTTTAATTCCGAAGCGCTCTTCTGCGGCAACGACAACTTCAACCATGCTCAGTGAGTCAACTTCTAAATCTTCAGTGAAGTTCTTATCCATCTCGATTGATGCAGCAGGAATACCAGCTACTTCTTCGACGATCTCTTTTAGTCCTGCAAGTACGTCAGCTTGTGCAAGTGCCATTTTATTTATTCCATCCGTTAGCGAGTTCATAACTGTAATCAATAGAGCGTTATTCTCTATGAAAAACGACTTACTTACGAGTATTGAGGGGTCTAAGTGGCGTAAATCTCAAGATTTAGGCGGCAATTGCACAACTTGAGCGGCATATACAAGGCCTGCGCCATAACCGATCAAAAGAGCCAGTTGGCCGTGAAGTTCGGGATGTTGTTCAAGAAGTACATCCATGGCCAGCGGAATTGAGGCCGCGGAAGTATTTCCATTGACACGAATATCATCTGCAATCACAACACTACTTGGCAGTTTCATCTCTTTGACCATTGATTCAATTATTCGCATATTTGCTTGATGTGGAATAAATGCACCAAGTTCATCGGGAGTAATACCTGCAGCTGCAAGCGCTTTGATTCCAACTTTGCCAACGGTAAACACGGCCCAGCGGTATACGGCCTGACCTTGCTGGGAAATATTTGGCCAACCAAGTTCGGCCACGCCTTTGTCGGGTGAGTTTCTAAATACTGTGTAAGCCGGACTTAGCAAAATCGCATCGCGCGATTCGGCATCTGATCCCCATACAGCAGGACCGATTTTAGGTTCGACACTTTGTCCAATCACAACTGCGCCAGCGCCATCGCCAAAAATAAATGCCGTTCCACGATCACTCATGTCGAGAAAGTCTGAAATCTTTTCAACGCCAACGACTAAAACATTTTTAGATGTTCCAGCTCGAACTAAATCACTGGCCATTGCAACGCCATAACAAAAACCAGCACAGGCCGCGCTAATATCAAAAGCGGCCGTCTTTGGATTACCTAAGACTCTGACTAAATCCGTGGCCGCACTAGGGGCTTGAACTGGATAAGTGATAGTTGCCAAAATCAACGTGTCGATATCGGCCATTGTTAATTTTGCACGAAGCAGTGCGCTTTCACAGGCAGCTTGCGCCATCGTAATGATAGTTTCATCAGGGCCAGCAAAACGGCGACTTTTAATTCCGGTACGTTGTTGGATCCACTCATCATTTGATTCGATGAGGTCGACAATTTCGCTATTAGGAACGAGCCGCTTAGGCCGGTATGAACCGACAGAGAGAATTTGGCTATTACCCATGGCGGGAAGTTTTATGCTCATGCGTGCCTTTCTGCGAATTCGCGCGCTGCTACTAAATCATCAGCGCTCTTTAAGGCAAAGCTTTCGATCTGGGGTGCAACGCGCTTGAGCAAGCCAACCAGAGTTCCGGCCGGTGGTAATTCAATGACACCCGTAACACCCATGCTTTCTAAACGCGCCATGCATAAATCCCAGCGCACTGGATTGGCAATCTGATCAACGATTCGAGCCAGAACCTCATGTCCATCATTGACTGCTTCGCCATCGCTATTTGAGATGAAGGGCATTGTTGGCGGTTGGGAAGAGATGGTGGCAGCTAAATCTTTGAGTGGTTGAACGGCTGGTGACATGAAAGTTGTGTGGAAAGCGCCAGCAACGGCCAAAGCGCGAACGCGCGCACCAGTCGGCGGATTCGCACTTAACGCGACTAAAGCGGTTAAATCTCCAGCGGCAACGATTTGCCCGGCGCCATTATCGTTGGCAGCAACTAAATTTAATGCCGCAATGGCGCCAAGAACTTGCGCGCGATCCCCACCCAGTACGGCCGACATTCCAGCCGGGGAAAGTGCCGCGGCCTTTGCCATTTCAACTCCGCGTGCACGTACAAACCGAAGCGCATCTAATTCACTTATTGCACCACAAATTGCAGCTGCCGCAAGTTCACCAACTGAGTGACCAGATGTAAGCGCAACTTTTCTTAAACCAAGTGCGTGCGCGGCTACAAGGGAAGTTGCAACGATAAGTGGCTGGGCATTTGCCGTGTCTTTAATCTCCTCGGCATCTGCAGTTGTTCCAAGACGAATGAGATCTAAATTAATTGCATCCGACCATGAAGTTAATAAATTCTTCGAGGCTGAATCTGCGATCCAAGAATTTAGCATTCCCGGAGTTTGAGCGCCTTGGCCGGGAGCGATGATGGCTAACATGATTTCTAAATGCTACTCGTGAATCGCACGTACTACCTAGTACGCGAGACGAGCCAAACTTGCGCACTATGGGCCGGCACATTTATTTTCGCACCAGGTGCTGCGATGACGGGTTCATATGTTGCAATATCTTTACTTGCATCTAAGAGACACCTAAAGGTTTCTCCCCACTGTTGATCCGGAAGTGTGAAAACAGTTTCACTAGTAGACGAGTTCATGAGTAACAAAAGTCCGCGAGCTGGGTCGGCCTCAACGAAGACAGTGATGCTCCGCTTTTCTTCATCGGCCCAATGGGTATCGCTCATTTCGCGCCCGCCTAGTGAGAACCAGGCGATATCTTTTCGTTTCGTTCCTTGGTCAACAATGCCAGTAAAAAACTCGGATGTAACATCGACTAGATATCTTTCACGAATTTGTGCCAAGGTCTGCACAGTTGCCAAGATATCGCTCGCCCCTGCATCTAACTTCCATGGAAGAGCCCAGCCACCATTAAATGTTGCCGCACTCTCCTGATTAAATTCAATCGGCAGCGAGTAAGCATTGTTGGAACCATTTTGTGAACGGCTTACTTCATCGCCCATATTCAACATTGGAACCCCTGATGAGAGCATGAGCGTTACCAGCATGGACTTTTGAATTTGGCGACGAATTTCTTGTATCGATGCGTCGGCGGTTTCACCCTCGACACCGACATTCCATGAGCTATTTGAATCACTGCCATCGGCGTTGTCTTCCATATTAGCCGCGTTGTGTTTTTCGTTATATGCCACCATATCGTGAAGAGTGAAACCATCATGGGCGGCGATGAAGTTGATTGAGGAAGTTGGTCCACGATAGTAAAAAATTGAACTTGATCCGCTGATGCTATTGGCAATATCTGAAACACCTTCACCAAAACCACGAGCTAAATCGCCTAACCAGAATTGACGTACAGAGTCACGATAAACATCGTTCCACTCTCGCCAAGGATGCGGAAAATCCCCGAGCGAGTAGCGCGTTACATCCCATGGCTCTGCAATCATTTTAAAGTTTCGCAAGACTGAATCAGATTCAATCGCCGTCATTAATGAGGAGTTAAAGGCGCTTTGACTCGTATAAAGGGCGGTCGCCAAATCAAAACGGAAACCATCTACACCCACAACTTCTATCCACCAACGAAGAGAATCTATTATCTGCCGAACGGAGTGCGGGTTACTGGCCGCGAAAGTATTTCCACACCCAGTTACATCAACATAGTTACCTTGATTGTCATGTCGATAGTAAGACTTATTATCGATCCCTTTATACGAAAGAGTAGGACCGCCAACGCCACCTTCGGCAGTATGGTTGTAGACAACATCTAAAATGACTTCAATGCCCGCATTATGTAATTGATCTATTGCCCACTGCAGTTCGCTGATCGGATCATCTGTTGCGGCATAAGAACTCTCGGGCGCGCTAAAAGCTAAAGAGTTGTAACCCCAGTGATTTTTTCGCCCACGCTTATGTATTGCCGGTTCCGTAATTGAAGCTGCAATTGGCAAGAGTTCAAGGGCGGTAACCCCCAAGGATTTTAAATGTGCAATCGTGCTTGGATGTCCTAAGCCTTTATAAGTTCCACGTTCATTCTCAGGAATATCGAGGTTCTTGGCCGTTAATCCCTTCACATGAGCTTCATAGATAATTATTTTCGCCCATGGTACGAGTGGGCGCACAATTTCGCGCACTCTATGATCGGTAACAACCGAGTACGGAACAAAACCGGCGCTGTCTCGATCATCGCGAACTGAGAGATCACCGGCTCCCGTTGCATCGTTGGCAACGTGCCCGAAAATCTCTGGAACGTAAGAGATGGCCCCGCTTAATTGATGCGTGTAAGGGTCGATTAAAAGCTTTTCAGGGTTAAATCGGACGCCATTCTCGGGAGCCCAAGGCCCATATATGCGATAGCCATAACGCTGGCCAGCTCGAACTCCAGCTAAATAGCCATGCCAAATCGGTCCATTTCGATGGGACATTGCAAAGCGCGTTTCAACTACAGCCCCGTTAACCTCATTAAATAGGCATAACTCAACTGCATCAGCGGCATTTGACCAGATGGCAAAGTTAGTTCCGCCGTCAGTGACGGTGGCGCCAAGGGTTCGGGGATCTGCAGGTAGCACGGGGCAATTCTGCCCTGCCTTATCAATTAATTGCCAATTACGAGACTCGCTCCTCTTGGACCTGGGGAATTCCAGCTTCACGTTGATTTACAAACTCAGGGAAATACAACACCGCCCGTGCGCTTCGATCACGCCCAGTCAGAATCTTAAAATATTCACCCATAACCAGGAGAAACGCTGCTGGTAAGAGATCGACGCTTCGCTTGAGGAACCAAGGAGTGGCATGTCTTATCATCCATAGCAATGAATCACTCCTTCCACGCTCGGCAACAGGATCGATAGTGACGGGATTGATATCCCAATGGGGCGAGAGCAGCTCCTGAAAATTCTGCGCCAGAATCTGGTGGCCATGCTTTGATGGATGCATCCGATCAACGTGCCAGCGTTTTCTGTCATAGATATCTGGAATATCGCGTACAGCTAAAATATGTGCACCAAACTCGGCACCAACCGCACGAACCACGTTATTGACAGAATCTATTCGCCGATTGAGAACAGTTCCCAAAGTTTTTGGCAAAGGTGCAATCTTTGTTGGCTCATGAAGTTGCAAGAGCACAATTTCTGACCCACTCTCACGCAAAGCCCTCAAAGTTTGACGTAGATTATTACGCAAGACATCAGGACTAAAGCCATTTCGTAATGCATCATTTCCACCCACAATGACTGCGGTAAGCGTAGGTTCAAGAATTAACGCCTTTGGGAGTTGATCGACTAAGACTTCTGTTGATTGCGCACCTGGACGCGACAGATTGGCATAAATAAGTGGCTGATTAAAGTGATTTGCCAAGTAATAACTCCAACCCCGCAGGGTCCCGTTTCTGTCGGCATCACCTGTACCGGCAGCTGCACTATCACCGAGAATTACAAATGTGGCAACAGGGTTCATTTATGCCGCTCTTGTTAGCCGCGAAGACTTTTTAGGCAATTCGCCATGCAAAGTCAGCATCAAGGAAACCGTTGAACTCCAAGGAAAGTTCTCTGCTTGGTGCTGGCATGTGGCGGAGAGTCCATGATCAGTCTTTCTCATTGCAATAACTTCTTGAATTGAGTCGGCAAAGGATTTCGGATTGTTCTTTGCGATTGCGCCAACCGGCGTTTCACCATCTAGAAGTAAGAACTCTCCAACGGCGCTAGTACTTGATGCAACGACTGGGGTCCCCGAAGCAAGTGATTCAAGGGCAGCTAAGCAAAAAGTCTCGATAGGGCCTGGAGCCAATGAGATATCTGCAGAAGCGAGAATATCTGCCAAGCGATCTCGATCGGCGATGTAACCAAGAAAAGTAACGGGCAAACCTTTAGCATCTTCACGAAGTTTCTTAAAAAGTGGCCCGATACCAATATATATAAGTCGTGCGTTGACTCCCCTTGCGATGAGAAGGTTAAGAGTTTCAAGTGAGCGAGCAGGATGTTTCTCGCGTGACATGCGGCCGCAGTGTACAAGCAAGATTTCACTGCCTTGAAGTAAGTGAGCCCTTAACTCTTTATCACGACGCGCCGGAGAAAATTTCTCTAGATCAACACCAAGAGGTACGCGAACCAGATTTTCTATCTTAAGTCTCTCAAACTCACGAGCGGCAAAGCTCGTTGTAGCAATAACGTAATTAAATCGCTTCGCCAGGCGACGATTATGCCAATCAATTAACGGTGTAATCGGGAATGCAAAATAGTGCTCTGCCAAACCCACCAAAGTCTCGTGGCTGAATACGACCGTCTTGATTTTTCGCTTGCCGGCCCATTCACCAATTCTTGTGAGAGTAAAACGATCTGAAACCTCTAAGACATCTGGAGCCAAAGTGGTGATAAGTTTCTTGATATAGCTATTGTTTCGGATGATTCGATAACCGCCACTAAATGGAAGAATAAATGATGGAACAGTTATCTTGCGTCCATCCGGGGTCTCTTCGCAGTAGAGCCCATTGCCTGGCACAATATAAGTAAATTCATGTCCCTTAGAGATGTAGCCAGCCCCAAGTTCGTGCAAAGTCGTGCGAATTCCACCTGACTTCGGGCCGTAAAAGTTAGCGATATGAAGTATTTTCATGCCACCCTCACACTTTCTGCCCGCAACGCTGAAGTTTCGAGAATTTCGTAATAGTGATTAATAAGTTGCTTATGCACAACTGGCCACGTGCGCTCGATAACAGATTCACGGGCTCTGATTGCCATCATTGCTGCATCCGGGTTTGAAAAAATCATGCTGACACTGCTACTCAAATTTTGGCTATTTGCCGTATCAATTAAGTAGCCAGTCAATCCATCCTTAACTAAATCTGTTGGACCACCTGAGTTGGGCGCAATTACCGGAACACCAGAAGCAAGCGCCTCTTGAATCGATTGGCAGAAAGTTTCATGCTTGCCAGTATGCACAAAGATATCCAAGGAGGCGTAGTAACGTGCGAGATCTTCACCACTTTGATATCCAACAAAGCGAGCATTATTTAAAATGCGCTCTAGCTTTGTGCGAGCTGGGCCCTCACCAATAATAACTAATTGGATATCATCGCGTTGATCTAAGACCAATAAATCTTCTATACGTTTTTCATTTGCTAGACGTCCGACATAGCCAATAATTTTTCTATCACTGCGATTACCAAGGAGTTGACTTCTTAATAGTTCATCCCGTTTCGCTGGAGTAAACTTTACGCTATCGACTCCGCGTTGCCATAAGCGGACATTAGGTACACCCGATTTCTCTAAATCTAAGCAGGACCATTTCGAAGGTGCGAGTGTTCGATTAGTTTGAGAGTGAATTCTTGCCACCCACTTTTTTAATCCACCATGTGCAATGCTCATGCCGTAATGTCTGGCAAAGCCAGCGACATCAGTCTGGTAAACCGACAAGGTAGGAATCTCTAGGCGCATAGCTATTTTGGTAACGTAGTGTCCGAGAAAAATCGGTGATGCTAAATGGATAACATCGGGTGCAAACCCATCTATGAGCGGATCGAGAGCACGTTGTGGAAAGCCAACTGGAACCAATCCCTTCATTGCAAGACTCGGGACACGTTTAACTCGAAAGCCGGCATACTCTCGTGGACCGTCGGCACTCTCTGGCGCAATCACAAGCGCTTGATGTCCATCACGGGCGAAACCCTCAAGGATACGAAGGACTGAGTTTGTCACCCCATTTACTTGTGGCAGAAAGGATTCAGTCACAAGGGCGATCCGAAGCACCATGGGGTAAATGTGGATGATGGAGAAACCCTAAAGCCCACGTTGAGGTTACGTGTTGGCAAATCAGAGATGAAATCATCTCCCTGAGATGGAGTTAATGGTTACTCATTAGTAACATATGCAATATGAAAATTGCCGTCTGCATCAAACAGGTGCCAGATTCATGGGCTGAGAAGAAGATGGTCAATGGGTTCTTAGATCGCGTCAACGTTGATGCCGTTTTAAATGATTTAGATGAATATGCAATTGAAGAGGCGTTACGAATCGTTGAGGCACATGGTGGCAATGATGAAGGTGGGCCGAACAGCGTCACGGTTATTTCCATGGGTCCCGAGCGCGCATTGGAATCGCTTCGAAAAGCGCTTTCAATGGGTGCAAACGATGGAATTTTGATTACCGACTCGGCCCTTGTTGGAGCAGATGCGCTCGCAACGTCTAAGGTTTTAGCGGAGGTAATATCTAAGGGCGAATTTGATCTAGTTATCTGTGGAACTGAATCAACCGATGCGCGCATGAGCGTAGTGCCGGCGATGATTGCTGAGCGTCTTGGTTGCGCCCAACTTACTTTCGCCGCATCGGTCACCGTTGATCCAGACGCCAAAAAAGTCTCTATCTCACGCGTTACTGAATCTGGAGTGGATGCGATGTCCGCCGAGTTTCCAGCCGTTGTGTCAGTAGTCGAAAAAATTAATGAACCGCGATATCCATCCTTTAAGGGAATCATGGCGGCAAAGAAAAAGAGCATTGAAACTATCGATCTTTCGAGTTTGGGCATAAGCATTGAGAGTTCGTGGTCAGTAGTTATTGATTCATCTCTACGCCCTGCCCGCGCAGTTGGAATCGTTGTCACTGATGACGGAACTGGCGGCGACCAACTTGTCGCATATTTGGCAGAGAAGAAATTGATATGAGTAGTGCTTTAATTCTGGCCGATTTTATCGGCGCTAAAGTAAGTAAAACTACGGCAGAACTGGCCACCGCAGCTTCGCGGATGGGCGAAGTAACTGCAGTCGTACTTGCCCCAACTGGTCTTGGTGCTAGTTATGCATCGGCGCTAACGCACGGACCAATTACCAAAGTACTTGTGATCGAATCCGATAGTTTTCTTGCTCATGGTGTTTCAGCAGCTGCCGATGTCCTTGCCCAAATTATTGCAACAAGAACTCCAAAGGCTCTTTTAATTGCCTCCCATGCATTTGGTAAAGAGGTTGCCGCACGAGTGGCCGTGAAAACTAATTCCGGAATTATTACCGATGCCGTTGATGTAAGTGCAGATGCAACCGCCACTCAAGTTATTTTTGGTGGCTCAACTACCGTTCACTCAAAAGTTTCACATGGAACGCCGATAATCACGCTTCGCCCCAACACGGTTGAGGCGGATACAACGTCCGTCACACCAATAATTGAATCCGCGAGTTTTGAAATTTCAGAGAGTTCGAAGAAAGCGATCATCACTTCCTCAGAGCCACCAGTGCAAGGCGGTCGTCCTGAATTAACTGAAGCTAATATCGTGGTATCGGGCGGGCGTGGGACAAATGGAGATTTTGGGGCAGTTGAAGCTTTTGCCGATTCACTTGGCGCAGCCGTTGGTGCATCGCGCGCTGCAACTGATGCTGGTTGGTATCCGCACTCACACCAAGTTGGCCAAACTGGCAAGACAGTTAGTCCTCAGTTATATGTTGCGTGTGGAATCTCAGGTGCAATTCAACATCGAGCCGGCATGCAGACAAGTAAAGCGATTGTTGTCATCAACAAAGATCCAGAGGCTCCCATCTTTGAACTCGCAGATTTTGGCGTAGTCGGTGACCTCTTTGCCGTGCTACCAAAGGCCACGGAGGGTGTGAACGCGCGTAAGTCCTAGGATTAGTCCTATGTCATCGATCTATGTAGACCACGCGGCAACAACCCCGATGGTTGAAAGCGCTCTTCTTGCGATGACGGCGCAGTTGGCACAGTTAGGCAATCCTTCAAGTCTGCACACGCATGGTCGTGCAACGCGCAAAACTCTAGAAGATGCCCGCGAAGCAATTGCCAAAGAGATCGGCTCTCTTCCGAGCGAAGTTATTTTTACCGCATCCGGAACTGAGGCAAATAACATTGCGTTGAAAGGTTTGTATTGGGCAGGTCGCAAAAATGGAAAGAGAGTTGTCGTAGTTTCAAGCATTGAGCATCATGCGATTTTAGATCCAGCTCATTGGCTAGCAACGCATGAGGGCGCAGAAGTAATAGAAATCCCAGTCTACGCCGATGGTGTAATCGATTTAGTTTTCTTACGCAATCTAGTTAAAACTCGCGGAGATGAAATTGCAGTCATCTCGGTAATGCACGCAAATAATGAAACTGGCGCCATCCAACCTGTGAGTGAAGTGGTTGCAATCGCCGGTGACATTCCAGTACATACCGATGCTGTTCAAAGTTTTAAGAAAGTACCACTCTCCTTTGCACAATTAGGTGTTACTGCCATGTCTCTTAGTGCCCACAAGATTGGTGGGCCCCTTGGAATCGGTGCCCTGATATTAAAACGCGGCGTTGAGATTCCATCGCTAATGCATGGTGGCGGGCAAGAGCGCGAGATTCGAAGCGGAACTTTAAATGCTCCGAGCATCGTTGCCTTTGCAACGGCAGCTGCGAGTTCGTATTACAACGCTGGGGAAGTGGCGGGGCTGCGTGATCGCTTCATCTCTTCAGTACAGGCGTTAATTCCCGATGCGGTGATTAACGCCCTTGGTGCAGAGCGTTTGCCCGGAATAGTTAACGTCACTTTTCACGGAACCCAGAGCGATACTTTGTTATTACTTATGGATGGTCAACACATCTCATGTTCAACGGGCTCGGCATGTAGCGCGGGCGTTCACGAGGCCAGCCATGTTTTGCTAGCCATGGGGCACAACGAAGTAACTGCTCAATCCTCGCTGCGTTTTTCCTTTGGCGCCACGAGTACTTCGAGTGAGTGCGATTTTGTAGTGTCAGTGCTTCCCGATGTAATTGCCCGTGGAAGGGCGGCAAATCTCACATGAAATTAATTGCAGCAATGAGTGGCGGCGTTGACTCTGCCGTTGCCGCTGCACGCGCAGTTGAGGCCGGCCATGATGTCATTGGCGTGCACTTAGCGCTATCTGCCAATCCGCAGAAATACCGGTCAGGTGCGCGCGGATGTTGCACGATAGAAGATTCACATGATGCTCGTCGTGCCGCCGATGTCATTGGAATCCCTTTCTACATTTGGGATATGGCCGAAGAGTTTCACGACGGTGTAGTTGAAGATTTCTTGGCTGAATACGCTGCAGGTCGCACACCTAATCCATGTCTTCGTTGTAATGAAAAGATTAAGTTTGCCGCAGTCTTAGATCGTGCTCGCGCAATGGGTTTTGATGGTGTTGTAACCGGCCATTATGCGCGGACTGAAATTGGCGAGAATGGTAAGACGCTTCATCGCGCAGTTGATCATTCGAAAGATCAGTCCTATGTCTTATCGGTCTTAACCGTTGAGCAAATTGAAGGTGCAGTTTTTCCTCTTGGAGATACAACAAAGGTTGATATTCGCAAAGAGGCAGAGTCGCGTGGGTTAGCTGTTGCACAAAAGCCAGATAGTCACGATATTTGTTTTGTGCCATCTGGCGATAATGCCGGGTGGTTACGAGATCGATTAGGTAGTGATGTTGGTCCAATCGTTGATCAAAGTGGAACAAAGATTGGCGAGCACAAAGGGGCATATACCTACACAATCGGACAACGCAAAGGTTTAGGTCTAACAATTCCGACACCTGATGGATCGCCCCGATTTGTTTTAAAGATCGAGCCAGTGACAAACACGGTTGTAGTTGGAGCGCGAGAAGATTTAGCGGTCACAATCATGCGAGGGGAGCGCCCAGTGTGGTGTGGACCCGCAGTTGATCATGAACATCGCATTGGTTTTGTTCAAATTCGCGCCCATGGGGCAGCTCTTACCTGTACCTACTTTGTTGAGAATGGTTTGCTTGTGGCGATGCTAGATGCACCTCTACTTGGTCTTGCAACTGGTCAAGCGATGGTTATTTATGATGGTGATCGCGTCGTGGGGTCGGCAACAATTTGTGAGACGCAATAAATGAGCAATGATGCCCGCCACCGAATGGCTGAACTCACCAATGAGATTCGGGAGCATCAATTTAAATACCACGTCTTAGATGCCCCGACTATTTCCGATGCCGACTTTGATGCCTTGCTGCGCGAACTAACGGCGCTGGAGGCGGCCAATCCCGCACTTCGTGAACCAGATTCACCAACGCTGGGTATTGGCGGGGGATTTGCAACTTCGTTTGCTCAACATGATCACATTGAAAAGATGATGAGCTTGGACAACGTCTTTGATTTCATTGAACTCGAGTCATGGTTTGATCGCGTGGAAAAAGAGGTAGCGCAGCCATCCTATCTATGCGAATTAAAAGTCGATGGTTTAGCAATCAATCTCCTTTATGAAAATGGTCAGTTAGTCCGGGGCCTAACGCGTGGCAATGGTGTAACTGGCGAAGATGTCACTCTCAACGTTATGACGATTAAGAATTTGCCGCATACGTTAAAGGGTAAAAATATTCCTGCACTGATTGAAGTTCGTGGCGAAGTATTTTTTCCACTTGCCGCTTTCAACGAACTTAATGAGAGTTTAGAGGAGTTAGGCAAGCCTCTCTTTGCTAATCCTCGAAACGCCGCTGCAGGTTCGCTGCGCCAAAAGGATCCACGAGTTAGCGCACAACGCCCACTCTCACTTGTTGTGCATGGAGTCGGAGCGCATGAGGGAATATCCTTTAAATCACAGAGCGAGGCTTACGCCCTGCTTAAGACTTTGGGACTTCCTACGAGTGATCGATTCACAGTATGCACGACACGTCCTGAAGTAGAGAAATATATTAAGAACTACGACCTGCATCGCCACGATATAGAGCATGAAATCGATGGTGTCGTTATAAAAGTTGATTCAATGTCCGAGCAAACAAAGTTGGGTTTCACTTCGCGGGCACCAAAATGGGCAATCGCTTATAAGTACCCGCCCGAAGAAGTCACTACACGCTTACTAGACATAAAAGTCAGTATCGGCCGTACTGGACGTGTAACACCATTTGCATTTATGGAGCCAGTTAAAGTTGCCGGCTCAACCGTGACTAATGCAACGCTACATAACGCCACAGAAATTATTCGCAAAGGTGTTCTCATCGGCGATATCGTTGTTATCCGAAAGGCTGGAGATGTAATTCCTGAAGTTTTAGGTCCAGTCATTGAATCTCGCACTGGCAAAGAGATTGCTTTTGTGATGCCGACTCATTGCCCAGAGTGTGGATCTGAACTTCGTGCCATGTCAGAAGGGGATATTGATATTCGTTGTCCCAATGCACAAAGTTGTCCCGCGCAATTGCGAGAGCGTATTTACTACATAGGTTCGCGTGCAGCCCTAGATATTGATGTTTTAGGTTATGAAGCGGCATCGGCGTTATTAGCGGCCGGAATCATTAGGGACGAGTCCGAGCTCTTTGATTTAACTGCTGCGAAACTGGCGACGTCAGATTTTTTCACTAAGAAAGATGGCAACGCCGGGTTAAATGTAGAAAAACTATTGGCCGCTCTAGTTAGAGCTAAAGATGCACCACTGTGGCGCACGATCGTCGCACTCTCCATTCGACACGTTGGACCGACTGCGGCACAGGCACTTGCGACCCATTGTGGTTCGATTGAAAAGATTTCTACGTCGAGTGCGGCAGAACTCGCCGAGATCGATGGCGTAGGTACAACCATTGCCGACTCAATTATTGAGTGGTTTAGCGTTGAGTGGCACAAGACGATAATCGCCAAATGGAGTGCGGCTGGAGTTCGTGTTAAGCAAGAAGCGATTGAACAACTTCCACAAACGCTGGCTGGTTTAACTTTTGTTGTCACGGGAGGCTTAGAGAGCTTCACTCGAGATTCAATTGCACAAACTATTACCGCCCATGGAGGCAAGGCGGCAGCGGCAGTTTCCAAGAAGACGGATTATGTATTAGTAGGCAGCGATCCAGGTTCAAAGTTAGCTAAGGCTGCCGAATTAGGCATCCCAGTCATCGACGAGGCGAGATTCAAAGAATTGCTCCAAGGCGCGTAGTAGGATTTCGCCCATGAGTAATCTTGCCGCCGAATCACTTCGCAAACTTCCTATGCCGGCCTATGCCTATGGCCTTGTCACTTTCGGCATTCTCTCGCTGCTTCTTTATTTAGTTCTTCGCTTAGACCGAGACTAATTTGTCCCGAGTTGGAATTTATGGCGGAACTTTTGATCCGATTCATAACGGTCATCTGCACGTAATTACACAACTCATCGAGAAAAAGATAATAGATCGCTTGCTTGTTGTTCCTGCTGGCCAACCATTACTCCGAGACAATAGCCCGATCGCATCGGGTGCTGATCGACGAAAAATGTGTGAGTTAGCTGTTACAACTTTACCGTCGGCCATTTCATCGCACGTTGAAGTGAGCCCCATCGAAATTCTTCGCGCAGGACCCAGTTATGCAATCGATACCGTCGAAGCGGTGCGCACCCATTTCCCGAACGATGAGATCTTCTTGATCATGGGTGCCGATGCCTATTCAAAGATTGATCAATGGCATCGAGCCGATGACCTGCACAAACTCGCCTCGATAATCTGTATTAACCGCCCTGGATTTGCCCCTCACGGCGTTGATATCGCAGCCTTGGATGTTTCAGCTACAGCAATTCGGGCGGGTTTGAGCACGCAGGTACCGGAAATCGTTGCGGCATTTATAAGGGAGAATGCGCTCTATGACAATTAGCGCACGCACCCTAGAAATCACTCAAGTCGCGGCAAAGGCAGTAATCGAAAAAATCGGTACTGATCTTATTGCTATCGATTTATCGGACCAGCTCGTCTTGAGTGAAGTATTTTTAATTGCAACTGGCGCTAACGTCGCACAAGTAGATGCAATTGCCGATGAGGTAGAACGCCAATTAACGGCGATAGGTGAAAAACCTGCACGACGTGAAAAAGGTGCGGAGTGGATTCTCCTTGATTACTCGGATTTAGTTGTCCATATTCAAAGCACAGAGCTTCGCAAGTACTACATGCTCGATCGTTTATGGAATGACTGTCCAACGATTGATCTAGAGGCAGTGAAAGATGCCGCAGTACATGGCAGGTAATCGCGTACTTTTATGGCGTCACGGCCAAACTGATTGGAACTTAGTTAATCGTTTCCAAGGACACTCGGATATTCCGCTCAATGATGTAGGTCGCTACCAAGTAGAGCACGCCGCAACAATTTTGGCCTCCATGAAGCCTACAGCGATTATCTCTAGTGATTTAAGTCGCGCGCACGATACTGCGCTGGCGTTAGCTAACTTAGTTGGCCTGCCGGTTAGAACGCATGAAAAACTGCGTGAGACAAACGGGGGATTGTGGGAAGGCAAGACCGGAGCTGAAAATCGCGCCGAAGATTTTCAAAACTTCATTCGCTGGATCGACGGTGATGATAATCCCGCTGG